>DATKEI010000212.1:0-7287 GCA_035544455.1 Binatia bacterium | reverse complement strand
GCGCGCGCAGACGGGCCAGCGTCTCGCCCACACCGCGCAGGCAGATGACGTGAGCGCTCGGCCGACTCTGCACGGGGAGGCGATCGAGCAGGGTCTCGACCGTGATGCCCGAGAAGGCCGTGTCGTCCACCAGCGCGACGGCCAGGCAGTCGCGCGCGACCTCGAGCTGAGCCGCCAGCGATTGCGCCCCACAGCTCACCACCCGGTACCCGCCCCCGCCGTCCTCCTCGCGCGCGGCGTCTACCCGCGCGATGCGGGGAAACCAGCCGGTGCGCGCGTGCACGTGGCGCGCGACTCTCTCGCCCGCCCCCCCGATCCCGACGGCCAGGGGGAACGGCGGGAAGGGGCCCCGGGCGGCGAGCGCGCGGAGCTGCTGCTCCAGGGTGAGCACGGTCACGCGGCCGGAGTCGCGCGCCACCAGGGCCATGAGCTCACGCGCGAGCCTCAGCGCCTCCGACTGCGGGCCGTGGCGCGCGGTCACGTCGTCGGTCAGGTCGTCGTGGACGTAGAGGCGGAACGTGGCCGTGGTCACGGCCCCGAAGGTCCGGCGCCCAGTCATGGCCATCCGGCGAGGGCCAGGGCGAACATGCCGCGCGAGTCGGTGTACCAGCCCCGCAGCGCCAGCCCGACCTCGGCCAGCATGTCCGCCGCAGAACCCATGGTGAACTTGTACGAGCTCTCCGTCCACAGGGTCTCGACGGGGGCGATCTCCACGCGCAGCCCGAGGGCCGCGACCCGCACGCGCTGGTGCGCATCGGGCACGAGGTGCATCTCCATGCGCGACGCCTCTGCATTGAACGTCGCGTGGTGCCGGTAGGCCTCGGGGTTGAAGTCGGCCCCGAACTGGCGATTCACCACCCGGAGCAGGTTGCGGTTGAACGCCGCCGTCACCCCCAGCCGGTCGTCGTAGGCGGGCTCCAGGACCGTCGCCGGCTTGACCAGGTCCAGGCCCACGAGGAACCCGTCTCCGGGGGCGATCAGTCGGCCGACCTCGGCGAGGAAGGCCCGGCGCGGCCCGGGGTGCAGATTGCCGATCGTGCTTCCGAGGAACACGACCAGCCGCGGCCCGATCGGCGGCGGCACCCTGCCGAGGTGGTGGAGGAAATCCCCAACCAGCCCGTGCACCCGCAGCCCGGGATAGTCCTCGCCGAGGTTCCGGACGAGGGCGGAGACGCCATCGGGATCGACGTCCATGGGCACGTACCGGAGGGCGCGCTCGCTTCCGGCCCCGGCGGCGTCCAGCAGATCCCTGATCTTCCGCCCCGAGCCGGAGCCGAGCTCGACGATCTCGCGGGGCCTGATCAGCTCCACCACCTCGGCGGCGTGGCGCTGCAGCAGCGCCCGCTCGGTCCGCGTGAGGTAGTACTCCGGCGTCTCGGTGATCCGCTCGAACAACGCTGAGCCCGCGGCATCGTAGAACAGCGTGCTGGGCAGCCACTTGCGCACGGCGGTCAGGCCCGTGCGCACCTCGGCGGCCATGGCGCGGAGCCAGGCCCGTCCGTCCAGTACAACCTCGACGCCGGACGCCGCGGTCGCGAGAGTCATCACGCGTCTCCGGCCAGACGGATCCCGCTGAACTGCCAGCGCGCGTCCGGCGGAAAGAAGTTGCGGTAGGTGGGCCGCATGTGGGAAGTGGGAGTGGCGCACGACCCGCCACGGAGGACGAGCTGGTTGACCATGAACTTGCCGTTGTACTCGCCCAGCGCTCCTTCCACCGGCTGGAATCCCGGATACGGGCTGTACGCGCTCTGCGTCCACTCCCAGGTGTCGCCGAAAACCTGCTGCAGTCCCGGCCCTGCGCCATCAGGAGGCGTGGGTTCCCCATCATGGGCGGGCATGGGATGGTACAGTCCGGTCTCGAGGAAGTTCCCCCTCACCTCCTCCGCCTCCACCGCGTGCTCCCACTCCTGCTCCGTCGGGAGGCGATGCCCGCGCCAGCGCGCGTAGGCATCGGCCTCGTAGTAGCTCACGTGGCACACCGGCGCGTGCTCGTCCAGGGGATGCGGCCCGGCCAGCGTGTGCGTCCACCACTGCCCGTCCACCTGCTCCCAGTACAGGGGCGCGCCCCACCCCCGCGCGCGCACCGTGGTCCATCCCTCCGAGAGCCACCACCGCCAGTCGCCATACCCGCCGGCCTCGATGAAGGCGCGGTACTCCCCGTTGGTCACCGGGCGCGAGGCCAACCGGTACGGGCGCAGGTGGACCTGGTGCGCCGGGCCCTCGTTGTCGAAGGCGAATCCCTTGCCGTCGTGGCCGACGACGAACAACCCCCCATCGACGGGCACCCACCGGAGGGCGGGGGCCTGGCCGCGCGGCAGCGGCCGCGCGCGATAGGCCGGGCGGAGCGGGTTGATCCACAGCGCGTACTTGATGTCGGTCAGGAGAAGCTCCTGGTGCTGCTGCTCGTGGTGAAGGCCGAGCTCGACGATGCTCGCGGCCGCGCGTGCCCGGTCGGACGCGCGTCCCATTAGGAGGTCGGCCATGGCCTCGTCCACGCAGCGGCGGTACTCGTACACCTCGGCGACGGTGGGCCGCGACAGGTGCCCGCGCTCCGGGCGGGCGGGCTGCGGCCCCACCGCCTGGTAGTACGAGTTGAACAGAACGCGGTAGCGTGGATCGAGGGGCTGATAGCCCGGCAGGTGCGGCACGAGGGCGAAGGTCTCGAAGAACCACGACACGTGCGCCAGGTGCCACTTCGCCGGGCTCGCCTCGGGCATCGCCTGGACGACGTAGTCCTCGATGGCCAGCGGGGCGCAGAGCGCCTCCGTGGTGCGGCGCACGGCGCGATAGTCCTGCCACAGCCCCTCGAGCATGCTCCCTCCATCGGTCGAGGCCAGGCGCGCCGGAGCATCGCCCGGCGCGCGGTTCCCGCCCCCGTCCCCGCCGCGACGCCCGGGCGCGGGCGCGGGGACTGATTGGAACGGTTCGGAACTAGGCATTGATCTCGCGCGTGGGCACGCCGTTGACCTCCGCGCAGTGCGCGCAGCAGAACACCCGATCACCGGCCTCGACGCCGTGGCCGATGATCCGGCACCCACAGTGTGCGCAGGTGGGCGCCATCGCCTGGATGGCGCACTCGAAGCTGTCGAACGTCCCGGAGCGGCCTCGCTGTCTGATCTCCAGCGTGTCCCGGTAGTCGTTGCCGCAAACGTCGCATCGACTCATCTCGTTCCCTCCTTGTCTGGGCCGTGTTTCCCCGGTGGCAAGTGGGATGGCAAGGCACATCCTATGCCAGGAGGTCAAAAGGACATAGCTCGGCAAAGAGCACCCATGTCCGGCAAATGTCCCTGGGCCGCGCGTGGAAAACACCTTCTGGGGGCGCACGCGGCCCTGGCCCGCGCGACCGCCAGACCGTCCTACCGGGTAGGAGTTACTTGCCCGCGTCCGCGCAAGGGCTTGCGCTCGGCCCGGGCCCCATTTGCCTCCTCGCGGCGGCTCTCCTGGGCGGCGAGCTTGCGCTCGCGGTCAGCGACGTCCGGCTGGAGCGCCAGGTCGCTGGTCCGGAACGGCCCGGTCCGCAGTGCATCCGCCCCTCCCGAGCGCCCATCTCGAGCGCGCCCTGCTTCTGGCTGGCCACCCTGGCTCGGCTTCGATGGCTTCGTCATGACGCTCCTCCCCGGCGCCCTTTGCGAGGCGCGCGCCCGGGCCTGGGTGCTTGCCCCAGGTCGGGATATCGCTCCTCGATGGCGTGCCGGATGCGCTTGAGACTCTCCACGCCGGGCACATCGGGGGTCGCCTCGACACGCTCGACCTCGGCGGCGAGATCGGGGTCCTCGATGGCATCGCGGAACCAGCGGGAGTAGTGGCCCTGGCGCAGGTGAAACCGCCAGGTCTCCTCGTCCACCCCTTCCGCGAGCTCGACGAAGAGGGTGAGGTTGTACGCGCGGAGGTTCAGCTTGCCCGCGGGCCCACGGAAGTAGAAGCTCTCCGATTCCCCCAGATCACCGGTGGCGTATGTGCGGAGCTGTCGCCGGCGCTCCGCGCCCGGTGTGGGAATCGCGAGAGGCAGCAGGATTGGGCTCGCCGGGCGCAGCCACACCACCATCGACTGCTCGCCGGCATCCGGGACCTCCGGCGCGTCCACGCCGATGGCCCGCGCGAACTCCCGGATGACGTCTCCGGGAGCGTGCCCCACCGCGATGATTACCCCGATCGCGCCCAGCACCGCGGGGGCGACGTGCTCGGGGTGCGCAGTGACAAGGATCAGGCCCGAGGGCGCGTCCAGTGGTGTCGGGGCGGCGTGAACGGGGGCCGTGGACCAAAAGTGATGCGCCTCGTCGACGAGGATCCAGTGCGGCCGGCCCATGCGCCCCCTGAGCTCCCGGAACCTGGGCAGCAGGGCGGCCAGGAAACCAGGCCGGTCTCGCCGCGGAACGTCCGCGAGATTCACCACCACGTTCCGATCGGGCGCGGCGAGGACGTCGAGCACCTCGGCGAGGGTCGGTGCGCGCCGGGTCTCGCCGAGGACGATGGCGCCTTCCACGTCCCGGTACGCGCCCTCCGGGTCGACGATGCAGAACTGATATCCCGCGTCACCGAGCCGCTCCAGCACCGCGGTGGCGAGCGTGGACTTGCCGCTGCCGGACGGCCCGACGACGAGCAGGTTCGCCCCTTGCGGGTCGAAGCGTATCTCGGCGCCCTCCGCGGTGGTCCCGAGGAGGACCTCGCGTCGGGCCACGGCGCGATCGATCCCGGCGAGATCGGAGGCGAGCAGGGCCTCGACCAGCTCGATCACGCCGGCGCCGGCCCCTCCCCGCGTCACCAGATCCGCCCCCTCGCGGATGGCGGGCACGGCGTCGCCCACGGCCACCGCGCACTCGCACAGGGACAGGAACGCGTGGTCGTTCTCGGCGTCGCCAATGCCGACGCAGTTGCGGGGTGACAGGCCCAGCTCGCGCAGGGCCACCGCGAGGCCCGTCGCCTTGTTGATCCCGGACGGCAACACCATGACCGCGCCGCGGTTGAAGATCAGCTGGAGCTCGAGCCCGTGCTCGCGGATCACCTCGAGGACCGCCGTCTCGTGCGGCTCGCAGGTCGCCACGATGGCTCGCCCGACCGCGAGGGGGCTCACGCCCCGCGCGCGCAGGGCCGACACGAAGGCCTCCGCCGGCGGACCGGCCAGAGGTCTCGACTCCTGCGTGGCCGGGTCGTAGAGCAGTGCGCCGTTCTCGGCGACGATGCGATCGAAGCAATCGAGGTCCGGAAAGACCAAGGTCAGGTCGTCCAGCTCGCGTCCGGTGACGAGCACGAGCCGGCGGCCGCTCTGCCGGACGCGCGAGAGCGCGCGGCGGGTGGCGGCGTCCACGTGGCTATCATTGGCGAGGGTGCGGTCGTAGTCGCAGGCGAGGGCATGAAAACGCATGGGCTGGGCCGAAGCAAGCGCGATGCCACCCTCGGCGCGCCATCCATGCTTCAGGCGATCGGACAGGTGCCGGGTTTCTGCTCGATCGGCGGTCATGTCCGCCGCCGCGAGAGCCCCAGGTGGCGACGGAGGAGCGTGGCGATGCCACCCACAGTCCCGCGCTTCCGACGGGACGGCTCGTCCGGCGGCTCGTCGCGGCCCGCCGCGTCGCCGCCCGGATCGAACGGCAGCATCTCCGGGTCGATCATCCGCAGGGCAAGCTGCTGGCCGTCGGTCGGCGGACCGTGCCGCTGGAGCCGCGAGCCCGGCTCCGCGGCCAGGCGCTCGAGGCGCGCCACGAGGCCGGCAACCGGGACCAGCGCACGGACGCCGGCGCGGCCCGCCGTCCCGGAGTGCTCGGCGAGCAGGCTCACCCGGAGGCGCCGGATGGCTCGCATGAGCGCCCGGTCCGCCCCCGCGGGGGACGTCGCCTCCCAGGCCACTCCGAGCTCCCGGTCGATGGCCATGCTCCGGTTGGTCAGATTGGCGGAGCCCACGGCCAGGAACCGGTCGTCGACGATCGCCAGCTTGGAATGGATGTACGTCGCCGGGAACACGTCGTGACCGCCCTGGCCGCGCGAGTGGTAGACGCCGAGCGCGTGGCCGCTCGCCGCCGCCACCTCGCGCAGATCCTCGATGATCCTGGCCTGCCGGAGCCCGACCGCGATCTCTTCCTTCATCGCCTCGGCGCGCTCGTTGACCACGATGGCGATGTCGAGCCGCGGACGCTCGCGGGCGGCCATGCGGCTCCGGAGCGCGTGGGCGATGGCTCGGCTGCTGAAGTACTGGGTCTCCAGGTAGATGAGCTGCTCCGCCGCACCGATGGCGTCTAGCAGAAGCGCCTCGATCTCGCGGACGGGAGGCTCGTCGGGGCCAGGATCGGTGCGGCTCAGGGCCACGCGGCCCGGGCCGAGGCGCAGCGCGTCAGGGGGCAGGCGCCACTCGTCGGGGGTTGGCGACGGCAGCTCCAGCAGCTCGCCGGCAGCGTGCCGCCACCGCTCGGCGAAGAGCTCGGCCAGCGCGCGCGGCGCCTGGCCTCCGACGAGGCACGCCTGCACGTCGTGGTACGGCTTGCTCAGCCGGCCGCGGCTCCGGCGAAGCGGATTGTGCTCGAGATGGCGGCGATCGTCCCACCGCGACTCGCAGATGTCGATGCCGCCCAGGAACGCCAGCGCCCCGTCGATGACGACGAACTTCTGATGGTGCGCCCCCTCGACGCCGCACGTGTCGAAGCGAAAGCGGAGATTCGGCGGCGTCAACCAGTGAAACAGGACTCGCTGCATCCACTCGCGCTCGAGCGCGAAGACCATGTGGAAGTCCCAGGCCAAGACGAAAATCCGGAGCGCCGGCCTGACCTTGCACAGTCCGCTCAGGAACCGGAGGAGCCGCACCTCGCCGGCGATGACCGCCTCCGCCCCGCGCAGCAGCTTGACCCCGCTGTCAAACTGCCAGCCGGACATGAGGATGTACTGGCGCGCCCCACCGGCAGCCGCGTAGAAGGCCCGATAGTAGTCGGCGGCATCGATGAGAACCCCGGAATCGCGAACATCGGCCTCGCGCCAGGAGTTCCTCCCGGGTCGGATGATCCGCGGGGACCCGTCCAGCCCGCCGCCGCTCTGCCCGTGGGCCGCGCCACCTGCCGCGGGCGGGGCGGCCCCACCGACATCGGCTGGCCCCGAGCCGTGCCCCGCCAGGGCCGCCCCGGAGGCTTCCACCCGCGTGCCACAGGAGCATCCGTCCATCGCGTTCCTTTCCCACCAGGACGCGCCAGTGAGCGAGCTTCGCCTGGGCATCGTGCGCATTGATACACGCGGCGGGCCAAGTGCCGCCTGACGGCGCAACCCGGATTGACGCGGATCATCGAGAGCCGCCCGCCCCGGGCGGGC
>DATKEI010000211.1:0-2304 GCA_035544455.1 Binatia bacterium | reverse complement strand
GTGGCGGGGCGGCTCCTGCGCTTCGTCGCCATCGAGAAGGTCGGCGCCGCCGTCACCGCCGCCCTCACCAACCTCTATCCGTTCATCTCGGCGGGCCTGGCCATCCTGCTTCTGGGCGAGCGGGTGACCCTGGCCATCGTGGCGGGGACGACGGTGATCGTGGCCGGCACCATCCTGCTGTCGACCAGCGGGCGCCTCGTCGGCTTCCGCCCGATCCAGCTCCTGTACCCCCTCCTGTCCGCCACGTGCTTCGGCCTGGTGGCCATCCTGCGCAAGCTCGGACTGGGCGGGGCGGGACCGCTCCTCGGCTTCACCGTCAACGTGACCACCGCGCTGGTGGCGTTCACGGCATTCCTCCTGGTGTCCGGGCAGCTGCGTACCCTGTCATGCCGGCGTCGCAGCCTGGCCTACTTCGTGGCCGCGGGCGTGGCCGAGAACGCCGGGGTCTACGCGGCCGTCCTCGCGCTCAGCGTGGGCACGGTGAGCGTGGTCGCCCCCCTGTCCGGCGCCAGTCCCCTGTTCGTGCTGGCGATGTCGTTCCTGTTCCTCCGGGGCGTGGAGCGGCTCACCGCGAGGGTGGTGATCGGCACGCTCCTGATCGTGCTCGGCGTGTACCTGATCACCGCCCTGTGAGGCGCGCTCCGGGCGCCGTGTGACACGCTCGCACCCCGCGCACACCCGCATCCTCGTCTGGATGTGCGTGCTCATCGGGGTGAACCAGCTCGGCTTCGGCGCCATCATCCCCGTGCTGGCGCTCTACGCGCGGTCGTTCGACGTGCCGCAGTCGGCAATCGGCGTGGCCATCGGCGTCTATGGCCTCGGGCGCTTCCTGATCGCGGTGCCGGCGGGGCAGCTCTCGGACCGGCTCGGGCGCCGCTCCGTGCTCGCCATCGGCGGCCTGGTGACCGCGGCCGGCAACCTCATGTGCGCGTACGCCCCGAGCTTCTCCGCGCTGGTGGGGGCGCGCTTCGTGGCCGGAGCGGGCGCGGCCCTGGTCCTGATCGCGGGTCAGATCGTCCTCGCCGACATCACGACGCCGGCGCACCGCGGGCGGTGGATGGCCATCTACCAGGGCGCCTTCCTCTTCGCCGTCGGGATCGGGCCCTTCCCCGGCGGCCTCCTCGCCGAGCACTTCGGGCTCCCGGCGCCGTTCGCGGCCTTCGCCGCCATGGGGGCGCTGGCGGCGGTGGTGGCGTGGTTCCGCGTCCCCGAGACGCGCGACCTGCGCCGGGCGGCGGAGGACGCCCGGGCCTCGCTCCCGTCCTTCGCCGCCCAGGTCCGCATCCTCACCGCAAACATCGGCTTCGTCCTGGCGAGCCTGGTCAGCTTCATCAACGCCGTCGGCCGGACGGGCGGTCTGTTCAACGTGATCCCCGTGCTGGCGCGGGACCGGCTCGCGCTCAGCGCGGACCGGATCGGCCTCGGCCTGGCCCTGGCGAGCCTCGTCGGGCTCGTGCTCGCGTATCCCGCCGGCGTCCTCGTGGACCGCTACGGGCGCAAGGCGGTGATCGTGCCGTCGACGATCATGGCGGGGATCTCCCTCGCGCTGTTCGCGCTGGCTCCGTCGTACGCCTGGTTCCTGGTCGCGTGCGTCGCCTGGAGCATCGCCGCCGGCATCAGCGGCGCCGCCCCCATCGCGTACGCGGCGGACGTGGCTCCGCCCGGCATGAACGCCGCGGCCATGAGCACGTTTCGCATGCTCGGCGACCTCGGCTACGTGCTGGGTCCGATCGCGCTGGGGCTCGTCACCGACCTGGCGGGGGCCGACCGGGCGCTCGTGGGCACGGCGGTGCTCCTGGTCGCCGTGGCGCTCCTCTTCGCGCGCTTCGCCCCGGAGAGCTACCGCCCCCGGCTGTAAACCGCTCGCGTCACCCGCCTGGCTCCCCCTGCGGAGATCTCGATGACCCGCTGATCAGCCCAGGCGAGTCGAGCCCTGGCCCGGACTATGCGTGAACCAGACTCTTACCCGAGCCCCCTCCCTCTCCGAGGGCGATGTGGCCGTTCCTCGCCCCCGGAGGGGAGTGGAGGGGAGAGGGACCGGGTGAGGGGGCGCGCACGACTCGGACGGCACTTCATGAACAGGTCGCCCTCGCCGGATCGCGAACGGGGCGACACGCACGCAGCGCGGCCGCGAGGCCCGGGCTCGGCGTCAGGTCCAGATGTCCGTGGGATTGATCGCGAGGTCTGGAAAGGGCGGCAAGGCGGCGGGCCGATCGCCGAGCTGGACGGCCAGCGCGTAGCGCGGTCCCGCGAGCTCGTACGCCTCGATGGCCCTGGCCACGGGGTCGACGATCCAGTAGTGGG
>DATKEI010000210.1:0-8568 GCA_035544455.1 Binatia bacterium | reverse complement strand
GGACCAACCAGACCACCGGGACGCCGAACGCGTCCGTGACGGTTCCCGCCGGCGGGAGCCGGACCTTCGTCCTGGCCTTGACGCCCACCGCGGCCTTCTCGCCGACCGATGTCTCCGTCGTCGCCCGGTGCGACAACACCGACCCGTCGGCGCGGGTCTCCGGCGTGAACACGCTCCTGCTGTCCGGGTCGACCACGGCCGTGCCGGACCTCGTGGCGCTTGTCGCGACCGCGAGCAACGACGGCATCGTGACCGTCCCCGGAGCGGGGGCCAGCGCAGCATTCGCGGTCGCGACCGTCAACGTCGGGGTGGGCGACACCATCACTGCCACCGCGGATACCGCGGGCGTGGCGCTCCCGGTGAGCCTGACCATCTGCCAGACGGATCCGGGCACAGGGACCTGTCTCGCCGCTGCCGGGCCGCGGGCGACCGCCTCCATCGGCGCCGGCGTCTCGTCGACCTTCGCCGTCTTCGTCTCGACCGGCGGGGCGGTGCCGTTCGATCCCGCGACCAACCGCGTCGTCGTTCGCTTCACCGATGGAGCCGGGGTGGTGCGGGGCGCCACCAGTGTCGCTGTTCGCACCCGGTGAGGGTCGAGCCCTCTCGGCTGCGGCCCTGCAATGGTTCCCGGCCCGCCCCGGCTTCAGGGTCCGCCGCCTCGGCGGGCCGGCCCCGGCTCACGGGTAGGAGACGATGATCTCCTCGACTCCCGGGCTGCACCCGGCACTGGCTCGGACGACGTGGCGCAGGAGGTCCGTCTCGGTGAGAATGCCGATCACCCGGCCGTTGTCCACCACCGGCAGCGAGCCCACCTTCCCCTCGCGCATCCGCGCCGCCGCTGCCTCCAGATCGTCGGCGGGAGCGGCGCAGACGACACGCGCGGACATCAGGTCCCGCACGGCGATGGCCTCGAGCAGCGCCTCCACGGACGTCGTCCCGATCTGGGGCATGACCGAGCGGGCGAACAGGTGATGGCGGAGATCGCGGTCGGTGATGATTCCGACCAGGCCGCCCTCCCTGTCCACGACCGGCAGGTGCCGGACCTTGGCCTGGTGCATCCGGGCGACCGCCTCGCGGCAGGAAGCGGTCCCCTCGATGGTGATCACGCTCGAGCTCATCAGTTCGCTCACACGCATGCTCTTCTCCTCGGCGGGACGCTCACCCGCCCACGACGCCTGTGCAACGCTCGATCCATGCCCCGGTCATCGCCGTCGACTCACTCGCCGAGGAGCCGGGCCACGAGCCCGACGAGCTCGGTGGCCGAGAATGGCTTGGCCACGAAGCCCATCGCGCCCGCGGCGATCGCGGCCTGGCGCGCCGCTCCGGACGGGTAGGCGGTGACCACGACTGCCGGTGGGGCCGGGCGCATGGCCCGGACAGCCCGCACGACGTCGAGGCCGTCGCCGTCGGGCAGGCGCAGATCGATGATCACGAGGTCGGGCGGCTGGCGCCCGACCATGGACAGCCCGTCTGCCCGGGAGCGGGCCGCGTCGACGCGGTAACCCCGCCGCCGGAGGAGGCGCTCGTAGGTCTCGACCAGATCCGCCTCGTCGTCGACGACGAGGATGAGCGCGCTCGCGCCGGGGACGCGCGGCGGCATCGGGTTCAGCTCCTGGCCGGCACGGCGGTCACCGGGGCGCGGCCGATGTCTCCACGAGCGAGACGAACGCGCGAAGGAAGTCGGTCTCGGTGACGATGCCCACCAGGGCTTGGCCGTCCATCACCGGCAGGGCTCCGATCTTGTGGTCGAGCATGAGCCGGGCCGCGGCCCCGGCCTCCCGGTCCGGCTGCACCACGATGACCGCGCTGGTCATGACCGCGCCGACCGTGAGCTGGGCCAGCAGATAGTTCAGCTCCCACACCGAGAGGCTGGTCGCCCGCGAGGGCAGGTTGAGCCTGATGTCGCGGTCGGTGACGATGCCGACCAGCCGCTGGCTGTCGACGACGAGCAGATGGCGGATGTTCCGGGCCACCATGAGGTTCCGCGCCTCGAACACCGGCGTGTCGGAGGCCACGGAGATCGGATGGGCCGACATGAGATCGCTGACGTTCATCTCGTGCTCCTCTCGTGCGCGGATCGGCGCCGGCGCGACGCCGCCCTGTGTCCCAGGCCCCCGATGGGTCCTCGACCGGCGAGGGCATGGCGCGCGGCCTGCTCCCTCGACCGAGCAAGCACAGTGCCACCGCGGGGCACTCGCGCATCCTCGCTGTCGACGGCGCGAGCGCCCGCCGGGAGACTGCCGGCGAGCGTGGCAGCCGGCGCCGCATCGGGAGATCGACCATTCCGTCCGGGGGCGGTGAAGTGGCTCCTCGAGCGATGGGGAGTGGCCGCCCCATGTGCGGCACGGTCGCCCCAAGGAGAATGCCGCACCGCACCGGTGCTACTGCGACCAGACCGGGACGGAGGGGCGCGCGGCGCGCGCATTCCGAGGCATCGAACGGCCGCCACCCCGTGGCACATCCCTTGCTCGATCGCGTCGTGCGCACCGCCGGGCCCGCGTGGCCGGGCACCTCCTGGTGCGCCGGGCGAGGAGAGCGATGACGACTGCCGATCTCGGGATGACGATTCCGCCGGGCGGAGAGGGCGGCGCCCGGGCCGCGCGGCTCGAGGGCTTCGTCTACGACGATGCCGTGGTCCGGATGTTCCTGATGGCCACCATCGTGTGGGGCGGGGTCGGCATGCTGGTGGGGCTGGTGATCGCGCTGCAACTCGTGTCGCCCGCGTTCAACCTGGGCCCCTGGCTGACCTTCGGGCGGCTGCGACCGCTGCACACCAACGCGGTCATCTTCGCCTTCGCCGGGAACGCGATCTTCACCGGCGTCTACTACTCGACGCAGCGGCTGCTCCGCACCCGCATGTGGAGCGACGCCCTGAGCCGGCTGCACTAGCTGGGGCTGGCAGGCCATCATCGTCTCGGCCGCGCTGACCCTGCCCTCCGGCTACACCCAGTCCAAGGAGTACGCCGAGCTGGAGTGGCCGATCGACATCGCCATCACCCTGATCTGGGTGGTGTTCGCGGTGAACGTCTTCGGGACGCTCCTCCGCCGGCGCGAGCAGCACCTGTACGTCGCGCTGTGGTTCTACATCGCCTCCATCGTGGCCATCGCCGTCCTGCACATCTTCAACAACCTCGTGGTCATCGCGGGGCCGCTCAAGAGCTACTCGGTCTACGCCGGCGTCCAGGACGCCTTCATGCAGTGGTGGTACGGCCACAACGCCGTCGCCTTTTTCCTGACCACGCCGTTCCTGGGGATGATGTACTACTTCCTGCCCAAGGCCGCGGAGCGGCCCGTGTACTCCTACCGCCTCTCCATCCTGCACTTCTGGACCCTGGTGTTCATCTACATCTGGGCCGGGCCCCACCATCTGCACTACACGGCTCTCCCGGCCTGGGCCTCCACGCTCGGCATGCTCTTCTCCGTGATGCTGTGGATGCCCTCGTGGGGTGGCATGGTCAACGGCCTCCTCACCCTGCGGGGGGCGTGGCACAAGGTCGCCGAGGATCCGGTGCTGAAGTTCTTCGTGGTG
The DNA here is from genome assembly GCA_035544455.1 of Binatia bacterium. Taxonomy (GTDB): domain Bacteria; phylum Methylomirabilota; class Methylomirabilia; order Rokubacteriales; family CSP1-6; genus DATKEI01. The sequence continues at coordinate 5,039 of DATKEI010000210.1, read as the reverse complement.
GCGGTGACCTTCTACGGGATGGTTACCTTCGAGGGGCCGCTCATGTCCATCAAGAGCGTGAACTCCCTCAGCCACTACACGGACTGGACGATCGCCCACGTGCACGCCGGCGCCCTGGGCTGGGTGGGCTTCTTGACCTTCGGCATGATCTACTGGCTGACCCCGCGTCTCTTCCAGGCCCCGCTGTGGAGCCGGAAGGCGGCCGAGGTGCACTTCTGGATCGGGACAGTCGGGATCCTGCTCTACATCGTCCCCATCTACGCCGCCGGCCTCACCCAGGGGCTGATGTGGCGCGCGTTCGACGAGACGGGGCGGCTCGCCTACCCGGACTTCGTCGAGACGGTGGTACGCCTCCTCCCAATGTACGCGGCGCGCGTCGTCGGGGGCAGCCTGTACACGGCCGGGCTCGTCCTGCTCGCCGTGAACGTGCTCATGACGTGGCGCCGCCGCCCAGTCCCGTACGCGGAGGCCCTCCAGCAGGCGCCGGCCCTCGCCACCACTCCGGCCCGCCTGCTGACCGGCGGCTCGGACGCGCCGCTGACCCCGGACTCGGCGTGGCGGCGCTTCACGCGGGCGGCGTGGCATCGCCGCCTGGAGGGGCTTCCCGTCGCGTTCTCGGCCTGGGTGGTGGTGGCGGTGGTGGTCGCCTCGCTGTTCGAGATCGTGCCGATGTTCCTCATCCGGTCCAACGTGCCGACCATCGCGTCCGTGAAGCCGTACACGCCCCTCGAGCTCGGCGGGCGCGACGTCTACATCGCCGAGGGCTGCAACAACTGCCACTCGCAGATGGTGCGTCCGATCCGGGCCGAGACCGTCCGATATGGCGAGTACTCGAAGCCCGGCGAGTTCGTGTACGACCACCCGTTCCTGTGGGGCTCGCGGCGGATCGGGCCGGACCTCATGCGCATCGGCGGCAAGTACCCGGACCTCTGGCACGTGCGGCACATGGAGGAGCCGCGGTCGACCACTCCGCAGTCGATCATGCCGCCGTACCCGTGGCTCCTGCGGGATCGGATCGACTGGCGCGCCATCGAGCGGGGAGTGGCGGCCCAGGCGAGGCTCGGGGTGCCGTACTCGAGCGACGAGGTGGCGCGGGCCGGTGCGCTCGCCCGGGAGCAGGCGCGGGCCATCGCGGAGTCGATCGGCAGGCAGGGCGGCCCCGCCGGTCTCGAGGACCGTTCCATCGTGGCGCTGGTCGCCTACCTGCAGCGGCTGGGGACGGACATCAAGAAGGCGCCGCCGGCGACGGCCGGGAGCGGCGTCCTGGGCGCCGGGAGCCGCTGACATGAGCCTCGGGGACGTGATGAGCCGCATGCACCTCACCACCTGGGCCGAGATCGGCCTGGTGATCTTCTTCGGCGTGTTCGTGGCGCTGGTGGTCCGGACATGGGCCCGGAGCCGCGAGCCCGAGTTCGAGCGGGCGAGGCGGCTGCCCCTCGTTGACGATCAGACGCCGGCGTCGACGCGGGCGGCGGAGGAGCACGCATGAGCCGCCAGGCGGCCGACCGTGCCAGCGACCATCACTACGACGGCATCGAGGAGTACGACAATCCCCTGCCCGGCTGGTGGGTGTGGATCTTCTGGGCCACGATCGCCTTCTCGGCGCTCTACTGGGCCTACTACCAGGTGGGCCCCGGGCCCTCGGTGATCCAGGTGTACGACGCCGAGGTGAAGGCCGCGGCCGAGGCCCAGGCCCGGCGGGCGCCGCCTGCCCCGGCCGAGGGGACAGACGCGGAGATTGCCGCCCTCTCCCGGGACGGCGCGCGCATGGCCGAGGCCCGGCAGACGTTCGAGACGCGCTGCGCCGTCTGCCACGGCCCGCAGGGACAGGGCATCATCGGACCGAACCTGACCGACGACTACTTCATCCACGGGGAGCGTCCGACGGACCTCGCGAAGGTCATCGGCGAGGGCGTGGTGGACAAGGGCATGATCCCCTGGAAAGACCAGCTTTCCCCGGCCGAGATCCGCGCCGTGGCCGCCTACGTCCTGACCCTGCAAGGGACGACCCCGCCGAACCCGAAGCCCCCGCAGGGCGTGAACAGCAAGGGCGAGGCCGCGCCCGACGCCCAGGCCAGCCGGTGAGCCCGGGATTCATGGACGAGCGAGGGCCGGTGAGCGAGGAGGCGACCGGGCCGACCGGCCACGCCTTCCTCCGGGAGCCGGCGGAGCGGGTCCTGCCGACCCTGAACCGCGACGGGACCCGGCGCTGGCTCCGCCCTCGCCTGTCGCCCGGCCGCTTCCACGGGCGGCGGCGCGTGCTCGCCTGGGCGCTCATCGCCCTGTTCACGGCGATTCCCTACATCCGCATGAACGGCAAGCCGCTCGTCCTGCTCGACGTGGTGCGGCGCGAGTTCACCCTGTTCGGAACCACGTTCGTGCCCACCGACACCATGCTGCTCATGCTGTTCCTGGTCGGCACCTTCCTCGGCATCTTCTGGCTCACCGCGGTCTACGGGCGCGTCTGGTGCGGCTGGGCTTGCCCCCAGACCGTGTACATGGAGTTCGTCTACCGGCCCCTGGAACGGCTGATCGAGGGGTCGCGGGCCGCCCAGGAGGGCCTGGACCGACGCTGGGTCTCGCTCCGCCGGGTGGTCAAGTACGCGGTGTTCGTCGTGGTCTCGATGTTCCTCGCCCACACGTTCCTCGCCTACTTCGTGGGCGTGGAGAGCTTGGCGCGTTGGGTCACCCGCTCCCCGGTGGAGCACCCGGTGGCCTTCCTGGTCATGGCCGGGGCCACCCTCCTGATGCTGCTCGACTTCGGGTTCTTCCGCGAGCAGGTCTGCATGGTCGCCTGCCCCTACGGCCGGTTCCAGTCGGTACTCCTCGATCGCCGCTCTCTCATCGTCGGCTACGATCCGGGGCGCGGCGAGCCCCGGGGCACGTACCGCGCGCGGCGGGCCGCCGCCGGTGACGGCGCGGCCACCAGGACCCACGGCGACTGCATCGACTGCGGAGCCTGCGTCGTGACGTGTCCCACCGGGATCGACATCCGCGACGGGCTGCAGATGGAGTGCGTCCACTGCACCCAGTGCATCGACGCCTGCGACGCGGTGATGGACCACATCGGCCGGCCCCGTGGCCTGATCCGCTACACCTCCCGCGACGAGCTCCAGGGGGCGCCGCGCCGGATCCTGCGCGCGCGCGTCGTCGCCTATCCGCTGCTCCTGCTCGCAGTCTTCGGCGGTCTCGGCTGGGCGCTCGCGCACCGCCCGCTCGCCGAGGTCACCATCCTGCGTGGCGTGGGGAGCCCGTTCGTCCTGCTGTCCTCCGGCGAGATCTCGAACCAGATCCGCATCAGGATCGCGAACCGGGACCGGCGCGACCACGAGTACCGGATGGCGCTGGTGGACGGCGGCGGCCTGCGCCTCATCGCCCCCGACAATCCGCTGCGCGTCCGCGCCGGGAAGACGGCGACCACCACGGCGTTCGTGGCCGGGCAGCCGCGCGCGATCTCCGGCGGGGCGCGCGACATCCGGCTGCGCGTGGACGACGGGCAGGGCTTCGGCGTCGAGGTGCCCTACCGCGTGCTCGGTCCGCGCGACGAGGATCCGGGCGCGCGGCGGCACCGCGGCGCGGGCCAGGGCCGCGCGGGGGAGACCCCCGGTGACTAGGGGATGGATGTGGCCGGCCGGCCTCGTCGCGCTCCTGGTGCTGTCGGCGAGCGCGAACATCGGGTTCATGCTGATCGCCGGGGGGGACCCGTCCTTTGCGGTGGAGCGCGACTACTACGGCAAGGCCCTGGCCTGGGACGCCACCATGGTCCAGGCCGCGCGCAACCGGGCGCTCGGGTGGCAGCTCGATGCCGACATCCGGCCGACCCGCGACGCGCGCGCGGAGCTGGCGGTGCGGATCGCGGACCGGTCCGGGGCGCCTGTCGCGGATGCCGCGGTGACGGCGGAGGCCTTTCACGGCGCGCGCGCGGCTCGCGTCTACGCGCTGCGGCTCGAGCCCGACGGGGCGGGGCGCTATCGCGCCGAGCTGCCGGACGGACGGCCCGGACTCTGGGAGCTGCGCGTGCGCGCGACGCGGGACGACGAGGTGTTCACCCGGACCCTCGGCCGTGACCTGGCCGCGCCGACGCCATGACGGCGCTCGGGGTCTCCGTGCTGCTGGCGAGCCTGCTCGGCAGCGTCCACTGCGCGGGGATGTGCGGGGGACTGGTGGCGCTCTACGCCGGCGGCGGGGGGCCCGGGGCGGCGCGCGCGCACGCCGCCTACAACGCCGGCCGGCTCGCCGGCTACGCGCTGCTCGGGGCCATGGCGGGAGCGGCCGGAGGCGCACTCGACCTGGCGGGCTCCCTGGCCGGGGTGCAGCGCGCCGCCGCCCTCGTCGCGGCCGCATTCGTCGCCCTGTGGGGAGCGGCCATGCTGCTCGAGGCCCGAGGGGCGCCCGTGATCCGGCTCGCGACCCCGCGCGCCCTCGAGCGCATCGTGGGCCGCGCCGTCCGCGCGGTAGCCACCCGATCGCCGGTCGCGCGGGCGCTCGCCCTCGGCGCGGCGACGGCGGCCCTGCCGTGCGGGTGGCTATGGGCCTTCCTGGTCACGGCCGCGGGCACGGGCCGGCCAGGGGAGGGCGCGGCCCTCATGGCGATCTTCTGGGCGGGCACGCTGCCAGCCATGGTCGGCGTCGGGCTCGGGGTGCAGGCGCTGTCGGCACCCCTGCGCCGCCGCCTGCCCATGATCTGCGCGCTCCTGCTGATCGCGGTCAGCGGGCTGTCGCTGGCCGGCCGGACCGGGCTCATCGGGCACGTCGCACTGCACGCGCCGGCCCTCTGGCCCCCGGCCGCCCAACGAGCGGCGTCCGGCGGGCCGCACGCCCATCCCTGATGTCCCGCGCGCCGGCGGAGCCCGATGGCGCCTAGCTCGAGCTAGTGTCCCGAGACAGAAGTCGTGGACTCGCGGCGCCGGGTGGGGTGGGGGTCCTCCCCGCGGGACCGTATCGTCTGCGGATGGCCGAAGCCACCCACCACCCATCTCGTGGCCCCATTGAGTGCCGGCAGCGCTCCGCGACACAGCGTGTCCCGCGGGGAGGGCCCC
>DATKEI010000209.1:0-8208 GCA_035544455.1 Binatia bacterium | reverse complement strand
CGCCTCGTGGGCCAGATCCTCGGTGACGGGGGCGTTCAGCCGCTCCGACATCCTCGCCGCGAGGCGCGTCAGGGTGGTCGGCGAGGCGCACGCCTCCCACGCCGCCGCCGCGCTCGGGTTGAGCGAGTAGACGTTCTTCGTGGCCACTTCGAAGATGGCCGTCGACCCGTCGGGCAACGTCTGGACGATGAACTCCGAGGATCCGCTCCGCGCGATCTCCAGCTCGACCGATGCCATCGTGCGACCTCCCCCGGCCAGCCGAATGCGGCGGCCGACTACCGAAGATTCGATTGCCAGAGCCGGGTCCGAGGAGGGACCACCGGCAGAGCCGCCGCGGCGCTCGGCCGGGCCACGATACAGCGCGACCTGACATCGGCGTCCCGGAGGGACAGTACTTGAGTATGGCTATCACCACCCACCATCTGATGTCAAGGCCGCTATGATAGGGCTGGGGTAGCAAGTTCCGTGAATCGGCATTGATTTACCCCTCTCAGCAGGGACAGGCCAGCACTCAACTACTTGATCTCGCTGGTGACCGGTTCTTCTCTGTCCCCCATCATGCCCCAGGCTCATGCCCCAGGGCTCGTGCCCCCCGGAGACCTCCGCCCAGCGCGTCCGCGCGGCACGCGCGGATCTGATCGCGGGTGGAGGACCTGAGCGGGTGCGATCCACGCGGGCATCGCCCGGCGCGCAGCCAGGACCACGACTGCGGGAGGGCCGGGCCCCCCGAGACTCGCCGGACCGACGAGCCATGGCGCGCTCACCGTGAGCGGTGCCGATCGCCCCGTGGCGTGGCCGTCCCGGCTCCGCTTGACTTTGAGGCCTGGCGTGGGCAACCCTCTCCCGCGGGCGGCCAGCCGGCGCGAGCGGTCGTCGAGCCGGCGAGCGATTGCCCGCCCCGGCGAGAGATGTCATCGGTTCGATCGCTGCGCCACGGCGCTGATTCCCGGTCGGCTCACGGTGGGACCCGGTGCCAGCCGCTGTGGTCACCGAATGCCATGATCGGTTGGGCGAGGGGCCGCCGCGCATTGGGGATGGCCTCGCACCACCGGTCGTCAAAGGGGTTCCAGATGGCACATTCCGTTCAGGGCGTCATCGCAAAGGGCAAGGGTCAGCCGGTCGAGCTGGCGTCGATCCTCGTGCCGGATCCGGGTCCGGGAGAGGCGCTGGTGCGGGTTCAGGCCTGCGGCGTGTGCCACACCGACCTCCACTACCGGGAGGGCGGCATCAACGACGATTTCCCGTTCCTGCTCGGACACGAGGCGGCCGGAGTGGTGGCTTCGGTCGGGCCGGACGTGACGTCGGTGAATCCGGGCGACTTCGTGGTGCTCAACTGGCGCGCCGTGTGCGGCACCTGCCGCTCCTGCCTGCGCGGCAAGCCGAATCTCTGCTTCAAGACGTTCAATGCCACCCAGAAGATGACGCTGGCGGACGGCACGCCGCTGGCGGCCGCCCTCGGAATCGGGGCGTTTGCCCCGCTGACGCTGGTGGCGGCCGGACAGTGCACGCCCGTGAATCCCGCGGCGAAGCCGGAGGTGGCGGGCCTGCTCGGCTGTGGCGTGATGGCCGGCATCGGGGCGGCGATGCTCACCGGTGAGGTCCAGCGCGGCGACAGCGTGGCCGTGTTCGGGTGCGGCGGGGTCGGCAACGGGGCGGTCGCGGGGGCGCGGCTGGCCGGGGCCACCACGATCGTGGCCGTCGATCTCGACGACCGCAAGCTCGACTGGGCGAAGCGGTTCGGCGCCACCCATACCGTCAACGCCAGGAAGACCGACCCCGTGGCCGCCGTGCGGGCCGCCACCCACGGCCACGGCGCCGACGTCTGCATCGAGGCGGTCGGTCACCCCGAGGTGCTCCGCCAGGCGTTCTTCGCCCGCGATCTCGCCGGCACGGTCGTGCAGGTGGGGGTGCCGACGCCGAGCATGACGTTTCCCGACATCCCGATGATCGAGTTCTTCGGGCGCGGGGGCGCGCTGAAGCCGAGCTGGTACGGCGACTGCCTGCCCAGCCGTGACTTCCCGATGCTGGTCGACCTCCACCTGCAGGGCCGGCTCCCCCTCGAGGACTTCGTCACCGAGACCATCGGCCTCGGCGGCGTCGAGGAGGCGTTCCACCGGATGGAGCGCGGGGAGGTTCTCCGCAGCGTGGTGGTGCTGTGATCGAGCTCGTCACCACGTCGGGCATCTTCGCCCTCGACGGCGGCGAGTGGGCGGTCACGAACAACATCTGGCTGGTCGGCGACGATCGCGAGGTCATCGTGATCGACGCCGCCCACGATGCGCGGCCGATCCTCGAGGCCCTCCGCGGGCGGCGGGTGCGCGCGATCGCCCTGACCCACGGGCACAACGACCACATCAATGCCGCCGTCGCGCTGCAGGACGCCGTCGACGCCCCGATCCTGCTGCATCCCGACGACCTCATGCTCTGGCACGTCGTCTATCCCCATCGCGATCCGGATGGTTCCCTCGCCGACGGCGGGCGGCTGCGGGCCGGCGGCGCCGAGCTCGGCGTCGTGCACACCCCCGGGCACTCGCCCGGGGGATGCTGCTTCCACGCGGCCGGCAGAGCCCCGGGCGGCGACGTGGTCTTCACCGGCGACACCCTGTTCCGCGGCGGCCCGGGGGCGACGGGCCGGAGCTTCAGCGACCACGACACCATCCTCGCGTCCATTCGCACGCGCCTGTTCGCGCTGCCCGCCAGCACCGTGGTCCACACCGGCCACGGCGAGAGCACCACGGTGGGCGCTGAGGCCGAGGCCCTGCGGCCGTCCTGATCCCCGACGCGTGTTCCCCGCACCCGCGTTCCGTCCTCCGAGGTGAGCCCGTGCCCGAATGGATCCGCCCCCGTGGCCACGACGTCGCGGTCCTGTTCAGCCGCCGGAGCCGCGATGCGTACGCCGCCGCCGCGGCCGCCGGCGCCGAGACGTACGCCTTCACCGACGCGTGGGGCCGGCCCTGCACCTGGCTCAAGGGCGAGTACGCGTATCTCGCCCCCAACGCCGCGAGCCTGCTGCTCGCCCGCTGCAACCTCAAGCACGACGTGGTGGAGGAGGCCGACCTCACCGACGAGCGGCTCGCGGGGTACCGGGCCCTGCTGGTCCCGAACGCCGGCCACCTGACCGACGCCACCGTCGGGCGGCTCGGGAGCTGGCTGGGCGGGGCCGACCGCCGCCTGATCGCCACCGGCAAGACGAACCTGCCGCCCCACCTGCTCGGGCTGGACGCGGCGGCGCCGGTGCCCGTCGCCGGTTACACCGGATGGCGCTGGCTCCCCGGGTCCCCGTTTGCCGGTCCGGCCTGGCCCGACCTCTGCGTGACTGGCTATCGAGGCCACCTCGTGCACCGGGTCGTCCCCGCGCCGGGCAGCCGCGTCCTGGCCGAGCTGGTGGAGCTCACCGGCGACCTGACGAGCGCGGCCAGCGCGACCGTCTCCACCCTGGGGCCGGCCATCGTGGGCACGGAGCGGACGTCCTACGTGGCCAACCAGGTCTTCGAGCTGCTCGGCGGCATGCTGCAGGCGCACCTGAACGTCGAGGCGGTGCGGCACTGGGCGAACCCGACGCACTGGGGCGACACCATCCTGTTCTTCCTGCGCCGCCTCCTGCGGGACCTCGGGCTCGACCACCTGTGGACGACGCGGCTCCGGTCGTTCGGCGCCAGCGCGGGCGTGCTCTCGTTCCGCCACGACGTCCACGGCATGCTCGACTTCAGCCTCCTCGACTACCAGATCCAGAACCTCATCCCCGCCACCTACGACATCGAGGACCCGGGCTTCTCGACCAACATCAGCGAGGCGATGGCGGCGGAATGGGTGACGCGCACGAGCCAGCACGGCTTCATCGAGCCCGCGCTGCACAACGACAGCTCGATCGGAGATCCGCCCACCGCCGTCCATGGCGCCGGCCTGCACACCCACGTCCGGAACGCCGCCGAGCGACTCGGGTTCCCCGTCTACACGTGCGGGCGCCACGCCGGCGGCCACATGCACCCCGAGACGATCGACGCCATGGACTACCTCTACGCGCACGACGACCGCATCCTCGGCACGTGCACGTTCTGCTACTACCACATGATCGAGTACGGGGTGCGCGACCCGGACGTCGTGGTGGGCGGGGCGATCGGAGGCAAGCCGCTCACCTACGCAACCGACGTCCGGCGCACGATCGCCACCCCCGGCATCTGGTTCCCCTTCCATCCCGTGGTGACCAGCGCCGCGGAATGGCGCCCGCTGCGCGGCTGGGACCGCACCCACGAGTACGACGCCGCCTACGAGCTCGTCGAGACGATCTACGGCGGGCACGGCGCGCGCGGCGACGGCGTGGACGATCACCTGGAGAACGGCGTCTACAGCTTCCAGTACCACCCCGAGCTGGCCCGCGACCCATCCGTAAACGACGGCAAGGGCACGCTGGACTATGTGCGCTACGCCATCAACCTCGCGGAGAGGCACGACTTCTGGATCGCCAACCAGCGGGAGCTCTACCAGCGCATGGACGACTACGAGGCCCTCGTCTTCCAGGTGCGCGACGACGGCCGGGAGGTGCGGGTGGCTAACCCGACCGGGCGGCGTATTGCCGCGATGGTGGTCGAGCAGCGCCGCCCGTTCGCCAGCGTCTGGGATGGCGCCATCGAGCTGGTGCACGTCGTGCGCGACGCCTTCGTGACGGTGCCGCCCCTCGGGCCGGGGGCCGAGGTGGTCCTCCGCTTCAGCGCCGGGGAGACAGAGGCGCCCCTTCTGCGACAACCGAGCAACAAGGGGCTGACCGTGCTGGCCGCTCGCCACGACCCCCGGAGCGGGGAGACGAGCATCGCGGTGAGCGTATGCCGCCTTCAACCGCTGGCCGTCGAGGGCGTGGACGCCGAGGGCGCCTACCGCGTCCAGGTGGACGGCGAGCGACCCCGGCACGTCGTCCCGCGAGTCGCGCGCACCATCCAGGCCGTGCTGAGCACGCAGGGCCCGCGCGATGCCGCCGCCGGCCGACGGGCCCGGCGGCCCGGGGTGACGACGTTCCTCGACCTGTCCATCGCCGGCGCGGAGAACCATTTCGTCGAGCGGACGGTCCGCATCGCGGCGCTGCCTCCCGGCGAGGCCGCCGCGGCACGGGCCACCCTACAGGCGGCGGTGCCGGCGCGGACGGGGCGCGTCACCTGACGGGCGGGCGAGCCCGGGCCGGCCGCGGGCGCCGGGTATACTGATCGCCATGATCGCGACCCCGGCCCGGTTCCGCCGCAGCGTCGCGGGCCTGCTCGCCGTCGCCGGCCTGCTCGCGGTGGGGGGCCTTGCCGGGGCGCGGACCGCCCGTGCGCAGGCGACGCCGACGGGAGCCGCGCTCGCCGCGCTCCTCGCCCGGTTCGACGCGTACGCCGAGTCCTCGCGGCAGCGCTGGGGCGTGCCCGGCATGGCGATCGCCGTCGTGCAGGGCACGGACGTCGTGTTCAGCAAGGGGTACGGCGTGCGGGTCCACGGCGAGCCGGCGCACGGGCGATCCCGCGACCGTCTTCCAGATCGGGTCGATCTCCAAGTCGTTCACCGCCACCGTGATGGGCGCGCTCGTCGTGATGTACTACCTGTACGACCTCTACTACGGCCGGCCCGAGAAGGACTACACGCAGGCGTTCCTGGCCGACGCCGCCGCCCATGCCGAGGCCGGGAAGTTCCCGGCCCCTCCGGCGCGGCCCGCCCCCGCGCGCGATGCGGCCACGTACGCCGGGGCGTACCAGAGCCCGTACTTCGGGCTGCTCACCGCCGAGGTCGGGGCGGGATCCTCGAGGTGCGCCTGGGTCCCCGCCAGATGCCCGTCCGGCTCAAGCACTGGGACGGGGACACCTTCGCCGTCGCGCGGCCCGGCTACGGGGCGCCCGCGTACACCGACGGGTTCGTGAGCTTTCAGTTCGGGGCGGGCGAGCAGGCGACCGCCCTCTCCTTCCTCCGCTCGTTCGACGATGCCGGCGACGGGCGCTTCACGCGATCGACACCGCCCTGAGGAGAGACGCCATGACGAGCGCTCTGCACGAGCCGCAGGCCACGCCCGCGGCCGACCACGACGTCTCCATCCCCTACATGCAGCGGACGCGCGACTACTACCTCGCGCTCGGCTACGGCAACCCGTATCGCTGGGCCCACTTCGTCGACGTGCCGTTCACGCCGCTCGGCATGAACCTCGGCCGGGCGCGAGTGGCGCTGGTCACCACCGCCGCCCCGTTCCAGCCGGAGGCGGGCGACCAGGGGCCGACCGCGCCCTACAACGCCGCCGCCAAGTTCTATGAGGTGTACTCGGGGCCCGCGGACGGCACGCCGGATCTCCGGATCTCGCACGTCGGCTACGACCGCGCGAACACGCGGCCCGCGGACATCGACGCCTACGTGCCGCTCGCCCGCCTCCGGGAGGCGGCGGCCGCGGGTCGGATCGGCGCCCTGACCGCGCGGTTCCACGGGGCGCCGACCAACCGCAGCCACCGGGTGACGACGGACACCGACGCGCACGAGATCCTCGGCCGGTGCCAGGAGGACGGCGCCGACGCCGCCATCCTCGTGCCCAGCTGACCCGTGTGCCACCAGACCGTGAGTCTGGTCGCCCGGCACCTCGAGGCCCACGGCATCGCCACCGTGATCACGGGCTGCGCGAAGGACATCGTGGAGCACTGCGGCGTGCCGCGCTTCCTGTTCAGCGATTTCCCGCTCGGCAACGCGGCGGGCCGGCCGTTCGACGTCACCTCCCAGCGCGCGACGCTCGAGCTGGCGCTGCGCGTGCTGGAGAGCGCTCCCGCACCCCGGACCACCGTGCAGTCACCGCTCCGCTGGACGGCGGACGCGGACTGGAAGCGCAACTACCTCGACCTCTCCCGGCTCTCCCCGGAGGTGATCGCGGAGCGGCGGAAGGAGTTCGACGAGGTGAAGACCGTGGCCAGGGCCAAGCGCGAGACGACATGACGAAGCCCTTCGCCGGCGTCCGGATCCTCGACTTCACGCGTTACCTGGCCGGGCCGTACGGCACCTACCAGCTCGCCCTCCTCGGCGCCGACGTGGTCAAGATCGAGTCGCCGGCGGGGGACGAGACGCGGGGGCAGCTCGCCGACCCGGTGTGGGCGGAACGCAAGATGGCGCCGTCGTTCCTGGCCGTGAACGGCAACAAGCGGAGCATCGCCCTCGATCTCCGGCGGCCGGAGGCGATCGAGATCGTCACGCGGCTCGTCGTCGGCGCCGACGTGGTCTGGGAAAACTTCCGCGGTGGCGTCATGGACCGTCTGGGCCTCGGCTACGAGGCGCTGTCGGCCGTCAACCCCCGGCTCATCTACTGCGGCGTCTCCGGCTTCGGCCGCACCGGCCCGGAGCGGACGACGGCCGCCTTCGACGGCAAGCTCCAGGCGATGTCGGGGATCATGTCGATCACCGGCGAGCCCGCCAGCGGCCCGACGCGCGCGGGCTTCGCCATCTGCGACACCATCGGCGGGATGACGGCGGCCCTGGCGGTGGCCAGCGCCCTCTACCAGCGCACGCACACCGGGCGCGGCCAGCTCGTGGACGTCGCCATGCTGGACGCCGCCCTCGCCTTCATCCCCGGCCCCGTCTCCGAGTACACCGTGGCCGGCATCGAGCAGCGCCAGATCGGCAACGGCTCGGTGAGCCGCAAGCCGACGGCGAGCCGGTTCCGGGCGCGGGACGGCTACCTCGTGCTGGCCGTGCTCACCGAGAAGCAGTTCGCGAGCCTCATGCGCGCGCTCGGTCGCGCCGACGCCCTCGACGACCCGCGGTTCGCAGACTGGCCGGCGCGGACCGCGAACGAACCGGCGCTGCGCGAGATCATCGAGTCCGCGCTGGCCGCCGACGATCCGCGGACGTGGGAGGCCCGGCTCACCGCGGCCGACGTGCCGTGCGGGTCCATCTGGAAGATCGACGAGATCGTCGGGCACCCGCAGCTCGAGCATCGCGACGTGCTCCAGACCATCGACTCGCGCTACGGGCCGATGCGCCTCGTCGGCGCCGGCTTCCGCCTCGCTCACGGTAGCCCGGGCCTCGACCGGGAGCCGCCGACGCTGGGTGAGCACGCCGACGAGATCCTGAAGGAGGCCGGATACGGGCCGGAGGAGATCGCCCGGCTCCGCCAGGCCGCGGTGATCTGATCGCGGCCCGCCGCCTCGAGAGCTCCGCGGCCGCGCGGCGGGTGAACGAAGACGTCACCCGCGGGGCGTCAGACCTGCGGAAAGACGA
>DATKEI010000208.1:0-16305 GCA_035544455.1 Binatia bacterium | reverse complement strand
GTCCATGGTGGTCGTCAGCCCTCCCTCGACACCCGGCCTCCCCGGGTCCCCGACCGAGCGGCTACCGGCAAGGGCTCCCCCGCGGGCGCGGGGACCAGGCAGGCGTGGCCCCGCTGTCATCGCACGGGCCGGAGAAAGCAGACGCCCGCGCCGGCCATCGGGATGGTCGACGCGGGCGGGAAGGTTGTCCGAGAACCCGAGCCAGGGCCAATTGTTACCCTCAGGGATCGGACCGTTCGCCTCGAGGAATCCCGGGCAGTATGAGCAGGCCAGCGACACCTGTCAACACCTTGCCCACGACCACGGCCGGCCCCGGCTCCGTGGCATGGAGGCGTCCCGTGACGGCGCCCACATGGGCTCCGTCGTCGTGGACCTCCTCTCGGCTAGACTTGGTGTTGGCTACGCTCCACCAGGACGAGGAGACTGACGACATGGGACAGCTCGACGGCAAGGTGGCGATCGTCACGGGCTCGGGGCGTGGGATCGGCCAGCAAGTGGCGGTGCGGCTGGCCCGCGACGGCGCCGCGGTGGTGGTGAACGACCTCGACGAGGCGCCGGCCAGGGACACCATCGCGCTCATCGAGCAGCGGGGCGGCCGCGCGGTCGCCTGCAACGGCGACGTCACGGCGAAGGACTTCGGCGAGCGCATCGTGGACACGGCCGTGAAGCGGCTGGGCGGCCTGCACGTCATCGTCAACAACGTCGCTGCGCTCGTCGTCCAGTATCAGCTCCATCTCTTCGCCCGCGATACGCACTTCGACCACCTTCCGCAGATCCCCCGCCTTTGACGCGCATCGTGTTTCATACGGACGGGCCTGACCGCCATCCGGCAAGCGTGCCGGCCAGAACCGCCAGGGAGAGCGAGCCCCGCGCCACGAGCACGAGTACCACGTGTTCGAGCAGTTCCGGCCCCCCGACGGGATGATCCTCGTCCCCGGCGTCATCAGCCACACCACCAACCTGGTGGAGCACCCGGAGCTGATCGCCGAGCGCATCGTGCGGTTCGCCCGCCTCGTCGGGCGCGAGAACGTCATCGCCGGGGCAGACTGCGGGTTCGCCGCCTCGGGGGTGCGGTTCAACGACACGCATCCGAGCGTGGCGTGGCTGAAGTTCGCCGCGCTGGCGGAGGGGGCCAGAATCGCCAGCCGACAGCTCTGGGGGCGCTCCTGAGCACCGGCGTCGGGCGGCCTGCGCCCGCGGCCGGCGTCACTGCTCCGCGCGGACGCGCTCGAGCACGTGGCCGGCGTCCGCCGTCGCGCCGGGCGTGGCGAGCTGGCGCTGCACGATTGCGGCAAGGACCGGCCCCCCGCCGAGCGCGTGATCGACTCCGTCCGCTCACGTAGCGCACGCCGGCGGCCTTGACGCCGCCTCCACCGGCGCGGTATAGCTCGGGCTGGCCAGCTGAAGGCCGGGACCGGCCCACGCCACATCGTCATGTCGCCCGACAACACGTTCGCCTATCTCCTGAACGAACTGACAGCGACGGTGACGACGCTCTCGCTGGACGCGAAGACGGGACTCCTGACCGAGGTGAGCTCGGCGTCGGCGCTGCCGCCCGACACCAAGCTCGTACCCGGCGCGCCGCGTGGCGCGGTCGGGGCGCCGGGCCAGGCGCCGCGTGACACCTCGAACGACATCTGGGCCTCCGATCTCCACGTCACCCCGGACGGCAAGTTCCTGTACGCCGCCGAACGCACCAGCAGCTCGATCGGTGCCTTCAGCGTCGATACGGCCACCGGCAAGCTCACCTACCTCTCGAGCACACCGACGGAGAACCAGCCGCGCGGCTTCCGCATCGATCCCACGGGGCGCCACGTGGTGGTGAGCGGCGAGAAATCGGACACGATTTCGGTCTACGAGATCGACCCCACGAGCGGCGCGCTGAAGTTGCTGCAGAAGTACCCGACCGGCAAGGGGTCGAACTGGGTGGAGATCGTCAGCTTCGATTGACGCGCGGCCTCGGAAGCCTCCGGCCAGACGCCGAATCCACCCGCAAGCGCGCCACCCGCCCCTGGACCGAGGCCCCGACGATCCCGGCCAGCACGGCGGACTCGTCCGCGAGCCGATCCGCCGGACCCGGGTCAGCAGACACTACTGGCCCGGCTCGAGGAGTGAGCGAAACAGGCGGCCCGCCGCCGGGCTCGCCCAGTCGCGGGAGCCCACCGCGTGGCCCACGAGCCGCCCCTGGCGGTCGATCAGATAGACGGTGGGCGGCCCCCACACGCCGTAGCCCCGGCCCGCCACCTCACCGCTCCGGTCGGAGTGCACTGCCGCAGCGGCCCGACACCGTCAGGCCGCCAGAGTGCGGCCAGCCTACACCGGGGGCCGGGCGCAGTCGAGAGCGCGTATCGCGCCATCTAAAATGTTACCGGGCGGGCATCGTCTGGCCGCATTCGAAGTCCACCGGCATGTGGCCGGGGCGGGGAGGGGGCGGTCCCGGCGATGGCGGAGGTCGGCGGCGTCCCTGGTCATGGCTGGTCTCCTGGCGCGGCCGGCGGGAGCGGCAGACGCCCGACCGGAGGCCCGGGCCGGCGCCTCAGTGCCCCATCATGGTGGTGGGCAGCCAGAGGGCGATCTGCGGGAAGTTCATGAGGAGCACGATCAGGACCAGCATCATGGCGAAGAAGGGGAGGACCCCGACGTAGACGTCGCGGATGGTGCCGGCGGCGCTCGCCCCCGCCGTGCGCTGGCGCAGGCCCTGGATCACGAACAGGTTGAGCCCGAAGGGGGGGGTGATGAGACCGGCCTCGGTGAGGATCACGGCGAGCACCCCGAACCACACCAGGTCGATGTGCAAGCTCTTGAGGATGGGCAGGATGATCGGGATGGTGGTCACCATGATGGAGAACGAGTCCATGAACATGCCCAGCACGAGGTAGAAGAGGATCACCACCACCAGGAACGCGGTGGCGGTGAGACCCCACGAGGTCACCGCCCGCGAGATCGCGTACGGCGTGCCGAGCAGGGCCAGGATCGCCTGCAGCACGAAGGCCGAGGTCAGGATGAGCATGATCATGGCGGTGGTGCGCGCGCATGCCAGGCCGGCCTCCCACAGCATGCGCGGGGTCAGGGAGCGCCCGAGGGCGGCCAGGGCGAGGCTCCCGGTGACCCCGAAGGCGGCCGCCTCCGTGGGTGTGGCCACCCCGAGGTAGATGGTGCCCAGCACCAGGAAGATCAGGGCGCCGGTGGGGATGAGCCCCACCAGGGCGGTGAGCTTGACCCGCCACGGGGCTCCGCGCTCGCGCGGGGCCAGGCTGGGCCAGATCACCGAGGGCACAAAGATGGTCGCCATGAACAGGAGTGCCAGGGTGACGCCGGGGACGATACCGGCGATGTAGAGGCGTCCGATGGACTCCTCCATGAGCACCCCGTACACGATGAAGGTGATGCTGGGGGGTATCAGGATGCCGAGGGTGCCCCCCGCCGCCAGGGAGCCGAGCACGAGCTGCTCGCGGTACCCGCGCGCCCGGAACTCGGGAAGCGCCACCGACCCGATGGTGGCGGCGGTGGCCACGCTGGAGCCCGACACCGCTGCGAAGATCGCGCAGGCGGCGATGTTGCTGTGCATGAGGCCGCCGGGGAGCGGGCTCAGCCAATGGGAGAGCGAGCGGTAGAGCTGCTCGGAGATGCCGCTGCGCAGCAGGATCTCCCCCATGAGGACGAACATGGGAATGGCCACCAGCACGAAGCTGGTGTTGGTGTTCCAGGCGATCAGCCCCAGCAGGTCCCACATGGGCCGGTCGCTGAAGAAGAGCATGAGGGTCAGGCTGAGCAGCCCGAGGGCGGCCGCCACGTGCATACCGAACAGGAAGGTGACGAGGATCAGCGCGACGACGACGCCGAGCTCTACGAAGCCCACGCCCGGCTCCCGCGACGACATTGCCGGCCGCCCCACGAGATGGCCCGGGGGGCGGCGGTCCCCGGAATGATCACGCTACGAGGGCTCGGCCGGCGGGCTGAAGCCCTCCGGCGACACGAGGCGCCCGGCCCGGACGGACTCCGCCACGCCGACGGCGAGGAGGGCGAGGGCCTCCACCGCAAGCATGGTCAGCCCGATCGCGATGAGCGCCTGGGGCGGGAACAGGGGGGTGCGCAGGAAGCTCATGGCCCGGGCGTCCCCGGCCAGCGACTCCAGGGCCAGCTTCCACGTGTATGCCGCGAGCATGGCCGCGAACAGGGCCATGCACGCCAGCGCCGTGTAGTTGAGCGCGACCTGCATCCGGGCGGGCAGGTACGGCAGGAGGATGTCGATCCGCACGTGGGCCCCGACGCGCAGGGTGTGAGCGAGCGCCCACATCCCCCCCACGCCGAGGGCGTAGCCGCCGAACTCGTCCGTGACCGCGGAGGAGATGCCGAAGAAGGTGCGCCCCACGGCGTCGGCCGCGATGTAGAGGGAGACCAGCAGGAACAGGGCCCCGCTCGCGTAGGCCATGACCCGGGTGACGGCGTCGAGGCCGCGGAGCATCTGCCGCGCGGCGCCCGCAGCCCCCGCGCCGGGGTCGCCCGCGCGCGGGCCGGCCGGGCCGGGCCCCGGGGCCCGCGTCACGGGATCTTGAAACCGCTGTAGGGCGCGATGTACTCGTTGAACAGCGCGCTTGCCTCCGGACCTGTCCGCTTCGCCCAGCTCGGGATGACGCTCTTCGTGGCCACCTCGCGGGCGGCCGCGGCCAGCTCGGGGCTGGCGGGGATGTACTCCATCCCCTTCTCCCGGTTCTTGTCGATACCCTCCTGGGTGGTGCGACGACCGATCTCCCAGCCCCGCTGGGTGAACTCCTCACCGAGCTTCGTGAGCACGGCGCGGCGCTCGGGCGAGAGGCGGTCCCAGGTCCGCTTGCTCACCACCAGGGTACCGGAGACGGGCCCGTGGTTGATGTCGACCATGTACTTGGTCACCTCGTACCACTTGAGGGCGAATCCCGGGTAGGTGCCGGTGAAGCCGGCGTCGACCGTGCCTCGCTCGAGGGCGGTGTACACCTCGGCGAACGGGATGGACACCGGCTCCATCCCGAGCCCCCGGGCCAGCTCCGTCTGCGCCGTCCCGTAGACGCGGATCTTGAGCCCCTTGAGGTCCACCGCGTTCCGTACCGGCTTGCGGCTGAAGATGACCTGCGCCGGCCAGAGATAGGCGCCCAGCACGACGCCCCCGAGGCGTTCCTGGTATTTCCGGAAGGCCGGCATGAAGGCCATGTGAGCCTTCACCGAGGCGTCGAAGTCGGGGAACAGGCACGGCAGGTCCACCGCCTCGACGGCGGGGACGTCGCCGGCGACGTAGGTGGGGAGCACGTCGCCGAGGTCGACGAGGCCGGAGCGGGTGACGCGGACCAGCTCGAAGCCGGTGAGGCCGATCTCGGGGAGGCTCACCACCTCGACCTTGATCTGCCCCTGGGTCTGCTTGTCGAGTTCCTCCCCGAGCCACGTCCACAGGCTGAACTGCGGCGTGGGGCGGCTGGTGGCCACCGCCTTCCACTGGGCGGTCTGGGCCCAGGCCGGGCCGGGCCCGGCGGCGAGGGCGGCGAGGGCGGCGAAGGCAACGAGGACCGTTCCGGCGATCAGCTCTCTCATGGCGCCATGCCTCCCGTGTTCGGTCGGAGGGGGAAGGGCCCCGGGCAGGGTCCCGGCGGATCGGTAGGCTCCCAATACGGCCCTGCCAGGGTGTTGTCAACGGTTTTCTGCGGGGCGCCCTGATCGCACGGCGCGACCCCGGAGGCCGGGTCGCTTCGGGAACGCCGGCCGTGCCGGGAACACCTGGTGCGCCCGTACACGTGGCCGAGCGCCCGCGCACGCGGCGCCCCGGCGCGCAACCCATGTTCCGGAGGCGGGCCCGCCCCTCCCGCGCGCGCTACCGCCTCCCTGGCGTCGCGCGCTTCCCTGACCGGTGCCCGGCCAGCCATGCGCCCCTCGTGGGCGGCCGCGGCCGGGTGGAGCCTGGCGTCACCGCGTTCCTCCCGCTCGCCACGACGCCGATGCAACCCTCGTAGCAGCAGCTCCGCTCTTCTAGCCGCCGAGGTAGGCCTTCTTGACGTGGTCGTTCTTCATGAGGTCCTTGGCAGGGCCCTCGAGGATGATCCGGCCGGTTTCCATGACGTAGGCGCGGCTGGCGAGCTGGAGCGCCATGTGAGCGTTCTGCTCGACCATCAGCACCGGGGTGCCGTCGCGCTGGATGCGCGCGATGATCTGGAACACGGCCTCGGTCACGGTGGGCGCCAGGCCGAGCGAGGGCTCGTCGAAGAGGATGAGCCGCGGACGCGCCATCAGACAGCGGCCGATCGCGAGCATCTGCTGCTCGCCGCCCGAGAGCGTTCCCGCGGCCTGCCGGCGGCGCTCGGCCAGGATCGGGAAATGGCCGAAGACCCGGTCGCGATCCGTCGCCACCGCCGCGGTGTCCGTGCGGACGTAGGCGCCCATCTGGAGATTCTCCTCCACCGTCATGTGCGGGAACACCCGCCGGCCTTCCGGACAGTGGGCGATGCCCCGGCGCAGGATCTCCTGCGGCGCCAGCTGCTGGATCTCCTGGCCGTCGAGGAGGATCCGCCCGCCGGCGGCCCGCACGAGCCCCGAGATCGTCTTGAGGGTGGTGGTCTTGCCCGCCCCGTTGGCGCCGATCAGGCAGACGAACTCGGCCGCCCCCACCGTGAGCGACACGGAGTCGAGCGCGGGCACCCGGCCGTAGCGCGCGGAGAGCCGCTCAAGCGTGAGCATGGGCCCCGGCTCCCAGGTAGGCCCGGATCACGTCCGGGTCGCGCTGCACCGCCGCTGGATCGCCGTCGGCGATCAGCCGCCCGTAATTCAGCACCAGCACGCGGTCGGAGATGCCCATGACCAGCCGCATGTCGTGCTCGACCAGGAACACCGTGATGCCCTCGTCCCGGATGCGGCCGATCAGCGTCGCCACCGCCACCTTCTCGGAGGCGGTCATGCCCGAGGCCGGCTCGTCGAGCAGCAGGAGGCGCGGCCGCGCGGCCAGGCCCACCGCCAGCTCGAGCCGCCGCTGATCGCCGTAGGACAGGGCGGTCGCCGCCTCGTGCCGGCGCGCCCCCAGGCCCACGAAGTCGATCACCCGATCCGCCTCCGCCCCGAGCTGCCGCTCCTCGGCCCGCACCCGGGCGCGGGAGAGCACCGCCGCGATCACCCCGACCCGCCCGCGCAGGTGCAGACCGGTCAGCACGTTCTCCCGTACCGTGAGCCCGGGGAACAGGCTCGTCTTCTGGAACGTGCGCACGAGGCCCCGCGCCGCGATGCGGTGCGGCCGCCAGCCCGTGATGGCCTGCCCGTCGTGGTGCACCGTGCCCTGCGTTGGGCGCTGGAAGCCGGTGACCACGTTGAAGGCGGTGGTCTTGCCGGCGCCGTTGGGGCCGATCAGGCTCGTGACGGTCCCGGGGGCGACCGCGAAGCTCACGCCGGCCAGCGCGGTCACGCCGCCGAAGCGTACCGTGAGGTTCCGGGCCTCCAGCGTCACGACGCCTTCCACCGCCGGCGGAGGGCGGGCCCGGCCGCCCGCAGGGCCGGGACCACGCCCTCCGGCATGAAGAACAGCACCGCGATCAGCAGCACGCCGTAGAGGAGCATCTGCCACTGGTACGAGGTGAACTCGCGCAGCGCCTCGGGCAGCACCGTGAACAGCACCGCTCCCACCACCGGCCCGGCCAGCGTCCCCTTGCCGCCCGCCACCACCATGATCACCATGGTGATCGTGTAGGTGAAGAGGAAGACCTCCGGGCTGACGAAGCGCGTGTAGTGCGCGTAGAGCCCGCCCGCGAAGCCGGCCATGGCGGCGCTCGCCACCGCGGCCAGCACCAGGTAGTGGGTCGCGTCGATGCCCACCGAGGCGGCGAGGGTCTCATTCTCCCGGAGCGCCACCAGCGCGCGGCCGACCCGCGAACGGATGAGGGCGAGGCAGAGCAGATAGGCCAGCACCACCGCGGCCAGGACCAGGTAGTAGTAGGCGCTCTTGGTCCGCAGCGAGAGGGCGGGCAGCCCGGGCAGCGCGATCTCCACCGGGGGCACCCCTGGGATGCCCAGCGGCCCGTTGGTCAGGTCCATCCAGTTCACGCTCACCAGCGAGACACAGCCCGCGAACGAGATGGTCAGCAGCACGAAGTAGGCGCCTCGGAGCTTGAGGGCCAGGCGGCCGATGATGTAGCCGGCCAGGCCCGGCAGCACGATGGCGGCGAGCAGGCCGATCCACGGGGACCACTCGAGCTTCACGCTCAGCAGCGCGGAGGCGTAGGCCCCGATGCCGAAGAAGGCGGCGTGGCCGAGGGAGAGCTGTCCGGTGTAGCCCAGCAGCAGGTTGAGACTGAGCGCCAGGACCGCGAAGATGCCGGCCATGATCAGGGTGTGCAGGTGATAGGGGTTCCAGACCCAGGCGGGCGCGGTCAGGACGATCGCCCCCCCGATCACGAGGGTGAGACGGCTCATCCCACGCGCTCGGCGCGGGCGAAGAGGCCCGAGGGACGCAGCAACAACACCGCCACGATCATCAGGAACCCCACCGCGTCGCGGTAACCGGAGGAGATGTAGCCGGCGCCCAGTTCCTCCGCGATGCCGAGCACGAGGCCGCCCGCCGCCGCCCCGCCGAAATTGCCCAGCCCGCCCAGGATGACCACCGAGAAGGCCTTGAGGGAGGCCAGGTCGCCCATCGAGGGATAGAGCAGGAAGACCGGGCCGAGGAGCGCGCCCGCGGCCGCGGCCAGACCCGCTCCGAAGGCGAAGGTGATCGTGTGGATGCGCTCGATACTGACGCCCATCAGCGCGGCCGTCTCCCGGTCCTGGAAGGTGGCGCGCATGGCCCGGCCGAGCTTGGTGCGGCTCAGCAACAGATGCGCGCCCAGGATCAGGAGTCCTGACACCACGAACACGAAGATGCGGAGCGGCGCCACCGAGACCGGGCCCACCACGACCGGCTGGGTGGGGAACGGGGTGGGCACGCTCTTGGCCACCCCGCCCCAGCCGAGCAGCTCCGCGTTCTGCATGGCGATCCACAGCCCGATCATGACCAGCATGACCGTGTCGATGGACTGGCCGCGCAGCGGACGCAGGAGCACCCGCTCGCAGACGGCACCGGCGAGGGCGCCGGCCACGATGGCGAGCGGGATCGCCAGGAAGAAGTTCACCGAGGCGAGCGCGAGCGCCGCGAAGGCGGCGTAGGCGCCGAACGTGTAGAACTCGCCGTGGGCGAAGTTCACCACGTTCATCAGCCCGAAGACCAGGGTGAGCCCGATCCCGAGCAGGCTGTAGGTCGCGCCCAGCAGCAAGCCGTTCAGCAGGTGCTGGAGCAGCTGGTCCAAGCGCGCCGCGATCGCCGCTGGCGCTTACTTCTTGGCCGCGAACGCGGGCAGGGCGATCTTGCCGTCCTTCACCTGAACGATGAAGATGCTGGGCTTGCTCTGCCCGCTCTCCTTGCCCGCCGGGCCGTCCTTCTCGAACTTGATGGGCCCGTTGACGCCCATGATGTCGACCTTCCAGAGCGCCTCCCGCACCGCCTTGGGATCCGCCTTGCCCGCGATGCGGACGGCCTCCACCGCGGTGAGGACGCCGTCGTGTCCGCGGAAACCCTCGGTCAGCCCCTCGAAGGGATGGCCGCGCTTGGCCCACTCGTCCACGAACGCCTTCGCCAGCGTGCCGTCGGGCATCGCCTCGGGGAACCACGGCAGGAAGAAGACGATATGGTACGTCCCTTCCGCGGCGGGGCCCGCCTGCTTGATGAGCTGGGTCGGCGAGGAGCTCCCGCCGGTGGTGATGACCTTCCGGACCAGACGCTGCTCCTGCGCCTGCTTGAGGACCAGCGTGATCTGCTCCACGCTCGTGGTGAGGAACAGCGTGTCGCCGCCCCCCGCCTTCACCTTGGTGATCTGCGCGTTCATGTCGGTGGCCGCCTGCTCCATGAACTCGGCGGTGCCGATCTTGGCGCCCGAGCGCTTGATCAGGTCGCCAAAAGCCCCGACCGCGCCCCGGCCCCAGTCCGTGTTCACCGCGAGGAAGTCGGCCTGCCTGATCCCCAGGTCCTTCGTGTACTTCTCGAGCCCGAGCGCTTCCATCTCGCTGGGTGGGCTGATGCGGAAGACCCACGGGTTGCCCCGCTTGGTGATGGTGGCGGCGCTGGAGGTCTCCACCACCATCGGCACGCCGTACTCCTCGAGCTTCGGCATGGCCGCAAGCGTCATCGAGCTGCCCCAGGCCCCCACGATCACCGGCACCTTGTCGCGCACGATCAGCTTCTCGGCCGCGGTGGCGGCTTCCTTGGGGTCGGACTTGTTGTCCTCGATCAGCAGCTCGACCTTGCGGCCCAGCACCCCGCCCTTGGCGTTGATCCAGTCCCGCCCGATCTCGGCCCCCATCCGGACGTAGTTGCCGGACGCGGCCACCGAGCCCGACAGCGGCTGGATGACGCCCACCTTCACGGCGTCCTGGGCGCTCGCCGGCGCGGCGAGCGTGGCGGCGACGATCAGCGCGACGACAAGGCCTCGCATTCCCTGCTTCATGACCGACCTCCTCTGACCTTGCAGCTGGGTTGAGCGTTCGTCCGCCACGCTGCGGTCTGTTTGAGAATCGCGCACTTATCCTACATTTCATGTCACGTGTCAAATGAGACCGCCACCGGCGCCGGTGCCAGGCGCTCCCGCGGGAGGCGCCCGGCGGGTGGCACATCCGCGAGATCGTCGCCCGGTGACCGGCTGGCGGTGAGGGGCGGCGTGTCTCGATCGGCACGCGACGGGGGCCGAAGCCGTGGTTGGTCGGGATCAGCTTCTCGGCGACCTTCGGGCTCCTCACCTGCCGCGCCCGAAGGCGCGATCCCGCAGGCGCCAGCTAGCTCCGCTCCGACCCCACCACCGACACGAACGACACGCACTCCCCCGGCGCCCCGCCGAGATTGTGCGTGAGCGCCAGCTTCCGCCCCCGCGCCACGCTGGCGATCTGCCGCGTCCCCGCCTCCCCGCGCAGTTGCAGCCACGCCTCGAAGAGCATGCGAAGCCCGGACGCCCCGATCGGGTGGCCGAAGGACTTGAGCCCACCGTCCGGGTTCACCGCCAGCTCGCCCTCCAGGTCGAAGGTGCCGTTGAGCACCTCCTTCCACGCGGTGCCGCGCTGAGCGAAACCCAGGTCCTCCATCAGCACCAGCTCGGTGGGCGTGAAGCAGTCGTGCACCTCGGCCATCGCCAGCTCGGCGCGCGGGTCCTTGATCCCGGCCTGGGCGTAGGCGTCCGCGGCGGAGGCCACCACCTCGGGGAAGGTCGTGTAATCGTAGTCGGGATCGATCGGGCCAGTGGCCGGCCCCGCGATGAAGGAGAGCGCCTTCACGAAGAGCGGCTTGTCGGTGTACTTGTACGCGTCCTCGGCCCGCACGATGATCGCGGCCGCCGAGCCGTCAGACACGCCCGAGCAGTCGAAGATGCCGAGCGCCCCCGCCACCTGGGGCGAGCAGGCGATGACGTCCTTCGCGACTTCCTTGCGGAACTGCGCCCGGGGGTTGAGGGCGCCGTTCTTGTGGTTCTTCCACGCGATGCGGGTCATCGCCTCCTTGAACGTGGCCTCGTCCACCCCGTACTTCTTGGCGTAGGCGGGCGCGAGCAGGCTGAAGGTGGCGGGTGCGGTGAGCCCCGCGCGCGTGCCATCCTCGGGCGCGCCGATGCTCGGCAGCCCCGAGATGCCCGAGTCCTTCAGCTTCTCGACCCCGATGGCCATCGCGATGTCGTAGGCGCCACAGGCCACCGCGTAGCAGGCGTTGCGGAAGGCCTCGGAGCCGGTGGCGCAGTAGTTCTCGAGCCGGCTCACCGGCTTGTAGTCGAGCTTCAGCGGGCGCGAGAGCGTGAGCCCGCTCTGCCCCGAGAAGAGCGTACCGAGCCAGAAGGCGTCCACCGCGTCGATGGGCACGCTGGCCGAGTTGAGCGCGTCCTGGGACGACTCGACGAGGAGGTCGCTCACGCTCTTGTCCCAGCGCTCGCCGAAGGTGGTGCAACCCATGCCGACGATCGCCACGCGGTCCCGGATCCCGTTGCTGGCCATGGTGACGCCTCCTCTGTCTCGATCTCACGCGCCCCGGAGGGGCCGCGCCTTCCAGAAGTAATTGTGCACCTCGTGAGCGGTCATGAGCCGGCGGAAGGTCATCTCGACCCGGTTGCCGATCCTCACCGCGGCGGGGTCCACGTCGGTCAGCTCGCAGGTGAAGCGGCCGCCGCCCTCGAAGTCGAGCACGCCCACCACCACCGGCGGCGAGAGCGAGTAGGCGAGGCGATCCACCGTGTAGGTCGCGATGGTCGCGGGCACGTCCGCCATGCGCTCGGGCGTCATGCGGTCCACCGCGCGGCACTTGAGACACACGCGCGTCGGCGGCAGGTGCCGCGTGCCGCACGCCTGGCACCGGCTTCCGGTGAAGCCGAACTTCCACGCCTCGGCCCGCAGGGCCGGCGGGGCGGCGGGCGGCTGCGGATCCGGCCGGCGCGGCGGCTCGCGCTTGAGAAAGCCGCGCCAGGTGAGGAAGGTCGCGTAGGGCACCGTCCCTCCCGCCGCCACCTGCGCGGCCACCGGCACCCGCTGGCGGCCGCGCGCGAGCGCGGCGGTCGCCCGCCAGATCGTCACGTCGCAGCCGTCGGCCAGCGACACCACCATCATGAGGTCGTCGGCCTGCGCCCGGTCGAGCGCGTCCGCCAGGAGCAGCCCCGCGTGGGCCGCGCCGGTATTGCCCACCGAGCCGGTGAGATCATCGCCGAGCGCCGCGGGCTTCGCACCCGCCGCCGCGGCCGCGCGCTTGTTCGCCCGCCCGTGCGACCCCGCCACCAGCACGGACGCGAGCGCGGGGCCGGTGACGCCGGCCTGCTTCAGCGCGCTGGCGATCGCGGCCTCCGCGAGGGGCGCGTAGGCGTGCTCGCCGAAGCGCTCCTCCCACTGCCGTGACGCCGGCTCGCCGGGCACCCGCCAGCGCTCGAGGAACTCGGCCGTGACCGACGCCGCGGCGACCGGCTCGGCGAGCAGCGGGGTGTCGGCGTCGCCCGCGGCCAGCAGGAAGGCCGCCCCCGCGTCCCCACCCTCGCGCTCGTCCGTGCCGCCCGGCAGCCCGGTCCGGATGTCAGAGAGGACGGCCAGCGTCGACCTGGAGGCGTCGGTCGCAGCGCGTAGGGCCCCCGCGGCCGAGCGGATCGAACCGAGCATGTCGAAGGCCATGGCCGACTCGTCCAGCGCGAGCGCGGCGTGAATCGCGGTGGCGTTGGTCTTGTCGAGATAGGCGGGGGCGGCGGTGGCGAAGTAGACCGCGGCGGGGGCGCAGCGCGGCGCCCCGCGCAGGGCCGCACGGGCCGCCTCCACGCCCATGGAGGTCGTGTCCTCGTCGTACGAGGCCACGGCCCGGGTCCCCTTGCCGCCCCCGCTCCCCAGAGCCTCGCCGATGGCCTTCCGGTCGAGGTGGAAATACGGGACGTAGGCGCCATAGGCGACGATGCCGTTCATGGGTGGAACCTACCACGAATCGCCTGGCCGGCCGGGCCGCCCGGCGGCCCGTGCGCTCTGGGGTACCTGCGATTCCCTGCACACGCCCCGTCCGCGGGGCCCCGTGTACGACATCGCCGCGCCGGCCGGCGCGGGGCTGCGCGAGCGCCTCGGCACCGGCGCGCCGCCGTGAAACCGACGTCGCGGCCCCCGCGGCGGCGAAGGATCATTGCCGTCTTGCGCAATCCCACGCAGTACGCACGTCGGGCTCGAAACCTTCGACCACTCGTCGTCACCACCGGAAGGCGCGACGAGCATCGCGGGCTGGAACGTGCGGACGGCTTCCACCGCCACGAGGGGGGTGCCCTCGCTCACACGCCAGACCGACGCTTCAAGCGGCGCGAGCATCGGCGCCTCGCCGCTGCCACGCGTCAGCGACCGGGTCAGCATGTCCCCATCTCGCGGGTCACGGTGCGGATGATCGCATCGCCACGGTCGAGGGGCGCTTCGTCGACATCGGCCACAGCGAGTCGCTCGCACGTCTTCGCGAAGCGATGGTCGCGCGATTCATGCATGCAGGGGGTGAGGGCGCGACATGCAGGCCACTGGCGAGCACGCGCGCGCGTCCGGGCTCATGCGGACCCCCCGGTCGGATCCCCGTCACCGCCAGGCGCCCGGGCGCGGAATGCCTCAAGGCGCGGCAGGAGGTCGCGCAGGAGCAGGCGCCGCTTGAACGGCAGCACCGTCGCCGGAAGGGCCCCGGCGCGCGCGGCCAGGTGGCGGGGCACGGCCACGATCAGGTTGACCCCGCGCGCAGCCGCGAGCCGGCGCAGCTTGGCGTCGAGGTACTCGGGGGTCCAGTACCCGACGATCTCCAGCGCGACCTCGGTGCCGTCCTCGTGCCGGAAGACGAAGTCGGGAACGAGCAGGCTCCCGCGACCCACATCGAGAACCATCGCCTCGCGGCGCAGATGCCAGCCCGCGCGCTCGCGGCCGAACTTCTTCGCGATGGCCTCTTCCAGGCTGGAGTCGAACTCGGGGGGAGCAGCGAGGCCGGCCCCCAGGCCGTCGGCCGACGTGAGCGCGAAGGTGAAGGGCCGCCAGCCCGGGCGCAGCGCGATCTCGGCCCGGAGGCCCCAGTCGGCGAGCCGCACCAGGGCGGCCAGGAATCGCGCGAAGTCGACGCCGTAGGCGCGCGTCCAGCGCAGCACCGAGTTCGGCCCGTCGAGTGTGAACCGATAACGCCCGGGGTCGGGGGCGGCCGGCCCGGGCGCGCCGCGGGGCGTCGTGGGCCGCGGCTCGCGGATCCGCTCCACCTGGTGGATCAACCGCGCGAGCCGCGCGGAGCGGAGGATGTGCTTGAAGTCGCGCCCGGCCTCGACGACGACGCGCGTGGCCGAGTACAGCAACGCCTGGGCCTGGGCGAGATCATAGTCCGCGCGCAGACCGGCCGCCGTGTACTCGGAGGGGAAGGCGGCGAGGCGATGAAACTCGGGGTAGTCGGCGTAGAGGAGCGCGACGGCCTCGGCGTGGTCCGCGGGAGGCGGGGTGAAGGCGCTGGCCAGAAGCGTGCCGGCCGCCGCGGTGTCGAGCAGGGGGTGGCTGGCGGCGGCCGCCTCGAACACGGCGACGCGCCGCTCGGCACAGCGGGCCCCCGACGGCCACTGGTAGCTGGCCACGTCGTCGAGGAGCTTCACCACCGGCTCCACCCGGTCCGGCCGCAGCTCGCGAAGTGCCCGGCGCGCGGCATTGCGCACCTGCCCGCGCGTCTGCCCGATCCGCCCGCGGTACACGGCCAGCGCCGACTCCAGGGCCGGCGCCGCCGCGTCCTCGAGCCGGTCAGAAGAGATCGAGCTGGTTGGCCTGTCCCAGTGATAGATGCGGAGCGCGGCGGTAAGCATCGCTCTTGCCCCGGCGGCGCGCGCGCGCGACGTCCGGGGTCTCCTGGAGGACGACCTCGTACAGACGGGCCGTGCGGTCCCCGGACCTCCGCAGGAGACGGCCCAGGCGCTGCACCGCCTCTCGGACGCCCCTCTCGCCGCCCAGCACGACCCCCACCTTCACCGCCGGCGCGTCCCAGCCCTCGTTCAGGACCTCGCAGGCGGCGAGCGCCTTGATGCGGTCGGCGGCGAAGGCGTCGAGCACGCGGTTGCGCTCCCGCTTGTCCGAGTGTGCGGTGAGGGCGGGGATCAGGAAGCGCGCGGAGACGTCGAGGGCCATCCGGTTCGACGCCGTGAAGACGACGCAGGGCTCGTCCGGATGCAGGCGGAAGACGTCCTCGAGGACGCGCAGCTTCTCGGCCGAACGGTTCACGATGGCGAGCTTGCGCCGCCAGCGCCGGAGCACCTCGCGCGCCTCCGGGTCGGTGCGCGAGCGGCGCGCCATCTCCGTCCAGTCGAAGGCGCGGTTCTCGCGCCGGCGCGCCGCCACGTAGCGCCGGATGCCCCGCGACAGGTCGTCGAACTCGGCCTGCTCCTCCTCGGTCAGGTAGATGGGCACGCGCACGATCACGTAGTCGGCCACCGTCCGGCCGCGGGCGGCGGCGAGGGTCTCCTCGAAGACCACGGGCCCGATCAGCTCGGCGAGCAGGCGGTCCCGCCCGTCGGCCCGCCACGGCGTGGCGCTGAGCCCGAGCCGCATCGGCGCCAGACAGTCGAGCGCGCTCTCGTGCTGCACAGGCCCTGGCAGGTGGTGGGCCTCATCGTAGACGATCAACCGGTAGCGGTTGCCGATGTCCTTCATGTGGATCCACGCGCTGTCGTAGGTGGTCACCGTGATGGGCCAGATCTCCTTCCGCGCGTCCCCCAGCACGCCCGCCTCGAAGCCGAGCCCCTTGCGGATGCGGCGCTGCCACTGGTACATCAGGTCGCGGAGCGGGGCGACAAC
>DATKEI010000207.1:0-28056 GCA_035544455.1 Binatia bacterium | reverse complement strand
ATGGAGGACAAGGTGCGCATCGCGCACCGGCTCGACCAGCTCGGCATTCACTACATCGAGGGCGGCTGGCCGGGGTCGAACCCGAAGGACCTCCGGTTCTTCAAGCGCGTGCAGGACGCCGTGTTCAAGGTGGCGAAGATCAGCGCGTTCGGCGCCACCCGCCGGCCGGGGGTGCGCCCCGAGGAGGACGGCAACCTCCAGGCCCTGGTCGAGGCTGGCCCGCCCGTGGTCACCATCTTCGGCAAGGCATGGGACTTCCACGTCACCGCCGCGCTCTCGACCACGCTCGACGAGAACCTGGCCATGATCGGCGACTCCGTCCGGTATCTCCTGAAGCACTTCCAGGAGGTCCTGTATGACGCCGAGCACTTCTTCGACGGCTTCAAGCGGAACCGGGCCTACGCCCTCGAGACCCTCCGGGCCGCGGAGGCCGCGGGCGCGCACTGCCTGATCCTGTGCGACACCAACGGCGGGTGCCTGCCCCACGAGGTGGCGGAGATCGTGCGCGAGGTGAGGCGGGCGGTGGCGCCCGGGACCCCCCTCGGCATCCACGTGCACAACGACAGCGAGTGCGCGGTGGCCAACAGCCTGGCCGCGGTGGAGGCGGGGGCCGAGCACGTCCAGGGCACGATCAACGGCTACGGCGAGCGGTGCGGGAACGCGAATCTGGTGTCCGTCATCCCGAACCTCGACCTCAAGATGGGGCTCGACACCATCCCGCGCGAGAACCTGCGCGACCTCCGCGAGGTCTCGCGCTTCGTGGCCGAGCTGGCCAACCGCAAGCCGTGGGCGACCCAGCCCTACGTGGGAGACTCCGCCTTCGCCCACAAGGGGGGCATCCACGTCTCCGCCGTGCTGAAGCACCCGGAGACCTACGAGCACATCGACCCCGACCGCGTGGGCAATCACCGGCGCGTGCTCGTGTCCGAGCTGGCCGGGCAGTCCAATGTCCTCTGGAAGGCGCGGGAGTACGGGATCGACCTGGACCGGAACACCCCCGAGGCGCGCCGCATCCTCGAGATGCTCAAGCGCCTGGAGGACGAGGGCTTCCTGTTCGAGGGCGCGGAGGCGTCGTTCGAGCTCCTGATGGAGCGCGCCCTTGGCCATCATCGACCCTACTTCGAGCTCCAGGGGTACCGGGTGATCGTGGAGGAGCGCGCGGGGGACGGCGAGCCGCTGGCGGAGGCCACGGTGCGGCTGCGGGTGCGCGGGATCGAGGAGCACACGGCGGCCTCCGGCAACGGGCCGGTGAACGCGCTCGACCACGCCCTGCGCAAGGCGCTCGACGACTTCTATCCGAACCTCAAGCAGATGAGCCTGCTCGACTACAAGGTCCGCATCCTCGACGAGGCCAAGGCCACCGGGGCCCGGACCCGGGTGCTCGTCACCTCGGGAGACGGCGACGAGACGTGGGGCACGGTGGGCGTGGCCGACAACATCATCGAGGCCTCGTGGCAAGCCCTGGTGGACTCCATCGAGTTCAAGCTCCGCCGCGACGACAAGCGCGCCGCCCGCTGACCCCGGCCGCCGGCCCCGGCCCGGCCCAGGGCGGGGCCGCGAGTCCACGAACTTCTCACTCAGCACACGAAATTCAGCGGAGCGAGCGCGGGGGGATGCGCTTGTAGAAGAGCAGTTCGCGGACGCCCTGGGGCAGGTTGTCGATGTGGCCGCTGGGGGCGAAACCGAGGGCCGTGTGCATGCGAATCGAGGCCGCGTTGGTCTCCTCGGTCGAGGAGTAGAGGCGTGGCGAGGGCGAGATCGCCTCGACGGACTGGAAGAACTCGCGGGCGATTCCCCGCCGGCGCATGTCCTCGCGCACCACGACCAGGCTGACGAACGTGCACTGGAACCAGTCCGTCCGGTAGGCGAGGAGCCCGACCACTTCGCCATCCCGTTCGGCGACGATCAGGTGGTGGCGCTCCAGGTGGTCCTTGACGAGCGCTCCGGCGCGCTCCGGTCCCACGACGAGCGCGGCGAGCTCCGCGCACGGCCCGGCGTCGGCCAGCCGGGGCAGGCGGATCTCGATCATGCGGGCCGACGGCGCGCGCGGTCCACCCGTGGGAGCGTGCGTCCGCGCCCGGGCGGAGGCCGCGCCCCGGCCCGGCGTCGGACGCCCATCCGGAGCACCGCGCCGCTGTCGCCGCCCCTCAGTACGTCCCCGGCCGGATCTCCTTGTAGAGGGCCTTGAGCTTGTCCGCCGAGAACTCCGGTGACTGGCAGACGGAGATGATGCGCCGCTCGGTGGCCTCCACGCGGCCGATGGCCTCGGGGATCCGGGAGGCGATCTCGGGGGGCACCGTCACCACCCCGTGCTGATCGGCGTGGATCAGGTCGCCGGGCTTTATCCAGACCCCGCCCACCTTGATCGGGATGCCGAAGTCCACCATGTGCACGTTGGCGTGCGACACGGACACGTGGGCGGCGCAGAACTGGAAGCCGAGGGCCCGCACCTCGTCGAGGTCGCGCACGGAGCCGTCGGTCACCACCCCGACGCAGCCGAGCGCCTTGTGGATGTTCGCCTGCACCTCGCCCCACTGCGCTCCCTGGCCGCGCGGCTCGTCGAGGTCGTGCACCACCACGATCCGGGGGGCGGGGAGGGACAGCACGAAGTCCCACCAGCCGAAGGTGCTCGCGCGATGGCCGTCGATGGGCCTGGGTTCGGCGCGGATCAGCGCGGTGGCGGCGTACCCCACGATGGGTCCGATCTCCGGGAAGAGGCCGCGGATCTCGGACGAGAGGTTGCCCGCCTCTCGCGGCCGCACCGTGAACTCCTCGATGGCGTTGGCCACGCTCGGGCTGGTGATCTTGCGGAGAGCCTGGATGTCGTGTTCGCTGACGGCCACGGTGGATCCCTCCTCGGGGAAACGGGGTGTGCGGCGCGGCGGGCGGTCGGCCGATCCGGCCCCCGCGGTCAGGTCGTGTCCTTGCGCTTCCTGATCAGGACCCCGCGGAGCTGGTCGATCACCAGTTCCACCTGGGCCAGGTTGGGGTTGACGGCGAGGGCGCGCTCGAAGTGCTCGAGGGCCCGCTCGGGCTGGCCGAGGCGCAGGTAGATCTGTCCATAGCCGGCGAGCGCGCCGAAGTGCGACGGGTTCCGCCTCATGACCTCGTCGCAGTCGCGGAGCGACCGATCGTAGTCTCCCATCAGGAAGTACACGGTCGCGCGCTTGTTCCAGCCCTCGGCGAAGTCCGGCTTCTTCTGGATGATCCGCGTGAAGGTCTCGATGGCCTCGTCTCCCGCGCCCTGGCTCATCTGCTCGAGACCCCGGGCGAAGAGGCGGTCCACCTCGGGGTCGCCGGAGCGGCTCCAGACCTTCCAGACCGACTGCTCGGCGGCGCTGCGCACGAGCTGGTCCGGGTCGCGGAGGGCGCCGAGGAGAACGGGCGCGTCGGCGATCGCCCCGGTCTCCCCGAGCGCGGCGGCGGCGCGGCGCCGGACGTCGACATCGGGGCTCGTCATCCGCGCCAGCGCCTGCTCTCGCGACAGGGGCGGGGGGGTCTGGGCGAGCGCCGCCGGCGCCGCGAGCACGGCCGCGAGGACGACGGCCAGCACAAGCCGGGATGCCGGGCGGCCCGGGCGACTCATCGGCTCGCGGGTCCGATCAGAGCCAGGAACGCCTCCTCGTCGAGCACGCGGACGCCCAGGCGGAGCGCGTCGTCCGCCTTCGATCCCGGTTCCTCGCCGACCACGACGTAGTCCGTCTTCCGGGAGACGGAGCCCGTGACCCGGCCGCCGAGGCGGAGGACGACGTCCTTGGCCTGGTCGCGGGTCAGGGCGCGCAGGCTGCCCGTGAGCACCACGCTCTTGCCGTCGAGCGGGCGCGGGCCGTCGGCCACCCCGGGCTCCGCCATGAGCACGCCGGCGCGGGCCAGCCGGTCGATCGTGGCCCGGTTGGACGCGTCGGCGAAGAAGCGCGCGACCGCGCCGGCCGCGGCCGGGCCGAGCCCGTAGATGTGGGCGATGTCGTCCTCGGCGGCGGCCATGAGGCGGTCCATGCGGCCGAACCGGCCGGCGAGCAGCTGGGCGGCGCGCTCTCCTACCATGCGGATGCCGAGCCCGTTCAGCAGCCGGGCGAGCCCGCGCGTCTTCGACGCCTGGATCGCGGCCCACAGGTTCTGCGCCGACTTCGCGGCGAGCCGTTCGAGCCCGGCCAGGGTGTCGACGTCGAGGTGGTACAGGTCGGCAAAGTCCTTCACGAGGCCGCGGTCGACGAGCTGGCCGATCGCGACCTCTCCGAGGTGCTCGATGTCCATGGCCCGGCGCGAGCCGAAGTGGAAGAGCCGCTCCTTGAGCTGGGCCGGGCAGCCGCTGTTGGTGCAGCGCCAGATCACCTCGCCCTCCGGCCGGAAGGCGAGGCCGCCGCAGGCCGGGCAGCGGTCGGGCATGCGGAACGGCTCGGCATCGGCCGGGCGCCGCGCCGTCACGACCTGCACCAGGTACGGGATGACGTCGCCCGCGCGTTCGATCAGCACGGTGTCGCCCACGCGGACGTCCTTGCGGCGCACCTCGTCCTCGTTGTGCAGGCTGACGTTGCTCACGGTCACTCCGGCCAGCTCCACCGGCTCGAGCTTGGCGGTCGGGGTGAGGGCGCCCGTCTTGCCCACGTTGATGGCGATCTCGAGGACCCGAGTTGTCGCCTGCCGGGCCGCGAACTTGTAGGCGATGGCCCAGCGGGGATGATGGCTGGTGGCGCCCAGGCGGCGCTGCTGCTCGAGGTCGTCCACCTTGATCACCACGCCATCGGCGTCGTACTCGAGCTGGTCCCGCTCGGCCTCGAGGCGCTGGCAATAGGCGATCGCCGCG
Source organism: Binatia bacterium (assembly GCA_035544455.1). Classification (GTDB taxonomy): domain Bacteria; phylum Methylomirabilota; class Methylomirabilia; order Rokubacteriales; family CSP1-6; genus DATKEI01. Next base: position 23,252 of record DATKEI010000207.1, on the reverse strand, counting down.
TCGAGGTCGCCGCAGCGCTCCGAGCGCGCGTTGACGGGCAATCCGCTCGCGTGGAGAGCCTGGAGCATCTCCCAGTGGGTCCGGAGGTCCGCCCCGTCCAGCCGGCTCACGTGGTACAGGAAGGCCTCGAGCGGCCGGGCCGCGGTCACGGCGGCGTCCTTCTGGCGCACGGCCCCCGCCGCCGCGTTGCGCGGGTTCGCGAAGGTGGGCTCGCCCGTCTCCTCCAGGACCGCGTTCAGCCGGCGGAAGGCCTCGCGCGGCATGAAGACCTCGCCGCGCACCTCGAGCGTGGCGGCGGCGCCCAGTGGGCCGTGGAGCGTCGCGGGGATCGACGCGATGGTGCGCAGGTTGGGCGTGACGTCCTCGCCCACGCGGCCGTCGCCGCGGGTGGCGCCGCGCACGAGGTGGCCGCGCTGGTAGAGCAGGGCCACCCCGAGGCCGTCGATCTTGGGTTCGGCCACGAAGGCGAGGGCGGCCCCGGGCCGCGCCCGCACCACCCGCGCGTGGAACTCCCGCAGCCCGTCCACGTCGAGGGCGTTGTCGAGCGAGAGCATGATCGCGGCATGGGTGACGGCAGCGAACGCCTCCACCGGGCGGCCGCCCACGCGCTGCGTCGGGCTGTCGGGGCTGATGAGCTCGGGATACGCCTCCTCCAGGGACAGGAGCTCACGGCGGAGCCGGTCGTACTCGGCATCGGAGATCTCGGGCCGGTTCTCCACGTGGTAGAGCCGGTCGTGGCGTCGGATCTCCTCGCGGAGCGTCTCCACGCGCGCGGCCACGTCAGCCTGGGCGCCCATGAGAAGCCTCAGCATAGCACGCACCTCCAACCCCCCACGTGCACGGGCGCCCTTGGTCCGCGCGGCGCCCAAACGAAGCCGGTGGGCCGCTGTCGCCGAGGGGCGAGGCGACGCCGGTCGGCGAGAAGTGGTCCAGATGCGAGGCGGGGCCCGAAGAGCGGGCGCGAGGCGTACTCGCTGTACGTTGAGCGCCCGATCGAGGGCGGCAACGAAGCCGATGGGCCGCTGTCGCCGAGGGGCGAGGCGACGCCGGTCGGCGAGAAGGGTCCAGATGCGAGGCGGGGCCCGAAGAGCGGGCGCGAGGCGTACTCGCTGTACGTTGAGCGCCCGATCGAGGGCCCCAACGAAGCATATGGGCCCTTATCGCCGACCGGCGCTCCAGCGGATGGCCAGGGTTACTGGTATCAACCCCGCCACCACGATGGCCAGGGCGGGCAGCGCGGCCTCCTCCCACATGGACTCCGATGTGCGGAGCCAGACCTCCACGGTGAGGGTGTCGAACCCGAGGGGGCGGAGCAGGAGGGTGGCGGGCATCTCCTTCATGACCTCGACGAAGGCGAGGACCAGCGCGGTGAGGAGCCCGCCGCGGAGGAGCGGCAGGTGGATCCGGGCCAGGGTCTCGCCCGTGCCCGATCCGAGGGAGCGGGCGGCGTCGTCGAGGCTAGGAGGGATCTTGGCCAGGGTTGCCTCGACTGGTTGCAGGCCGACCGCCATGAACCTGACGACGTAGGCGATCACGAGGCCCACCGCGGAGCCGGTGAGCAGCAGGCCCGTCTCGCGCCCCGTGCCGGTCAGGCGATCAAGGAAGGCGAGGACAGCGCGGTCGAGCCCGGCGAGGCAGGTGAGCACGCCCACCGCGATCACCGCGCCGGGCAGCGCGTATCCCATGCCGGCCAGGCGCGTGGCGGCGCGGACGAGGACCGTCGGCTGCAGCCGGCACGCGTAGGCCAGAAGGGTGGCCAGCAGGCACGTGACCGCCGCGGCGCTGCCGGCGAGGAGAAGCGTGTTCCCCACCAGTTGCGGCAGCCTGGACGTCACCGAGCCGCCGCGCGCGGCGGCGACCGCCCACCAGGCGAGCTGCGCCACGGGCAGCAGGAACGCGGCACCCAGGACGGCCAGACAGACCGCGGTCGGCACCGCCCCGCGCCATCCGCGGAGGCGCTGGCGCACGATCCCCGGTCCGCGTCGCTCGAACTGTGTGAAGCGCGCGCGCCCGCGCGACGCGCGCTCGAGGATCAGGAGCCCGAGTGCCATCAGCAGCAGGACGCTCGCCACCTGGGTCGCGGCCTCGCGGTCGAACATCCCGTACCAGACGCGGTACACCGCCTCGGTCAGCGTCCGGTAGCCGAAGGTCGCGACCGTTCCGAAGTCGGCCAGGGCCTCCATCATGGCCAGGGCCATGCCGGCGGCGAGCGACGGCCGCGCCATCGGCAGCACCACCTCGAAGAGGGCCCGGGTGCGCGTGCGGCCGAGGCTCCGAGCTGCCTCGAGGGTGGTGGCCCCGTGCTCACGAAAGGCCACCCGGGCCAGCAGGTACACGTAGGGGTAGAAGACCAGAGTCATCGTCAGGGTGACGCCCCACCACGAGCGAGGCGTGGGCAGGCGGAGGTCGCCCCCGAGCCACGCGCGCGCGGCGGCCTGGACCGGACCGGAATAGTCGTAGAAGCCGAGGAAGACGAAGCCGAGCACATAGGCCGGGACGGCGAGGGGAAGGATCAGCGCCCACTCGAATGCGGCGCGGCCCGGGAACTCGTACTGCACCACCAGCCAGGCGAGCGTCACGCCCAGCACCAGGGTGCCCGCGCCCACTCCGGCGAGGAGGAAGAGCGTGTTGAGCACGAGCTCGAGGAGCTGGGTCTGCCAGAGGTGGCGCCACACCTCGCCCGAGGGGCGGAGGAGCGAGGAGAGGACGCTGAGGACCGGGATCCCGACGAGCGCCGCCACCGCCATTGGCGCCGCGCTCCAGGGGGAAAGGCCCGCGGAGCTCGCCGACCGCATCGCCCCGATGCGGTCGGCGGCGGACATGCTCAACGCGCGGCGCGGCTACCGGTAGCCCGCGCGGTCGGCCAGCTTCGTGGCCGCGGCCTGGTACTGGCCGGCGGCGGCGATGTTGGTGTCGTCCTGCTTGAACGTGCCCCACGTGGCGATCAGCGGGCTGGGCGAGACCTGGGGATTCACCGGGTACTCGAAGTTCATGTCGGCGAACATCTGCTGCGCTTCGGGGCTTGCCATGAACTCGATGAACGCGATGGCGTTGGCCCGGTTCTTCGCGCTGGCGGTGACGCCGGCTCCGGAGATGTTCACGTGGGTGCCCGCGCTCTGCTGGTTCGCCCAGAAGAGGGCCACCGGGAAGCTCGGGTCCTTGCTCAGGATGCGGGCGAGGTAGTAGTGGTTCGTGATCCCGACGTCGCACTGCCCGGCGGCGATGGCCTCGAGGATCTTCGTGTCCCCGTTGATGAGGGTGGGGTTGTTCGACACCCAGCCGCGCGCGATGGCCTCGGTCTTCGGCTCCCCGAAGCGCGCGATCATCGTGCCCAGCAGCGACTGGTTGTAAATGTATGTCGAGGTGCGCAGGCACAGGCGGTCCTTCCACTTCGGGTCGCCGAGGGCCTCGTAGGTCGACAGCTCCTCGGCCTTGACCTTCCTGGTGCCGTACATGATGGTGCGGGCCCGCAGGGTCAGGCCGAACCAGCGGCCCTGGGGGTCGCGCAGGTGGGCGGGGATGCTCGCCAGGAGATCCGGCGAGTCCACGCGCGCCAGCAACCCGGCGTCGGCCGCCTTCCACAGGTTCCCGGCGTCCACTGTCATGAGGATGTCGGCGGGGCTCCTGGCTCCCTCGGCCTTCAGGCGCTCGAACATCTCCGCCGCGTTGCCGGCGAGCGTCTTGACATGGATGCCCGTCTTCTTCGTGAATGCGGCGAGAGCGGGTTCCTCTCCGTAGTGGCGCGCGGTGTACACGACCAGTTCCCGCGACTGGGCATCGGAGGGGTCGGGCCGGCCCGGCAGCAGGGCGGCGGCGGCGGCGGTCGCGACCACGAGCGCGAGGCACCTCGAGAGCGGTCTCATGATGTTCTCCTGAACGGCGTGGTTACCGGGGTGAGTTCGGCTGACTATCCATCGGGAGTTAGGGTGCCCTAATCATCCGAAGATTGTCAAGGCGCCTGCCGCCGGGCCCGAGGGGAACGGCGGGCGCGGCGCGTCAGCCGCCGCGCTGCTTTTCCTGGGCCTGCTGGACGAGGGCTCTCACCCGATCGTGTTCTTCGCCCCGGGGCACGAGGGTGAGGAATTGCTGCCAGGCCGCCACCGCGCCCGGGTAGTCGCGCTTGACCTCGTAGAGGATCTGGCCGCGGTACAGGTGCGCGGGCGGGTAGGCCGGATCGATGGCGAGGGCGCGCTCGAACGCCTCGAGCGCGGTGTCGGCGTGGCCGCCGATGGCCACGATGAGGCCCAGATGGGTCATCGCGTCCACGTTCGTGGCGTCGCGCTTGAGCACGGCCTGGTAGGCCGCGATGGCCTCCTGGTATCGTCCCTCGGTCAGGCTCTGACGGGCGGCCCCGAGCATTCCGGCCAGCATCTCCGGAGGGATGGCGCGCCCCGAGGCCGCGGATGCGGATCCATCGCCCGGCGGCGGGGCGGCGGCCTCGGGGGCGATCGTGACCGGGATCCGGCTTCCCGGGGGCAGCACGGTCAGGTCCGGGGCGGTGAAGCGGCTGGCGCCCAGGCCGACGACCACTCCGAAGGCAAGGAGGGCGGCGGCGCCGCCGGCGAGTGCGACCGGGTGCCGCGTCCAGCCCCGTGCCGCCTCCGGCCGCTCCTCGCCCCGCGGCTGTGCCGCACTCGCGACGAGGGCCACGGGCTCAGGGGCGGGCCCGAGCTCGTCGAGGGCGCCCAGAACCTCGGCGGCGCGGGTTTCGTAGCCGTCGCGCAGCGCCTGGTAGTCCGCCGCGGACAGGTTGCCGGCCTCGCGGTCGAAGGCCAGCTCGCGCAGGGCCCGGTACAGGGCGGCCTTCTCCTCGGACAGCTCGAGCCGGCGATGGGCCGCCACGTCCATCGCGACCGCCACCGCCCGCCGGGACCCGGCCAGGAGCGGCCACAGCACCACCGCCAGCGCGGGCAGGGCGATGGCGCCGATGGCGAGGATCTGCACCGTCGTCATGAGGCGCGGGCGGCGGCGCTCACCGGTCGGTCTCCGCCACCTCCCGCCGGATCCGGGCCTGCGTGCCCGGGTCGATGGCGGCGCCCGGCGCGGCCGGCGCGCCGGCGCGCGGACTCCACCGTCGCACGAGCACGGCCACCATGCCGAGACCCAGGAGGAGCACCGCGAAGGGCGCGACCCAGACCAGCAGGGTGAACCCCTGGCGTGGGGGCGAAAGCAGGATCCACGTGCCGTACTTGTCGACGAAGTAGGCCATGACCTGCTCTGGCGTCTCGCCCAGGGCGAGGCGCTCGCGCACGATGTCGCGCATCTGGCGCGCCGTCTCGGAGGGCGAGTCGGCCACGGAGAGATTCTGGCAGACGACACAGCGAAGCTCGGCGGCCACCGCCGTGACCGTGTCCTCGTCGACCGGCCCGGCGGCGCTCGCGCTCGAGGCGAGGAGCGCCAATGCGACCAGCAGCACCTCGGCCGCCGCGGCCATGCCGGCGCGCCATGGGAGCTCCCGGCCGCGCCGGCTCCTGCCCGCTCGCTCGCTCGGGAGAGGCGGGCTCCCGACCGCGGACGCCAGCACGGTCAGCTCGCCTCGGCGAGGAGGCGCTCGATCTGCTCGGCCAGGAAGTCCTCGCGTACGGCGCCCACGTGCTTGAGGCGGATCCGACCGCTCCGGTCGATGAAGTATGTCTCGGGCACCCCGTAGACCCCGTAGTCGACGGCCACGCGGCCGCCGGCGTCGGGGGCGTTGGCGAAGCGCAGGTTGAACTGGTCGAGGAAGCGCCGGGCCGGCTCGTCCTTGTCCTGGATGTTGATCCCGACGAAGACCGCCCCGCGGTCCTTGAAGCGGAGCCAGGCTCGCTCGAGCGCCGGCGCTTCCTCGTAGCAGGCCGGATAGCACCAGGAGGCCCAGAAGTTCAGCACGACCACCTGGCCCCGCAGGCTTTCCAGCGATACCTCGCTTCCATCGAACGCCTTGAGAGTGAAGAGGGCGGCGGGCTTGCCCACGAGCGGTGAGGGGATGTCCCGCGGGTCCGTGCGAAAGCCGTAGGCCAGGAGTCCCAGGACCGGCAGCACCGCCAGCGGCACCGCCCAGCGCAGCCAGGTCCGCCGCGCGCTCACGGGGCCACGGCGGAGGCTGCCCGGGGGAGTCCGCCCGGTTCCCGCGCGCGGGCCGGGCGGCGCTCGGGCAGAAGGGTGAGCGCGGTGCCCAGGGTGAGCAGGAGCCCGCCGATCCAGATCCAGGACACCATGCGGTTGATCTGGAGCTTGACGGTGGCCTGGCTGCCGTCGCGGGCGAAGTCACCGAGGACGAGGTAGACGTCCTCGAGGAGCCCGAGCCGGTAGTCGACGTAGGCGATCGGAGTCTGCTCCTGCGGGTAGAACTTGCGCGCGGGGAGGAGCACGTCGATCGGCCGCCCCGCCCCGGCGTCCGCTCCCACCACGGTGAAGCGGCCGGTGACCTTGAAGTGGTTCGACTCCTCCGAGGCCTCCAGTCCGTCGAAGCGCACGCGGTAGCCGCCCAGCTCGATGTTCTCTCCGCGCGCGACCGTGACCTCAGTCTGCACCGACCACGCGTGCGAGCCGGCCACGCCGAGGGCGATGACCAGCACGGCGAGGTGGACGGCGAAGCCGCCGTAGCGGTGGTTCTGCCGGCGCAGCAGGCCGAGGGCGCCCGTCCCCCAGCCCTCCCCGGCCCGCCGCCGCGCGACGAGGGCGCGGCCGAAGTCGAGCACCATGGTCGCCGCCACGAACACCACGATGCCCAGGCACGCGATGGCCGCCGCGCTCGCGACCCCGAGCGCGCCCAGGGCCGCCGCCGCGACCACGCCGGCCACGGCCGGGCGCAGGAAATTGCGCGAGAGGTTCTCCCACGAGGCGCGCCGCCAGGCGATGAGCGGACCGATCCCCATGAGGAAGATCAGCCCGAGGAAGATGGGCAGGTTCACCAGGTTGAAGAACGGCGCCCCCACGCTGACCTTGACCCCGCGCACCGCCTCCGACAGGAGCGGGAAGACGGTGCCGAAGAAGACGGTGAAGGTGATGGCCATCAGGAACACGTTGTTCAGGAGGAAGACGGACTCGCGCGAGAGGGCGGAGTCGAGCACGGCCCGGGCGCGCAGCCGGTCCATCCGCCAGGCGAGCAGGGTGAAGGCGGTCAGCAGGACCACGGCCAGGAAGCCCAGGAAGAAGACGCCGACCGAGCCCTGGCTGAAGGCGTGCACGGAGGCGATGATGCCGGAGCGCGTCAGGAACGTGCCGAACAGGGTGAGACCGAAGGTCAGGATGATCAGCGTCACGTTCCATAGCTTGAGCATGCCCCGCCGCTCCTGGATCATCACCGAGTGGAGGAAGGCGGTGCCGGTTAGCCACGGCATGAAGGCGGCGTTCTCCACCGGATCCCAGGCCCAGTACCCGCCCCAGCCGAGCACGTGGTAACTCCACCACCCGCCGATCAGGAGCCCGAGGGACAGGAAATACCAGGCGGTGATGGTCCAGCGCCGGGTGATGGCGAGCCACTCGTCGCCGATCCGTCCGGTGATGAGGGCGGCCATGGCGAAGGCGAACGGCACGCTGAACCCGGTGAAGCCAAGATACAGCGCCACCGGGTGGGTGATCATGCCCGAGTCCTCGAGCAGCGGGTTGAGCCCGCGGCCGTCGGCCGGGACGGGAGACAGGCGCTCGAAGGGCGGGGCGGGCACGGTCATCACGAGCAGGAAGAACGAGGCGATCGCCGCCATCACGGCGAGCGTCCACGGGTAGAAGCTGGCCTGGCGCCGGCGGTACTTGGCGATGACGATGAGCGTGTAGAGGCCGAGCATCCAGGTCCAGAGGACGATCGACCCCTCGAGGGCGCCCCACAGGGCGGTGATGCGGTAGTAGAAGGGCGTCCCGCGGCTCGTGTTCATGGCCACGTACCGCACGGAGAAGTCGAAGGTCAGGAAGGCGTAGATCATCAGCGCCATGCACGCGGTCACCAGCACCCACACCCCGATGGCCGCGCGCTCGGCGGACTCGAGGAGCGCGGGCCGGGCGCCGAGCGCGCTGCCGGCGGCGGCAGCGCTCGCGTACAGGGCGAGGCCGAAGGCGACCACCGTGGCCGCGTAGCCCAGCTCGGGGATCACCGGCTCGCCCCGTCGCGCAGGGTGCGGAGCAGCTCCTTGTACCCGGCCTCGCCCTTGCCGTCGTGGGGCGCCGTGTACTCCTCGGAGTGCTTGGCCATGATCAGCGACGCCTTGAAGTAGCCCTCCGGAGTCCACGTGCCCTCGACCACCGCGCCTCGACCCTCGCCGAAGAGATCGGGCGCGGTGCCCTTGTGGTGTACGGGGATGGTCGCCCTGCCGTCGGACAGGGCGAAGGACAGGTCGAGGGTGCGCGGCTCCCACCGCACCGTGCCCATCTGGACCATGCCGCCAAGGCGGTACGCCTTGCCGTCGACGGGAGCGGCCATCAGCTCGCTCGGCGTCACGAAGTACACGACCGACTGGGTCACCCCGGAGTAGATCAGGTAGGCGAGGGCAGCGACGATCACGCCGCCGCCCGCCAGCACCTTGGCCCGCCGGCTCATGCCGCGCGCTCCCGGCGGCGGGCCGGCCGCGCGGCCGCGGCGCGCCGCCGCCGGCCCAGATGCCGCCAGTACCCACCCACGGCGAGAGCGGCGAGCAGGTAGGCGGCCGCCACGTAGCTCCAGTTGTCCGGCATGATCATCGGCGGCGGGGGCGCCGCCGCCCCCCCGCCGCCCTGTGGCCGACGTCGACGGTCACCGCAGCATCCATTGGGAATCCTCGTGTGCGCCGGGTCATCGGGCTGCCTCTTCTTCGAGGCGCGCGACTTCCACTCGCGAGGTCAGGAGGTACACGAAGAGCAGGGCGAAGGCGATCACGTTCACGAACAGGGCGAGCTTGATGGACGGAGCGATTGGCGCCGGCTGGGGGCCGAGGATGGTCGACGGCTGGTGCAGGGCCCGCCACCACTTCACCGAGAAGTGCACGATCGGAATGTTGGCCGCGGCGAGGATCCCGACCACGGCGGCGTACCGGGCGCGGCGCTCGGGCTCCTCGACGGCAGCGCGCAGGAGCAGATAGCCGACGTACACGAGGAAGAGGACGGCCGTCGAGGTCAGGCGCGCGTCCCAGGTCCACCACGTGCCCCAGGTCGGCTTGCCCCAGATCGAACCGGAGAGGAGGGTGATGCCCATGAACAGGACGCCCAGCTCCGCGGCGCCGGCGGCGAGCCGGTCCCAGCCCAGACGCTTCGTGCCGAGGTAGGCGGCGCTGGCGACGAGGGTGACCACGAACGCGAGGTAGGCCGTCAGCACCGCCGGCACGTGCAGGTACATGATTCGCTGCACGTTGCCCTGGATGTCCTCGCGGGGCGCGTAACCGAACCCCGCCCCGAGGCCCGCGAGGAGCGCTAGCCCGGCCAGCCAGCCCAAAATCACGCGGGGCGACCGGTCAGGCATCGAAGACGAACTCGAAGGTGAGAAGCCCGATGGCGAGGTAGACGGTGTCGGCGACAGCGAGCAGCGTGAGCCAGGCCGCCGCCTCGGCGAGGGGCCGGCCGGCGAGGACGACCTCGGTCGCGCTCACGGTGGCCAGGAGCACGGGCACCTGCATCGGCAGCAGCAGCACCGGAAAGAGCAGCTCTCGCGAGCGCACCTGGGCGGTCATGGCGCCGAAGAGCGTTCCCACCGCGGCGATGCCGATCGTACCCAGCACGACCACCGCGGCCAGCGGCGCCAGCACGGCGTAGAGGTCGATCCCGTAGAAGACGCCAAAGAGCGCCAGGATGACCGCCTCGACCAGGGTCATCAGGACGAGGTTCGCGGCGAGCTTGCCCACATAGATGGCGGACTTGTCCCCGGGCGCGAGGAGGAGACCCTCCCAGCAGTCGTTGTCGCGCTCGACCAGGAAGACGCCTCCGAGGCCGAGCAGCCCGGCCAGGACGAACCCGAGCCAGAGGAGGCCGGGCAGGGCGGCGTGAAGGCGCTCGCGATCCGGGCCGAGCGCGAACTGGAACAGGAAGAGCAAGATCAGGGCGAAGAAGACGACGGCGTTCAGGCTGGACTTGCTCCGTCGCTCGATCAGCCAGTCCTTCCAGAGCACGATGAAGGCGCGGCGGGCATACGCGATCATCCTCCGGCGCCCTCGGTGACGCTGTCGTACATCGCTCTCAGGTCTTCCCCGGACAGCTCCTGCGCCGGCCGGTCCATGGCCAGGCGGCCTTCGCTCAGGATCGCCACCCGGCTGGCGAGATCGAGGCCACTGCCGAGGTTGTGGGTGGCGAAGACGACGGCGGTGCCGCCCGTGCGGAGCCCCAGCACGAGCGCCTCGAGCCACTTGCGCCCCTGGCGATCCAGGCCCGTGATGGGTTCGTCGAGCAGCAGGAGCCGGGGCCGGGCGAGGACGACGCGGGCCAGGGCCAGCCTGCGCTTCATTCCGGCGGAGAATGTCCGAGCCCGCTCGGCCGCGACGCCCTCGAGGCCCACCTCCTGGAGGGCCCCCCGCAGCCGGATCGGGGAGGCATCCTGGCCCGACAGCGCCGTCCAGAACCTGAGGTTCTCGATGGCCGTCAAATCTTCGTACACACAGGATCCGTGGCCCACCATGCCGATGAGGGGCCGCGCGGCCTCCGGCCGGGCGAGCGCGTCGATGCCGCCGATGGCCAGCGACCCGCTGCTCGGCCTCGTGAGCGTGGCCAGGATCCGGAGAAGGGTGGTCTTGCCCGCTCCGTTCGGACCGAGGAGCGCGACACACTCGCCGGACCCCACGGACAGACTCAGGTCGTCGAGGACGACGGCTGCTCCGAACCGCTTGCGGAGCCGGGTGGCCGCGATCATACACGGCCGCGATGGCCGGGTCCGGAGGTGGCCTCCGCGGCCCGGCGCGGCCGGTCCCCGCGTCAGGCCGCGACCATCGCGCGCAGCCGGCCGACCCGCTCCTCGATCGGCGGATGCGTCGAGAAGAGGCTGCTCAGGGCTCCCCCGCTCAGCGGATTCACGATGAACAGGTGGGCCGTGGCGGGAGCGGCCTCCATCGGCGCCATCCGCGATGCCTGATCCATCTTCTCGAGGGCGCGCGCCAGCCCCCACGGCCTTCCGGCGATCTGGGCCCCGGTGGCGTCGGCGGCGAACTCGCGCGACCGCGAGATGGCCGTCTGGATGAGCATCGCGGCCATGGGCGCCACGATGACCATGACCATGGTCCCGAGCACCCCACCCCCGGAATGGCCCTCGTCTTCGCTCCGCCGACCTCCGCCGAACATGGCCGCAAACTGGGCCATGTGAGCCAGGTAGGTGATCGCCCCGGCCAGGGTGGCCGCGATCGTCATGGTCAAGGTGTCGCGATTCTTGACATGAGCGAGCTCGTGTGCGACGACGCCCTCCAGCTCCTCCTGGTCGAGGATCCGCATGATCCCCTCGGTCACGGCCACGGCTGCATTCTGAGGATTCCGCCCGGTTGCGAACGCGTTGGGCGTCTCGGTCGGGATGACGTAAACTCGGGGCATCGGGATGCCCGCCCGGGTCGCCAGCCCTCTCACCATCCGGTACAGGCCCGGTGCCTGGCTCTCCTCGACGGGCTGGGCGCGGTACATCTTCAGGACGATCTTGTCGGAAAACCAATAACTTACGAAGTTCATGACCAGGGCCATGACCAGGGCGACGGTCAGGCCCTGCTGGCCTCCGATCGCGCCGCCGATCACGATGAGCAGGCAGCTCAGCGCGGCCAGCAGTATCCCCGTCTTGAACAGATTCCCCATGAGATGTCTCCTCGTGTCAACGAATGCTAGCAGTCGGCTCCCGGACGGTCAAGGTAGGGTGGGGGCTGGCCTGCGCGCCCCTGATTTGGGTTGACAAGGCATGACCTGCTGTTTATACTTGCCGGCATTGTCAAAAAGTCCTTAAGTGACGCACTCTTAAGCGAGGTTCCCGCAATGCTGGTCCGCATCTCCGAGATCCCCGACGAAGGCATGGCCGTCGAGGGGACGGAGGCGTTTCCGCGCCCGTTCGCCGATCTGTCCTGGCGCCTGGAGAACGTGTCTCTCTCCGTGCAAAAGGACAGGGCCGACGTCACGGTTCAGGGGCGCCTCGAGGCGCGGGTGCCCCAGACGTGCGCACGATGCCTTGACCCCTATCAGATCGCGGTGGCTCCCGAGATCGATGCCCGGTTCGTGCCGGCGCCCTCCGGACGAGCGGAGGAGCACGAGCTGCTGGCGGATGACCTCGAGACGGACGTCTACTCCGGCGATACCCTCGACCTGGCGTCCCTGATCGAGACGGAGACGACTCTTGCGCTGCCGATGAAGCCGCTTTGCCGCGCCGACTGTCGCGGCCTCTGCCCGGTCTGCGGAACCAGCCGAAACACCACGGCCTGCTCCTGCACGACCAGGGTCGCCGATCCCCGATGGGCGCCCCTGGAGGCGCTCGCGGGCCGACTCGCCAAGTAGACAACAAGGAGCGCTCCCCCATGCCCTTGCCCAAGCGCCGCCACTCTGTGACCCGCGGGCGAAAACGCCGTACCCACTACAAGATGGCTGCCCCCGCCCGTTCGCAATGCCCGCAGTGCCGGGAGGTCAAGCCGCCTCATCAGGTGTGCCCGCACTGTGGATTCTACAAGGGCCGCGAGGTGATGGAGATCGAGGGCGAGTAGCCGGCCGCCCGCGCTCCCTGTCGATGAAGATTGCGCTGGACGCCATGGGAGGCGATTTCGGCCCCGCGGTTGTGGTCGAAGGAGCGGTGTCCGCCGCGCGGGAGTTCGGGATCGCCTCCGTGCTCGTGGGAGACCGGGCCGCCATCGAGCGGGAGATCGTCCGCCTCCGGGCCTCCGACCTGCCTCTGGCCGTGCGACATGCCTCCCAGGTCGTCGGCATGAGCGAGACGCCGTCCCAGGCCCTTCGCCGCAAGCGCGACTCGTCGCTCCGGATCGCGGCCGAGCTCGTCAAGGCCGGGGACTGTGAGGCCCTGGTGTCGGCGGGCAACACGGGCGCCGCCATGGCAATCGGCATGGTCGTGCTCGGGGTCCTGCCCGGCGTCGACCGCCCGGCCATCGCGGCCGCCCTGCCCAGCCTGGCGGGCTTCACGGTGCTGATTGACGCCGGGGCCAATGTGGACCCCAAGCCCCGGCACCTCGTCCAGTGGGCCATCATGGGCCACGTGTACTCCCGCGACATCATCGGAGTGGTGAACCCCCGGGTCGGGATCCTCTCCGTCGGCGAGGAGGAGGGCAAGGGCAACGATCTTGTCCGCGAGGCCTACGAGCAGCTTCGGGGCTCCTCCATCAAGTTCATCGGCAACGTCGAGGGCCGCGACATGTACAACGGCCGCTGCGACGTCGTGGTGACCGACGGGTTCACCGGCAACGTCTGCCTCAAGGTGTCGGAGAGCTTGGCCGAGATGCTGACCGCCATGATCCGCGAGGAGCTGGCGCGGGACGTGATTTCGCGGCTGGGGGCGGTCCTGTCGCGCGCGGCCTTCGTCCGCATGAAGCGCCGCGTGGACTACACGGAGATGGGCGGCGCTCCCCTGCTCGGGATGAACGGGGCCGCGATCATCTGCCACGGCGCCTCCCCGGTGAAGGCCATCAAGAACGCGATCCGCGTGGCGGGGCAGTGGGTCCGCCGGGACGTGAACGAGCACATCAAGACGGCGCTCGAGGCCGAGGAGCGTGAGGGAGGTCGCGAATGAAGCGCGCCAAGATCGTGGGCGTGGGCGCTTACGCACCGTCCCGCGTGCTGACCAACGCGGAGCTGACGACCCTGGTCGACACCACCGACGAGTGGATTGTCCAGCGGACGGGCGTCCGGGAGCGACGCATCGCGGCCGATGACGAGGCCGCCTCCGACCTCGCCCTGCGCGCGTCGCAGCAGGCGCTCGAGCGCGCGGGCGTCGAGCCCGGCGAGGTGGACTTCATCGTGGTGGGGACGACCACGGGCGATCACGCGTTCCCGACGACCGCCAACGTGGTCCAGCACCGCCTCGGCTGCGGGAACGCGGGCTCCGTCGACGTGTACGCGGCGTGCGCGGGCTCCGTGTACGGTCTCTCGGTGGCGACCCAGTACGTCGAGACCGGAAAGTACCGGACCGTCCTCTGCATCGGCGCCGAGTGTCTGTCCCGGATCACGGACTACACGGACCGGGGCACCTGCATTCTCCTTGCCGACGCGGCAGGCGCGGTGGTCCTGCGCCCCTCGGACGACGAGTCCGGCATCATCGACACGGACGTGTACTCGGCCGGCCGCTACGGGGAGCTCCTGTACCAGCCGGCGGGCGGGTCGCGGATGCCGGCCACCGCGGAGACCGTGGAGGGCGGGCTGCACTACGCCAAGATGAAGGGCAACGAGGTCTTCAAGGTCGCGGTGCGGATGTTCGGGGACTGCGCCGAGCGCATTCTCTCACGCCACGGCTTCACCGCGGACGACATCGACCTGTTCGTTCCACACCAGGCGAACCTGCGCATCATCGAGGCGGCGGTGAAGCGGCTCAAGATCCCGATGGAACGGGTGGTCGTCAACGTGGAGCGCTACGGAAACACCGGGGCGGCGTCCGTGTACGTCGCGCTCGAGGAGGCATGGGCGACGAAGCGGCTGAGCACCGGCGACCTGGTCCTCATGGCGGCCTTCGGGGGCGGGTTCACGTGGGGCGCCGTGCTGCTCCGATGGTAGAGCGCGCCCCTCGGATGAGGCGGGTGCGATGAGCGTCGCGTTCCTGTTTCCGGGGCAGGGGTCCCAGGCGGTCGGCATGGGCCGGGATCTGGCCAACGCCTCGGCGTCGGCCGCCGCTGTCTGGGCCGAGGCTGACGAGGCGCTCCATTTCCCCCTCTCGCGCCTCTGCTTCGAGGGGCCCGAGGCGGATCTCGCCTTGACCGCCAACACCCAGCCGGCGGTCCTCACCGCGAGCGTGGCCGCGGCCGCGGCCCTCGGCGAGCGCGGGATCCGGCCCGCGCTGGCGGCCGGCCACAGCCTGGGCGAGTACTCGGCGCTGGTGACGGCCGGGGCGCTGAGCTTCTCCGAGGCGGTGCGACTGGTGCGCCGCCGCGGCGAGTTCATGCAGGAGGCCGTGCCCGTGGGAGAGGGGGCCATGGCCGCGCTCCTCGGCGTGGATCTCGGCGTGGCGGAGGAGGCCTGCGCGGAGGCGGCCCAGGGTCAGGTGGTGGGGGTCGCCAACGTGAACGCCCCGGGCCAGATCGTGATCGCGGGCCATCGCGCCGCGGTGGAGCGGGCGGTGGCGTCGGCGGCGGCCCGCGGCGGGCGCAAGAGCGTGCTGTTGCCCGTGAGCGCCCCGTTCCACTGCGCCCTCATGAAGCCGGCGGCCGACCGCCTCGCTGCCGCGCTCGGGGCGGTGGAGGTGGCCGCGCCGCGGATCCCGGTCGCGCGCAACATCGACGGCGCGCTGCTGACTCGTGCCGAGGACGTGAAGCCCTCCCTGATCGCGCAGGTCGCGCGCCCGGTGCGATGGACGGCCTGTATGGAGCGGCTGGCCGGGGAAGGAGCCACGATCTTCCTCGAGGTCGGTCCCGGGCGGGTCCTGTCCGGGCTGGTCAAGCGCACGCGGGCGGGCGCTCGCGGCTATCCCGTGGAGGATCGCGCCTCGCTCGATGCGGCGGTGGCCGCGGCGTCAGGCGGAGCGGGAGCGCGCGCGGGATGAGCGAGGGCCGGCCGCTGGCCGGACGCGTCGCCATCGTCACGGGCGGCAGCCGCGGCATCGGCCTCGCGGTGGCCCGCTCGCTGGCCGACGACGGGGCTTCCGTGGTAGTCTCTGGCCGCGACGCGGACCGCCTCGCCGCGGCCGCGAGGGAGATCGGAGCGGCCGGCGCCGAAGTGCTTGCCGTCACGGCCGACGCCGTCAAGCGCGAGGACGCCGAGCGGCTCGTGGAGGCGGCGCGTGAGCGATTCTCGCGCGTCGACATCCTTGTCAACAACGCGGGGATCACCCGGGACCAGCTCCTGGTGCGAATGAAGGACGATGACTGGGATCAGGTCATCGACACCAATCTACGGGGCGTGTTCCTGATGATGCGCGCGGTGGCCAAGGCGATGATGCGCCAGCGGAGTGGGCGCATCATCAACGTCTCCTCGGTGGCGGGTGCCATGGGCAACCCCGGTCAGGTCAATTACTCGGCGGCCAAGGGCGGTGTCATCGCCCTCACCAAGGCCGCGGCCCGCGAGCTGGCGCACTGGAGCATTCTGGTGAACGCGGTGGCCCCGGGTCTGATCGAGACCGACATGACCGCCTCGATGCCGGGCGAGGCCCGCGACGCCCTGCTCCAGCAGGTTCCCCTGCGCCGCCCGGGACGCCCCGGAGAGGTGGCCGATGTCGTGCGGTTCCTGGCCGGGGATGGGGCCACCTATGTGACGGGGCAGGTCATTCACGTCAACGGCGGACTGTACATGTAGCGTCCCGGGGACCCGGCCCACGGCGAGCCGGGCGGACCCGATCATCGACACCCATGTGGCACTCGAGGAGGTGGTCATGGCGAAGCCCCTGGACGAACGGGTGAAGGAAATCATCGTGGAGCAGCTCGGGGTCGAAGAGGAAGAGGTCAATCTTAACGCGAAGTTCATCGAGGACCTCGGCGCCGATTCGCTCGACACGGTGGAGCTGGTCATGGCGTTCGAGGAGGAGTTCAATCTCGAGATTCCCGACGAGGACGCCGAGAAGATCGTGACCGTTGGCGACGCCATCAGCTATATCAAGGAGAACTCGTAGGGCACGGGGAGTGGGTGATCTCGACGTGAGCGACCGGGGGCCGGGCAGGCGGCGTGTGGTGGTGACGGGGCTGGGAGCGGTGACGCCCCTGGGCAACAGCGCCGAGGAGTTCTGGAGCGGACTGTTGCAAGGGCGGTCTGGCATTGGCCCCATCACCCGTTTCGACGCCAGCGGGTACTTCACGCGCATCGCGGGTGAGGTCCGTGGGTTCGACGCCCTCAAGTACGTCGACAAGAAGGACGACCGCAAGTTCGATCTGTTCATCAAGTACGCCGTGGCCTCTGCCCTCATGGCCGTGGAGGACTCGGGGCTCGACCTGAACGCCATCGACAAGACCCGCTTCGGGGTGCTCGTCGGGTCCGGGATCGGGGGGATCGCCACCCTACTCGACAGCTACGACGTGCTGAAGAGCAAGGGGCCGGACCGCGTGTCGCCGTTCTTCATCCCGATGCTCATCATCAACATGGCTTCCGGCATCGTCTCCATGCGCCTGGGGGCGCGGGGGCCGAACTCCGCGGTCGTCACGGCGTGCGCCACTGGCAACCACGCCATCGGCGACGCCATGAAGATCGTCGAGCGAGGCGCCGCCGACGTCATGGTGGCGGGAGGCGCCGAGGCCACCATCATTCCCCTGATGATCGCCGGCTTCGGCCAGATGAAGGCCATGTCCTCCCGGAACGACGATCCGCCCCGGGCGTCGCGGCCATTCGACGCCGATCGCGACGGGTTCGTCTGCGGCGAGGGCGGGGGGCTGCTCGTGATCGAGGATCTCGACCACGCGCTCCGGCGCGACGCCCGTATCTATGCCGAGCTGGTCGGGTACGGCATGACGGGCGATGCGTACCACTTGACCGCGCCCGATCCCGAGGGTGACGGGGCGGTGCGGGCCATGGCGGCCGCCCTCCGCGACGGTGGTCTCGAGGCGGGCGACGTGACCTACATCAACGCCCACGGGACCTCGACGCCGTACAACGACCGGTTCGAGACCATGGCCATCAAGCGCGTGTTCGGCGAGCACGCGTACAAGCTCGCGGTGTCGTCGACCAAGTCGATGACCGGGCACCTCCTCGGGGCCGCGGGCGGCGTGGAGGCGATCGCCACGATCCTGGCCATTTATCACGGGATCCTGCCGCCGACCATCAACTACGAGACGCCCGACCCCGAGTGCGATCTCGACTACGTGCCCAACCAGGCCCGCAAGCAGGATGTCGAGGTCGCCCTGAGCAACGCCTTCGGGTTCGGGGGGACCAACGCGACCATCGCGTTCCGCAAGTTCCGTCCCTGACCCTCGCGGTCGCCTTGGGCCGGCCGCTGGCCCGTTGTCTCGCCCCGCAGCCGGTCTGGCGAGCGCCCCATCTCCCCGCCGTGGTGTCGCGAGTCGAACGTTCGGAGGCTGGCCCTTGGAGCCGCCCGGCCCGCGCGCGTGGTCTCGGGGCGTATGGTAGCCTCGAGTCATGCGCGCGGGGTCGTTCCTCGGTCGCAGCGGCAGTGCCAACGGCGCGGGGCCCTCGCCCGCGGTCGCGGGGCCGACCGTGGACCCGGTCATGAGCGACCTCCTCCGGCGCAACCTGGAAGACATCCTCACCTTGCGCGAGCAGCGGGCGCGGGGCTCGACGATACTCTTCGGCGGCGACCTGCTCGTGCCGGCGGAACACGCCCAGAAGATCCTGTCGGCCCGCCTGGCTCCCCACGGCTACACGACGTTCCTGCGCCACGACGGTGGCCTGACGTGGGTGCAGATCTTGCCCGCGACGACCCCCGCGACTCCGCGGTCGAGGCCGATGCTCAACGTGGTCCTCTTCGGGCTGACCCTGCTCTCGACGCTCGCCGCCGGCTCCGTCATCGTCGGGTCGCTGCCCTGGGTGACCTTCGACCCCTGGGTGACGCCGGGGCATCTGCTCGACGGATTCCCCTTCGCGGGCACCCTGCTCGCGATCCTGGTCACCCACGAGTTCGGGCACTACTTCACGGCTCGGGCCAACGGCGTGGCGGTGAGCCTGCCGTACTTCATCCCGGCGCCGCCACCGTTCTTCTTCGGCACGTTCGGGGCGGTGATCCTCATGCGAGCGCCGGCGCGGGACCGGAACGCGCTGTTCGACATCGCGGCGGCGGGACCACTGGCCGGGCTCGTCATCGCCGTTCCCGCGCTCTGGATCGGGCTCGGCTGGTCGCACGTGGCCACGGTGCCCGCGGGCCAGAACCTGATCTTCGGCGACTCGCTGCTGATGCGAGCCATGACGTACGCCAAGTTCGGCGCCATCCCGCCGGGCATGGACGTCTTCGTGCACCCGGTGGCCCTGGCCGGGTGGTTCGGCCTCTTCGTGACCGCCCTGAACCTCTTTCCCGTGGGCCAGCTCGACGGCGGCCGGATCGCCTACGCGCTGTTCGGCCGTCACCACCGCCTCGTCTCGCGGGGCGCCTTCATCGGGCTGCTGCTCCTGGCCGCGGTCACGCAGTCGCTCAACTGGGTGGTGTGGGCGGCGCTGCTGTTCTTCATGGTGGGCTTCCACCATCAGGCCCCCGTGGACGACGTGACTCCGCTGTCGCGCGGCCGATACGCGCTTGGCGCGGTCTGCCTGGCCCTCCTCGTGCTGCTGATTCCGCCCGTCCCGATCCAGGTCACCTGAGCGCGCCCGGCGGAGCGCGCGGCGCGCCGGCCGCCGCTTCTGTCTCCGCGAAGGTACGGGTTGCCGCCCGAGGCGATCCCCGCTAGTATTGCCGCGGCCGATCGCCGGGGCGCCGGCCGTTCGCGGTGCGGGCTCGGCCGACCCATCCCCCACGGAGGCGCGCGTTGCCCGATTCTGCCGATCTGCCGGGCGACCCCCGGCGGCTCGCGTCGCTCGTCCGCAAGGGCGACGTGGATACCGTGCTCACGGTCTTCCCCGACCACCTCGGCCGGCTCCTCGGCAAGCGCGTGGTCGGCCGCTACTTCCTCGACCACGTCCTGCACGAGGCGGTCCACGCCTGCATCTACCTCTTCACCGTGGACATGGAGATGGAGCCCTTGCCCGGCTTCCGGCTCACCTCGTGGGAGCGCGGCTACGGCGACATGAAGCTCGTCCCGGACCTGTCGACCTGGCGCCTCCTTCCCTGGCTGCCGAAGACGGCGCTCGTCTTCTGCGATGCCTTCACCGAGGAGGGCGCGCCGATCGAGGAGTCGCCGCGCTGGGTCCTGCGCCGCCAGCTCGAGCGCGCGGCCCGCCTCGGCTACACCGTGAAGACCGGATCGGAGCTCGAGCTGTATGTTTTCCGCGAGTCCTTCGACGAGGCCCGCGGGCGCCGGTACCACGGGCTGACCCCCGTCTCCGCCTACCGCGAGGACTACCACATCCTGCAGACGACCAGGGAGGAGGACCTGGTCCGCGCCATCCGGAATCACATGGAGGGCGCGCGGGTGCCGGTGGAGTTCTCCAAGGGCGAGTGGGGCAAGGGCCAGGAGGAGATCAACCTCCGCTACGCCCCGGCTCTCGAGATGGCCGATCGCCACGTGCTCTACAAGCACGGGGTCAAGGAGATCGCCTGGCAGCAGGGTCGCGCCGTGACGTTCATGGCCAAGCCCGACATGGGCGCCGCCGGCTCGTCCTTCCACCTGCACTCCTCGCTGTGGGACCGCCGGGGCGGTCGCAACCTCTTCGTCGTGCGGGGATCGCGCCATGGCACTCCTCTCTTCGGCCAGTGGGTGGCCGGGCAGATGGCCCTGGCCCGCGAGCTGTCGCTCTTTTACGCGCCCACCGTGAACGCCTACAAGCGTTACCAGGCCGGCTCGTTCGCGCCGACACGCCTCGCCTGCGGGTGGGACAACCGCACGTGCGGGTTCCGCGTCTGCGGGGAGGGGCCGGGCTTCCGCATCGAGAACCGGATCCCCGGGGCCGACGCCAATCCGTACCTGGCCTTCGCGGCGACCATTGCCGCGGGGCTGCACGGCGTGGAGCGGCGGCTTAAGTCGCCGCGCTGGTACGCGGGTAACGCGTACGAGGACGCGAGCCTGCCCCAGGTGCCCGGGACGCTCCGCGAGGCCCTTGTCGAGCTGGAGCGCTCGCGCGCTGCCCGGGACGCCTTCGGCGACCGCGTGGTCGAGCACTACCTGCGCCTCGGGCACCTCGAGCAGCAGGCCTTCGACCAGGCCGTGACGGACTGGGAGCTCGTGCGCTACTTCGAGCGAATCTGAGACGACCGGAGGCGGGCGATGGCGGGACGGCTCGGGGGCAAGGTGGCGCTGATCACCGGCGCCGGGGTGGGCATGGGGCGGGCGGCGGCAGTCCTGTTTGCCGAGGAGGGGGCGCGCGTGATCGTCGCCGACATCGACGGCGCCGCGGCCGGCGAGACGGTGCGCCTCGTGACCGCGGCGGGGGGCGAGGGGGTGGCTGCGGTCGGGGACGTCGCGGTGGAGGACGACGTCCGGCGCATGGTCGCGGAGGGGGTCCAGGCCTTCGGGGCCGTGCACGTCCTCTACAACAACGCGGGCGTGCTCTGGAAGGACCGCGACCGCTCGGTGCTGGAGACCGACGGCATCTGGTGGGACCGCGTGATGGCCATCAACCTGAAGTCCGTGTTCTGGGTCACCAAGCACGGCATCCCGCACCTGCGGCAGGCGGGCGGCGGCTCGATCGTGCTCGTGGGCTCCGTGTCGGCGCTGGCCGGCTTCACCCGCGCCCAGGATGCGTATACGGCGGCCAAGGGAGCCCTCATCGCCCTCAACAGGTCGCTGGCCATCCAGTTCGCGCGGGACGGCATCCGGAGCAACATCATCCATCCCGGGATCGTCGACACTCCGCTCCAGGCGCCCTATCTCAACGATGCGCTGCGGGCCGAGTTCAAGACCTCGATCCCGCTCGGCCGCATCGGCCAGCCGCGGGAGATCGCCCAGGCCGCCCTCTTCCTGGCCTCCGACGAGTCGTCGTTCATGACCGGGGCCGAGATGATTGTCGACGGCGGCTTCATGGCCCAGTGATCGGATGGAACGGCGCGGAGTGGCCGAGGGCGCCCGCGAGGTAGACGCCGGCGCGGTGGGCCGGGACCTCGAGGCGGGCCTTCGCCGGCTGGGGTATGCCGCGTTTCGCCCGGGCCAGCGGGAGGCGATCGAGACCCTGCTCGACGGCGGCCGCCTGCTCCTGGTGGCGCCCACCGGGGGAGGCAAGAGCCTCACCTACCAGCTGCCCGCGAGCCTCCTGCCCGGGACCACCCTCGTCGTGTCGCCCCTGGTGGCGCTCATGCAGGACCAGGTCGACGCGATCGAGGGCCGGGGGGTGGCGGCCACCTTCCTGTCGTCGACGCTCGAGGCGGCGGAGATGCGGCGCCGGATGGCGCGCATCGCCGCCGGCGCGTATCGCCTCGTCTACGTTGCCCCGGAGCGCCTGGCCTTCCCGGGGTTTCGCGGGCTCATCCGCGATATCCCGTGCCCGCTCGTGGCCGTGGACGAGGCCCACTGCATCAGCGAGTGGGGCCACGATTTCCGCCCGGAATACCTCGAGATCGGAGGGCTCCTCGCCGAGCTCAGCGCGGCGCGCGTGCTGGCGTGCACGGCCACCGCCACGCCGATCGTCCGGGACGAGATCCTGTCGCGCCTCGGGCTGCCCGCCGATACGGCGCAGATCGTGCGCGGCTTCGCGCGGCCCAATCTCTCACTGCGCGCGCTCGAGGTGGAGGGCGCGCGCGAGGCCCGCCGGGCCGTGGACGGCGCGCTCGGCGAGTCGCTCGGCGCGCCCGGCCGCGGCCGCGGTGCCGCGATCGTCTACGCCCCGACTCGCCGGCGCGTCGAGGAGGAGGGCGAGCGGCTCGCCGGCGCGGGCTGGCGCACCGAGATCTACCACGCCGGCCTGCCCGGGCCGGTGCGCGAGCGCGCGCTGCGCGCATTCGCCGAGGGGCGCGCCGAGGTCGTGGTCGCCACCAACGCCTTCGGCATGGGCATCGACCGCGCCGACGTGCGCGCCGTCATCCACGTGGGGCCGCCGGGTTCCGTGGAGGCGTACTACCAGGAGGTGGGGCGCGCCGGTCGCGACGGCGAGGAGGCGCTGGGGCTGCTCCTCGTCTCGCCGCGCGACCTGCCCCTGCGCCGCGCCCTGCTCGAGCGCGGCGGCGATGACGGCGCGCCGGACCCGCGGGTGGTCGAGCACAAGTGGGGCCTCTTCCTCGAGCTGATCCGCTGGGTCGAGGGGGGAAGCTGCCGCCACGACGCCATCCTGCGGTACTTCGGCGACGAGGCGGAGGCCCTGCACGGCTGCGGCCGCTGCGACGTGTGCCGCGCTCTGGCCGCCCCCGAGGCCGTTGCCGCTCCCGAGGCGGCGACGCTCATCGTCCGCAAGGCTCTGTCGGGGGTCGCCCGCGTGCACGGGCGGTTCGGGCTGCAGATGGCGGTCAAGCTCGTCCACGGCGACTCGGACCCACGGCTGGAAGCGGCCGGCCTGACGCGTGTGCCGACGTTCGGCAACCTGCGGGAGCACCCGGACACCTGGCTGGTCCGCTTGCTGCGGCGCTGTGTCAGCGCCGGGTGGGTGAGCTTCACCGGGGTCGATCGGCCCGTGGTGGTGCTCACCGAGGATGGCCGCGCCGTCATGAAGGGCGAGCGGCCCGCACGCCTGCTGCTGCCCCCGAGCGC
The DNA here is from genome assembly GCA_035544455.1 of Binatia bacterium. GTDB lineage: Bacteria > Methylomirabilota > Methylomirabilia > Rokubacteriales > CSP1-6 > DATKEI01. Next base: position 9 of record DATKEI010000207.1, on the reverse strand, counting down.
CCGGCTGGC
>DATKEI010000206.1:0-2822 GCA_035544455.1 Binatia bacterium | reverse complement strand
TTCGACTTCACCCTGGGCAATCCGGAGATCGAGCCGCCGCCGGCCGTGCTCGCGGCGGCGCGCCGCGTGCTCGAGAGCCCCGTGCCGCACCGCCACGCCTACATGCCCAACGCCGGGCATCCCGAGGTGCGCGCCGCGGTGGCCCGGCGCCTCGCCGCGGCCACTGGCCTTGCGTACACGGCGGGCCACGTCCTCATGACGGTCGGGGCGGGCGGCGCACTCAACACGGTGCTGAAGGCCATCCTCGATCCCGGCGACGAGGTCGTCACCGTGGCGCCCTTCTTCGCGGAGTACGTGTTCTATGCGGAGAACCACGGCGGCCGGCTCGTCGTGGTACCGCCCCGCGACGACCTCATGCCGGACGTCGGCGCGCTGGCCGCCGCCATCACCCCGCGGACGCGCGCCATCCTGCTCAACTCGCCGAACAACCCGAGCGGCGTCATCTATCCGGCGTCGACCTTCATCGAGATCGAGGCGCTGCTCGCCCGCGCCGCCCGGCCCATCGTCCTGATCAGCGACGAGCCGTACCGCTCCCTCGTCTTCGACGACGCCGTGCCGCCCGAGGTGCCGCCGCTGGTCACCCGCGCGATCGTGGCCACCTCCTGGTCCAAGTCCCTGGCCATCCCTGGCGAGCGCATCGGCTACCTCGCGTTTTCCCCCCGCATGCCGGAGGCCGCCGAGCTCTTCGAGGCGTGCGCGTTCACCAGCCGGGTGCTCGGCTTCGTGAACGCGCCGGCCCTGTGGCAGTGGGTGGTGGCCGAGGTGGGGGACCTCGTGATCGACGTGGGGCCCTACCGGGACAAGCGCGACCTCATGTACGAGGGGCTGACCCGCATCGGCTACCAGTGCGTGAAGCCGCAGGGGGCGTTCTACGTGTTCCCGCGCACGCCCATCCCCGACGACGTGGCCTTCGTCGGGCTGCTCGCCGAGGAGGGCGTGCTCGCCGTGCCCGGCTCGGGGTTCGGAGCGCCCGGGCACATCCGCATCTCGCTGACGGTCGAGCGCGACACCATCGTGCGGGCCCTCCCCGGTTTCGCGCGGGCGTTTCGCCGCGCCCGGGGCGAGGAGGCCTGAGCGACTCCCTCGCCGCCGGCCCGCGAGCCCGCGGGTGGCCACGCCGGGGTCAGCCGCGACCTCACGCGGGACGCCCCCCGGGTTGGCCCTCCCTGACGCCGACCCCGCGACCAGGCGAGTCGGGATCCCTCGCCGCGCGGGAGATGGCGCCCGCCCGCTCAGCCTCCCGCGTAGCTGATGCGATAGAGGCGGCCCGCCTTGTCGTCCGCGACGAGGAGGGCGCCATCGGGCATAACCAGCACGTCGGCGGGCCGTCCGGCTGCCGTCCCGCCCTTGAGCCACCCCTCGGCGAACGGCTCGTAGGAGACGGCCCGCCCGTCCTCGACTTTCACGAACGTCACGCGGTAGCCGATCGGGGTCGATCGGTTCCAGGAGCCGTGCTCGGCGATGAAGATCCCGCCGTGGTACCGGTCCGGGAACATCCGCCCGGTGTAAAAGCGCATGCCGAGGGCGGCGACGTGGGGGCCGAGCTCGCGGACCGGTGGTGTGAACCCCGAGCACGCGCGGCCGCCGTTGAGGTCGGGATCGGGGATGCCCGTTCCGTGGCAGTACGGGAAGCCGAAGTGCTCCCCGGGGCGCCCGAGCCGGTTCAGCTCGTCGGGCGGCTGGTCGTCGCCCAGCCAGTCCCGGCCGTTGTCGGTGAACCAGAGCTGGCCGGTGCCGGGCTGGAAGTCGAAGCCGACGGTGTTGCGCACGCCGCGGGCCACCACCTCGGGCCGGGGATTCGCCACGTCGATCCGGGTGATGGTGGCGTACAGGGGCCCCGCCGGCTCACATGCGTTGCAGGGGGCGCCGACGGGGACGTAGAGGTACCCGTCGGGTCCGAAGGCGATGAACTTCCAGCCGTGGTGGCCGTCCCGGGGGAACGCGCCCGTCACCTCCTCGTGCGGGGGCGGCTGTGCGAGGTCGCGGGCCACATCGCGCAGCCTGAGGATCCGGCTCACCGCGGCCACGTACAGGGACCCATCCCGGTAGGCGAGGCCGCTCGGCTGCTCGAGGCCGCTGGCCAGCACGTGCGTCCGGTCGACCCGGCCGTCGCCGTCCTCGTCCACCACCGCATAGACGCGGCCGGCCGTCCGCGATCCGACGAACACGACGCCGGGAGGCCCGAGGGCCATCTGGCGCGCATTCGGCACGTCGGTCGCATAGACCTCGACGCGAAACCCGGGCGGCACGCCGATGTCCCCCGCCGGCGCGGCGGCGCTCGGGAGGAAGCCGGCGAGATACCCCCGGTATCCGCAGCCGATCCCCACCATGGCCAGCAGCGCTGCGATCCCCGCCACGAGACCTATTCGTCGCCTGGACATGCCGTATTGTGCCTGGCGCGCGAAGGGAGTTGAAGGGTGAATGGGGGAGGGGGGCGCGCCGCGGGTGCTACGCGCGGGAGCCCGGCAAGGCGCCGCCGGGGTGCCCTCGAGGGCACCCCGGCGGCGCGAGGGCGGGTGAAGGTCAGGCTTCGGTGGTGGTGGCGCGGATGCTGGCCAGGTGCTCGTCGGGGTGACCGCAGAGAATGCCGACGGCGAGCTGCTCGGCGCTCATGGGCGGCATGCCGACGAGCACATTGCCGCTTCGACCGAGGTGCTCGTCGGGGATGCTCCGGACGATCGCCGCCGCCGCCGCTCCCGTCCGGTGCAGCGACAGCGTCTCGGCCTTGGTGCAGGCCGCGTAATCCTGGGCGTGCTTTGCGTTCCCGGCGTGGATCGCGTCCATCGGGATGTTGGGACCCGGCTTGCCGTCGGCGAGAGCCT
>DATKEI010000205.1:0-10230 GCA_035544455.1 Binatia bacterium | reverse complement strand
GGCGGTGCCGCGGCCCGCTCGCGTCGGACGCCTGGTATCCTGCGGGCGGGCGCCGACGGCGGCGCCGAGATTCACCGCGAGGTGACCATGCGCTACCGCCGTTTCGGCCGGACTTGCCCGTCGGAGTCGGGCGGGGATCTGGATCGCTGGGCGAGGAGCGATGCCAGGACCAGAGAGGCCGCCCCCCGACAGCCGGCCATGGCGTCGCGGTGCCAGGCAGCTGCCCCGCGCCGCGGACCGCGGTGAGCTGACCGTGGCCGACCCCGAGCCGCTCCTCGCCGGGCTCACCGTCCTCGATTTCACCCGCGTGCTCGCCGGACCGTACTGCACGCGGATGCTGGCCGACCTCGGGGCCCGGGTGATCAAGATCGAGCGCCCGGGGGAGGGCGACGAGGTCCGCCGGGGCGTCCTCCAGGTGGAAGACGGCCGGACCGACCAGGCCACCTACTTCCTGCGGATCAACGCGGGCAAGCTCGGCGTGGCGATCGACGTCGGGCGGCCCGCCGGCCTCGAGGTGGTGCGCGAGCTCGTGCGGCGGGCCGACGTCGTGGTCGAGAACTTCGTCCCCGGGGTGATGGCCCGCCTCGGCTGCGACTACGCGGCGCTTGCCGCAATCAAGCCCGATCTCGTCTACTGCTCGATCTCCGGCTTTGGCCAGACCGGCCCGCTCCGCTCGATGCAGGCCTTCGCCCACATCATCAACGCCGTCTCGGGAATGATGCACCTGGAGCGGGCGGACGCCCCGTCGCCGCGCGTGACGTATCTCCAGGCGGCCGACGTCCTGGCCGGCACCCACGCCTTCGGCGCCATCCTCGCCGCGCTGTTCCGCCGGGGGCGAACGGGATCGGGCGCCTACCTCGACGTGTCGATGCTCGAATGCCTGGTGGCCGCCGAGGACGTGACGTACGGCAGCGTCCTCAACGGGGGACCGGTGTCGCCGGGCCCGCGCATCGGCATGCTGGTCCGCCCCGTCGGCGACCGACACCTGGCCCTGCAGACGGTGGGCTCGGCGCAGCTCTGGCCCCGCCTGGTCGAGCTGCTCGAGCGGCCAGAGCTGGCCCGCGATCCGCGCTTCGCCACGCCGGCCGCGCGCCGGGAGAACTGGCCGGCCATCACCGACATCATCACTGGCTGGCTCCAGCGCTTCGCCAGCGTCGACGACGCGGTCAAGACGCTGACCGACGCCCGCATCCCGGCCGTGCCCGTCCTCGCCCCCGAGGAGGTCGTGGCCCACCCGCACCTGGTGGCCCGCGGGGCGTTCCCCTCGGTGCCTCATGCCGGGGTGGGCTCGGTGCGCGTCACGGCGACGCCCTTCCACGTCGACGGACATCCGACCCATCCGGCCGGACCGGCGCCCTACCGCGTGGGCGAGCACACGCGCCAGGTCCTGACCGACGTGCTCGGCTACGCACCGGCGCGCATCGAGGAGCTGGAGCGCGCCGGCGCCATCGCGACGGCCTAGGACGACGAACTGATCCCAGCTCTTGCAGCGGGAGCAGCCCGAGCAGCACCCCAAGGTGACGGCAGGGGCCACCGGGCCCACCTCAACACCCACTCGCGCTCATGACGACACGCATGGCGAGGGATTCGGTCTCGAAGGTCGGCCCGAGGCGCCGCACATCGGGCGCCTGGCGCTTGGGGTGTGGCCGCGCCCGACGCTGGCAAGCCGCTCGCCTGCCTGGAGCGTGAGCGCTCGCTGGCAGCCGGGCTAGCAGGCGGAGGAGACCCGCTCTCACCGGAGGCACGCCCCGTCTCGGGCCACCACGCGGCCGGCGCTGACGACCCACGCGCGGGGCGGCCGCGTCACCACGAGCTCGCCGAGCGTCTCGCCCGGCACGACCACGAAGCTGGCGCGGCAGCCGGCGTCCAGCCCGTACCGCTCGAGCCCGAGCACGGCGGCGCCGGCGCGCGTGACGGTGTCGAGGGTGGCGTGCAGCAGCTCGTCCGTCCGGAAGCCGCTCCGGTAGGCGAGCAGCATGGCGCGCTCGAGCATGTCCGCGGTCCCGAACGGGGTCCAGGCGTCCCGCACACCGTCGGAGCCGGAGAACACGGTCACGCCGGCGGCGCGGAGGCGGCGCAGCGGCGGCATCGGCCGGTCGCCGGGGGCGTTGGTCATGATGGCGATGCGGCTCTCCGCCAGCAGCTCGATCAGGCGTCCGAGCTCGAGGTCGTCCACCGCGCCCAGGCAGAACGCGTGGCTGACCGCGACCTTGCCGGCGAGGCCGAGGGCCCGGGTGCGCTCGGCGATCAGCCGGATCTGGAGCGCGCCGAGGTCGCCCGCGTCGTGGAGATGGATGTCCACGCCCGCGCCCTGGCGGCCGGCGATCCCGAAGACGACGTCGAGCTGGCCCCGGGGATCGAGGTCGATGCCGGCGGGATCGATGCCGCCGATCAGCTCGGCGCCCTCCTTCACCGCGCGATCCAGGAGTTCGGCCGTGCCCGGACGGGCGACGACGCCGCTCTGGGGGAACGCGACGATCTGGATCGAGACGGCGTCCTTCAGCCGGGCCCGGGCAGCCATCACCCCTTCGAGATTCCGCAGGCCAATGTCCGTATCGACATCCACGTGACTGCGGATGTGCAGTGTCCCCCGGCTCACGGCCTGGCGGGCGAGCCGCTCGGCCTGGACGTCCGGCGCCAGGCCGAGCGCGCGCCGGATGCGCCGCTCGTTCTCGATGCGGTCGAGCACGGTCGGCCCGGCGTCGTGCGGGCGCCACGGCAGGCCCCAGAAGGTCTTGTCGAGGTGCATGTGCGCGTCGACGAAGCCGGGCAGGAGGATGCCGTTCTGCCCGTCGATCGCGGTGGCGCCCGGCGCGGGCTCGATGCCGGGGGCGAGGCGGGCGATGACACCGTCCACGACCAGGACGTCGACGGCGGGCCCCGCCATCGGCCGGACGTTCTTGACGACGAGGTCTGCGCTCATGGGACCTCCCTGGCGACAGCATGCGGATCGGGTCGTGCGCCTCGCCCTCGAGGATGCTCGCGGGTCCTCCTCGGTGCCGCAGCTCGCCCCCGATCTCCGAGTCCCGCTCGCCTCGGCGGAGCCTCGGGCGAACGGGCCATCGAACACCCGGCTTCCGCCCATACGGCCGGCACGGGGCCAACCCCCCGGGCGCACACCCGCAGGGGCCGCTGGCGCTCTCGATTCTGGTGAACATCCTGCTCGAGGCCAATGACGATTCGCTCCGCTTGACCGCCACGGACCTCGAGGTCGCCGCCCGCGGGGCGGGCGCGGCGCGCCGAGTCCCCTCAGCGCGGGGAGGCGGTGGCGGGGCGCCAGATGCGGCGCGCGCCCCTGTCGATGTTGAGCGCCACGAACGCCGCGCCCACCAGGAACGCGCAGGCCATCGCGTAGGCCGCACCGTAGCCGCCCGTCGTCTCGAACAGCACACCGGCCAGCCACGTGCCGGCGGCGGATCCCGTCTGGTGCACCAGGAAGATCAGGCCGAAGACCGAGCTGACGGAAAAGCGGCCGTAGATGTCAGCGGTGAGCGCCGAGGTCATGGAGCCCGTCCCCGCCATGGTGATCCCGCCGAGCACGGCCACGGCCAGGATGGCCGCCGGATTCTCCCGGATGAGGAAGAACCCGGCGAAGATGAAGACCCGGCCGGCGTAGATCGCGGCCAGCACGGGCCGGCGGCCGAGGCGGTCGGACAGGGCCCCGAGCATCACCGTGAAACCGATGCTCGAGCCGCCGAGCACGCCCAGCGCCCACGAGGCGAACATGGGCGAGTACCCGTGGTCGGTCAGCATCGGGATCCCGTGTGCGGAGAGCAGGCTCATCGAGAACCCGCAGGTGAAGAACGAGCCCGCGAGCTGCCAGAACGCCAGCGTCTGCAACGCCTCGCTGGCCGCGACCCGCTCGACGGAGGTGGCGGCGCCGTCCCTGGGCGCGGCCCCGTCGGCGGTCAGCCCCATGGACTCCGGGGAGTCCCGGAACACCCACAAGCACAGGGGCATCACGACGACGAGCATCCCGGCTCCGATCAGCACGTACGTCATGCGCCAGCCGGTGCTGAGGATGAGCCAGGTCACCACGGGCACGAGCAGGCTCATGCCGGTCATCGACGCGCTGCCGAGCACGGAGAGGGCGGTGCCGCGGCGCTTGCTGAACCACCGCGCGACCACCCCGGAGGCGATCACCGGCCCGGTGGCAGCGAGCCCGAGGGGCACGAGCACGCCGTAGACGGCGGCGAACTCCCAGAAGTTGCGGACCATCGCGGTCAGCACCAGGGAGACCACCAGCAGCACGGTGCCGACCGAGGTGACGAAGCGCACGCTGAAGCGGTCGAGGGCCAGGCCGGCCAGTGGCATGAAGACGCCGTACAGGAAGAGGCTCAGCGCGATCACCGCGGAGAAGCTCGCGCGATCGATCCCGAGATCGTCCACCATCGGCTTGAGGAATGGCCCGACGGCATGGCGAATACCCGTCGACATGAACGTCGTCACGGAGAACGCCGCCACCACCCACCAGCCGTAGAAGATCGGTCGCCGTTTCATCACCCCGGCACTATAGCGCAGGCGGGCGCGCCGCGTAGAGCGCCGTGCCGCGGCGGGCCCGGGCCACCCCGGACCCGATCGGACCTGGCCAGTCCGTCGGGGCCGGGCCGCGTACCCCTTGGCGAGCCATCAGATCGTGGACTGAGGCGCGTTGTCATGACGTCTACGCGTCGGTGATGGGCCCGCCGGGCCTGGAGCCCGGCGCCGGGGTCCGAGGCCCGCCGGCCGCACTGTATCCGATTGCGCTCACTCCTCCCGTCCGCACGATGGATTTGTCTTGTACGCTCCCCAGCGGTCGACTATCGTCGAAGCCCACGAAACAAACGGGGAGTGGCGGATATGAGCACGCTCGCCATTGGGTCGAGCAGCGGGTGGTTCTATCTCCCCTTGTCGGAAGGTGCTGTCTCGGGGCGCCCGCCGTTCATGAAGCCGGTCCGGCCAGCGCCCCGACGCCTCAGCTCCTCGACCGCGTGCGCGAGGCCGTCTCGCAAGGTAGCGAGAATTCCGATATCCCCTCGGCGCCGCTTGACGAGTCCCCGTGATATACGGACCGCCCCCGTCGTGTAACGCAGTTCACGTGACTTCACGTTGGGCGTCAATACCGACCATTTGAGGTGACCACATGACGAAGCGCTTGGTCAATCCGGCGAGCCTATATGACGGCTCTCCGCTGGGTTTATCGCACGGGACAATCGACGAGGACAGCTCGTTGTTGTTTGTATCCGGACAGTTGGACTGGAACCTTCAGCACCAGGTGTCCCGCAACTCTGTCGCAGGCCAGTTCGCAGTCGCCTTGGAGAACCTGCGAACGGTGCTTACGGCGGCGGGCACTGGCGTAGACAACCTCCTACATTTGAGAATCTATGTACGGGGAGAGCTTGAAGATCATATGGAGGGGTTGGCGCCCATCTTATCCAGCTTCCTAGGTGAGTCCCGGACGGCAATAACGGGAATTGGTGTTTCCTCTCTTGCCTCTCGAGCTACGCTTGTGGAAGTAGAAGCAGTCGCTAGCTTGAGGCGAGCATAATTCCGATCAAAAGCTCGATCCTCCAGTCGGCTTCGGCGCCTGGGACGCGCAGTTCGTGACAGCGCGAGCCCACAACGGGCATCGGCCTCGAGCGGGGCATCGCAACCGCCTCCCCCTTCTGGAGTAACCGGAGCAGGTACCCCGCCTCGATCCTCGCCGCTTCCGAGAGGGGCGGCGTCTTGGCCCGACGTCAGCCGCGGACCCCCGCCGCAGCGCGGTCCATGAGATCCTTCGCGCCCGCCTGGATCCAGGGGAAAAAGCTGGTCATGAAGGCGCGGACGCCCAAGCGCGCGTAGCGCTCCACGTTGGCAGAGCTGACCAGCGTCCCCGCCGTGCGGCCCGCGTCGACGATCCTGGCGATCGCCCCGTCGAGGGTCTGCTGGACCTCCGGGTGGGTCATGTCGCCGATGTGGCCCATCGAGGTCGCCAGGTCGCTTGGCGCCACGAAGAAGACGTCGATGTGGTCGACGGCGAGGATCTCGTCGAGATTGCGGACGGCGGCGATGTCCTCGATCAGCACGATCAGCAGGCTCTGGTCGTTGGCGATCTTCAGGTAGTCGCCCACGCCGAAGCCCTGGCGGCTCGTGAACATGCCGCGCTTGCCCAGCGGCGCGAACTTTCCGGCCGCGACCACCGCCTCCGCCTCCGCCCGGGTGTTCACGTGCGGCACCACGATGCCCTGGGCGCCGCGGTCGAGCGTGCGGTAAATCGTGGCGTAGTCGTTGTCCATCACCCGCACGATCGACGTCATGCCCCAGAGGTCGCAGGCCCGGGTCAGGTTGCCGAGGTCGGCGTAGTCGACCCCGCCGTGCTCGCCCTCCAGCCAGATCCCGTCGGCTCCGATCGGTCCCAGCTGGTCGATCAGGTCTGGATCGTTGGTGCCGGCCAGGATGGTGGCCACCTGGCCGGCGGCCAGCCGCTGCTTCACGCGGTTCGGTCGAATGCTCATGACTTCCCCTTTCTCGTCTCGTCGTCCGGCGGGTCTCGTGTCGTCAGCCCGGCGGGGCGGCGCCCAGCCGGGAGACCGGGAAGGTGAAGATGTTCGCGGGCTCGTGGTGCGGGCCGTGGTCGCGGCGGAGGCGCTCCGCCATGCCCAGCGCATACGGCGCCCCCTCCAGGAGCTGGGCGATCATGAGATCGTCGAGCCGGAGCCCCGCGCGCCCGGCCGCCTTCGCGCACCGGTCGCGCATGCCCGCGTCGGGCTGCGCGGCGGACTCCGACAGGACAGGCGGAGGGGTGACGGCGGGGGCCTTGGCCCCCGGCACGAGCGCGGGGCGCCTGGCGTGCCACTCCGTGGCCTGCTCGTACGCGTGCCCGACGCGCAGGATGGTCTCCTCGCCGAACGGCCGGCCGAGGATCTGCATGCCGAGAGGCAAGCCGCTGCGGCCGAAGCCGTTGGGAAGCGCCAGCACGGGCTGGCCGGTCACGTTCCACGCCGTGAGCAGACTGGGCTTCTGCCAGAAGGAGATGCTGCGGTAGTCCGCCAGGAGCGGGGCCTCGCCCATGCCGGCGGTGACGAAGGCATCGAACCTCTCGTACAGGGGCTCCATCTCCACCATCATCCGGCGATGCTCCCGGGTGGCCTGGACGTAGTCGTTGGCGGTGAAGAGCACGGCGGGGAGCGCCCGGGACCGGAAGTCGGCAGAGAACTGCTCGGGCCGGGCGATCAGATCTCGCTGGTGGACGCTGAAGATCTCGCTCTCGGCGATGATGATCTTGACGTCAAAGTAGCTCGCCAGCGGGCGCACGCGGCATTCCTCGATCTCGGCGCCGAGCCGGCGCAGCACCTCGAGCGCGGCCTCCATGGCCTTCCGGACGTCGGCCGACGCCGGGATGTCGTCCTCCCAGTGATGGCGCAGCACTCCGATCCTGAGGCCGCGCAGGTCCGGGCCGAGCGCCTCCCGGTACCGGGGCGCCGGCCGTCGCAGGCTGCCGGCGTCCCTCGGGTCATAGCCCGCCAGGGCCTCCAGTGCCAGGGCACAGTCCTCCACGGTCCGGGCCAGCGGCCCGCAGTGGTCGAACGTGTAGGAGTTGGGGATGACGCCCGCGCGGCTCACCAGCCCGAACGTGGGCACCAGGCCGACCACGCCGCAGAGCGATGCCGGCCCCCGGATCGATCCGCCGGTGTCGGAGCCCAGCGCCACCGGAAGCAGGCCGGCGGCCACGGCCGCCCCCGAGCCGGTGGAGGAGCCGCCAGTGAAGTGGGCGAGGTTCCACGGATTGCGTGCCGGCGGCCAGGGCAGGTCGAACGACGGCCCGGCGTGCGCCATCTCGTGGGTCGCGAGCTTGCCGAGCAGCACGGCGCCGGCGTCGTAGAGCCGGGCGGTGGCGGCGGCGTCCTCCGCGGGGATCCGGTCGATGAAGATGCGCGAATGCGCGGAGGTGAGGATGCCCTTGGTGTCGTAGATGTCCTTGAGCCCGAAGGGGATGCCGTGCAGCGGGCCGCGCGACCGGCCCGCCGCGATCTCGGCCTCGGCCCGCCGGGCCTGATCACGAGCCCGATCGAACGTCGGCGTGATGAAGGCCCGCGTCTGGCCATCGAACTGCTCGACGCGATGGATCAGCGCCTCGACCAGGTCCACGGGCGATAGCTTCCGCGCCGCGATCAGCCCGGAGAGCTCGGCAATCGAGAGATCATGCAGATCGGTGGGCATCGCGTCTCGCCTCCCCTGTCAGCGCTGACCCGTCCGGGGCCGATCCTGCCCCCTGGACGCGAGACCGTCAAGGCGAACGGGGCCCCGGTCCCGCAACCCCGGGCGACATGGCGTCAGGGATGGGCGGGCTCGGCGGCAGGGTCGCCATTGCGGCCGGCATCGCACTGCGCGGACCGCCGGCCCACACTATCGGCCGGACAGGCGTTCGGCCAGAGCGTCCCGGGTCAGCCCGAAGTGCTGGGCAACGTCACCCAGAATGGCAGCGAGCGTGCCGACTCGCAGGGCGGCGTGCCGCGGCAGCGTCAGGTGATGCTCCCCGTCTCGCGCGTGGTCATTCGGAGATGGGTACCTGTCTGGCGTGTCGGGCGGTAGCCGAGATCAGCGAGGTCCTTCGCGAGATCGTCGCACGAGACGTCCCGCGGCAGTCTCAAGCGGTGATGACTTCCTCGCGCACGAAGTGAAGGCGCAGGATCGCGGGCCGCTGCCCATCGTCGAAGTGGCAGCGGACAGCATCCCGGACCTTCTCGTGCAGGGCGGCAAGCCCATCGGCCTCGGCGAAGATCGACTCTCCGAGCGCGCGGGCGGTCAAGCCGCCCTCGGGCGCCTCCTCGACCAGGAAGATGAGCTCGGTCCCGCCGCTGTCTCCTGCGGCCTTCACAGCGGCAGCATAGCACCGGTCGGCCTTGAGCCCTCAGCCCGTTCGAGGCGCCCGTCGCCCCGGCGCCGATGCAGTGGTCTCACCGGGCGACCCGACGCGGCCAGGTCGCCCGGCGGATGCCGCGGCCGTCACGGCTCGAGGTAGTAGCGGAGCACCTCGTTCGAGCCGTGCAGGCCGCCCAGCTTGGCGTCGATGAGCTGGTAGAGCTCGCGGGTCAGGGCGGTGACGGGCATCGCCTGGTGCACGCTGCGCCCGCTCTCCACGGCTGCCGTCAGGTCCTTGAGCCCGAGGAACGTGGCGGGCGGGTACTCCCCGCGCAGGATGGCGCCCTCCAACGAGCGCAGCATCCAGCTGTCGGCGGTGCAGGTGCGCAGCGTGTGGTAGAGGCGGTCGAGCGGCACTCCCGCCTGCCTGGCCATGGCGAAGGCCTCGCCAACGGCGAGACGGCCGACCCCGATGATGAGGTTGTTGGCGAGCTTTCCCACCAATCCCGCGCCGAGGGGGCCCAGATGAAAGACGTTGGCGCTCACCGCGTCCAGGAACGGGCGCTGCGCCTCGATGGCCGTCGCGTCCCCGCCGCAGAGCAGCGTCAGCGTGCCGGCGTCTGCGCCGCTCACGCCCCCGCTGACCGGGCAATCGAGCACGGTCACGCCGCGGCCGCGGGCCCGCTCGGCAATGGGCAGGAGCTCGGACAGCGAGATGGTGCTGCAGATCACGACGGTGCCGCTCGTCATGGTGTCGAGGAGACCATCGCGGCCGCTCAGCACCGCATCGACCTGGGGTCCGCTCACCACCATCACCATCGCGCTCTCGCACTCGGCGCCGATCTCGGCCGGATGGCGGGCGGCGCGGCCACCGAGGGCGGCGAAGCGGGCGAGGGGCTCGACGGCGACGTCGTAGGCGAGCACCTCGTGCCCGGCTTTGAGGAGGTTCTGGGCCATGCCGAAGCCCATCTGGCCGAGCCCGATGAATCCGATGGAGCGCGAAGCGGTGGACATCACTCCACTTCCTTTCCGACGGCCCCGGTGATCAGCGGCCGTCGCGAGACCATAGCACGCGCGCCAGCGGGACCCGCGCGTGGCGCGGCGGCGACGGCTCCGTCCAGCTCCGGTCGGGCGAGATCGTGGGCCAGGTCCTTTCATCTGCGCTCGCTGGTCCAGCCGCGCATGCCGTCGGCTCGCGCCGCTGCGCCGTTCGCCGTGGCGCTGCGGTACTATTCGCTCCCATGAACACCTCCACCTCCGGAGCGGTGCCGTCGAGCGATCGGCACTCGGTCCGGCCATGACCGGCACGCCGCGCCGGCAGATCTCCCTCGCCCACCTCACCGTGCTGGACACGACGCCCCCCGAGCTGGTCACGGTGGCGGCGGCCGCGGGCTTCGCGACCATCGG
>DATKEI010000204.1:0-15611 GCA_035544455.1 Binatia bacterium | reverse complement strand
GACCACCGGCGTGGCCGGCCGGATCGCCGGCGCCGGACCGGGAACCGGACGCGGTTCGATTCGCGCGGGCGGTGGCGGCAGCTCGACAACCCGAGGAGCCGGAGGCGCGGCGGGCCGGTGCGGCTCGGCCACCGGCGGCGACGCGGGCACGGCGGCGTGGTCCGGGGCCGCCGGCGCGCCGGCCGGAGCGGCAGGAGCCACCGGGGCCGCCGGAGCAGGAGCGGCAGGACCAGCCAGTCCGGGCGGCACCGCCAGCGGATCCGCCGGAGCCATGGGGGCAGCAGGCCGCACGATGGTCGCGGCTGGCCTGATCACGTCGGGAACGGGCGGGATCTCGGGCTCCGACCTGCCGACCCTCCCGGCCCGCCTGATCAAGGGCTTGGCGGGGTCGTCCCTGGACACTCGGTCGGGCGCGGCCGCCGCGAGATCCTCGGCGCCATCCCCTCTCGGCTTGACAGGCCGCTTCGGCTTCGCCTCCGCGGGCAGATCGCGTCCTCGACCCAGCTTGACGCGAAGCTCGTTGGCCGTCGCCGTGTCGAGCGGCGTCATGGCCCGCTTCCCCTTGTGCCCCATGGATTCCAGAGCCACGAGCAGATCCTTGCTCGTGACGCCAAGCTCCTTCGCCAGGTCGATGACCTTCACCCGTCCCGCCACAGCGTCCTTCCCTCCCTCACCCCGAGATATGCCCGATCACGACCGCCCGATCCACTGCCGGCTCGCTGGGCTGTCGGAACGCGTGCCCGAGACGATTCCTCGTCAACCCCCTGGCCACGCAGACCACGGACGGGCACACATAGGCGCCGCGGCCTGCCGCTCGCTGCAATCGATCGACCCGGACTTGCCCGTCCGGCCCTCGCACCAGCCTCACCATGCGCTGCTTGTCGCGCACCTGTCGGCAGCCCACACACGTCCGCTGCGGCCGCGCCGTCGTCACGCTTCCCGTTGCTCCGCCTCCGGGGCGGCCTCGGACCCCGCCTCCCCGGCATCCCACCCGGCCTGCCCGTCGAGCCCGGCGCCGCCCTCGCCCTCCGGGGTCTCTTCGACCGCCGCCGTCACCACCGGATGCTCGGCCAGCCATGCCTGGGCCGCAGTGACAATGGCCGTGGCCCTGCCCTCGTCGACCCCCGCCGCCGACTCCACCGCCTCGCTCCCCGCCCGCACGATCCGGGCCGGAGAGAACAGCCCACCGGCCGTCAGCGCAGCGGCGAGCGCGGAGTCGATGCCGCTCATCTCGGCCAGGGCCGCCGCGCCGCTGGCGCGCTCCTCCTCATCGCGGCGGCGCTCATCCTCGATCTCGCCCTCGCTCTTGATGTCCACGCGGAGCCCGGTGAGCTTCGCGGCCAGGCGAGCGTTCTGCCCCTTCTTGCCGATCGCCAGGGAGAGCTGGTTGTCCGGCACCACCACCAGCACGGACCGCTGCTCTCCCTCGAACTCCTGCTCGCCTCCGCGACTCACCGAGCTGACCTTGGCGGGTGACAGCGCCCGGGCCACGAAGACGGCGGGGTCCGGCGACCACTCGACGATGTCGATCTTCTCGCCGCGCAGCTCCCGGCTGATGACCTGGATCCGCGTCCCGCGGAGCCCGACGCAGGCACCGATGGCGTCCACGTCGCGCTTGGTGGAGGCCACCGCCACCTTCGCTCGCTCGCCCGGCTCTCGCGCCGCCGCCTTCACGTGCACGATGCCCTCGGCGATCTCCGGGATCTCCGACTCGAACAGCCGCGCGAGAAACCCCGGATGCGTGCGCGACAGCGTGACCTGCGGCCCCTTGGCCGTCTTCTTCACCTCGAGCACATACGCCCGGACGCGGTCACCGGGATTGTAGCGCTCCCCCGGGATCTGCTCGCGCTCGGGGATCACCGCCTCCGCCTTGCCCAGCTCGACGATGACAGTCCGCTTCTCGATCCGGTACACGGTGCCCCGGATGATGCGGCCCTCCTTGTCGATGAACTCCGAGTAGATGGCGTCGCGCTCGGCGTCGCGGACCCGCTGGAGGATCACCTGCTTGGCGGTCTGCGCCGCGATGCGCCCGAACTCCTGGGGCGGCAGCTCCATCTCCAGCTCGTCGTCCAGCTCGGCCTCGGCGTTCAGGGCCCGCGCATCGGCAACGGCGATCTCGAGCTTCGAGTCGCTCACCTTGTCGACCACCTTCTTCCGGGCGAAGACCTTCAGCACCCCGGTATGCCGATCGAGGTGCATGCGCACGTTGTCGGCGATCCCCATCGTCTTCTTGGACGCGGACAGCAGGGCAGACTCCAGCGCCTCGAAGAGAACCTCGTTGCTGATCCCCTTCTCGCGCCCGATCTGCTCGATGACGTAGATCAGTTCCTTGTTAATCACCGTGCCGTTCCACTCATCTCCGGCGCCCCGCCCCGAGGAGCGCAGGATCCAGGCGAACCTTCGTCACGAGCGGACGGGGCACGACAATGACCATCCCGTCCGGATCGGACACCGTCACGTGCTCCCCCGTCACCGCCACCAGCCGCCCGGCGAGCTCTCGCCTGCCGTCGACCGGCTCTCGCAGCCAGCACCGGACGGCCTTGCCGATCGCCCATCTGAACTCGCGCTCCTTCCGCAGCTCGCGATCGAGCCCGGGCGACGACACTTCCAGATCGTAGGACTCCTCGATGAGACCGGCCACATCGAGCACATCGCCCAGCTCGTGGCTCAGTCGCTGGCAGTCCCCGATACCCACGCCACCCGGCTTGTCGACAAAAAGCCGGAGCACCCACCGCCGACCCTCTCGCCGGAAATCCGCGTCCACCAGCGACAGCTCGTGGGATGCGATCACCGCCGAGACGGCGCCCTCGATCCCGCTCAATCGATCGTCCGCATCCGTCATTGCGCCGCTCGCGCCCAAAAAAAAGTGGGCAGAGCCCACTTTTTTTAAGACTTTAGCACACCTACAGAGACCCTGCAAGGGTCCCGCCGCCGCGCCCTGGATTCCGCGGCAGCCCCTCCCGGGCCGGGCCCGACGCCCGGTCCCTTCACCGCGCGCCGTGACCGGCGCCGAGCTCCTGAGCGTATGCTATCACCGTCGCAAGGACGGCGGCGCGGCCCACGCGGGCTTCCTTCTTTGTCGCCCGCTGTCGCACCTCGATCAGCCCCTCCCGGGCGAATGCCTGCCCGACGGTGATGCGGATCGGCACCCCCAGGAGGTCGGCGTCCTTGAACTTGACGCCCGCCCGCTCGTCGCGATCGTCGAGCAGCACCTCGAAGCCGGCCGCCCGAAGCTCCGAGGACAGCTCCTCGGCCGGGCCGAGTTGCCCGCCCTCGCGCACGCCCACGGGCACGACGGGCACAGGAAAGGGCGCGATGGCCCACGGCCACACGATGCCGTCGGCGTCGTGCCGTTGCTCCACCGCGGAAGCCGCGATGCGTGCCGGCCCGATTCCGTAGGAGCCCATGACGATCGGATGCTGCCGACCCTGCTCGTCGAGATAGCTCGCGCCCAGGGACTCGGAGTACCGCGTCCCGAGCTTGAAGATGTTGCCGACCTCGATGACCCGCTCCACCCGCAGGGGATCGTCGCACACGGGACAGCCCTCTCCCGGCAGCGCCACCTGGAGGTCGGCGAAGTCACACGCAAAGTCGACACCGGCGCGGACCGCGGTCGCATGGTACCCCTCTCGATTGGCGCCTGCGGCATAGGTGCCCTCGCGCAGCGACTCGTCCGCCAGGATGCGCTTCACACCGCGCAGCCCGACCGGTCCCACGAATCCGGCGGGCACCCCGAGGCGCTCCTTCACCTCGTCCGGGTTCGCCGGGCGCGCCTCGCGACCGAGGGCCCGCGCCAGCTTGCGTTCGTGGAGCATGTGGTCGCCGCGCACGACGGCCAGGACGGGCCCCTCGCCGTCCACGAACAGCAGCGACTTCATGGTGACCGCGGCCGGGACGCCGAGCTGCGCGCTCACCTCCGCGATGGTCCGCGCATCCGGGGTGGCCACCTCGGCCGCAGCCCACGCCGGTGGGCTCACCGGCGCCGGCCGGCCCCGCGCCAGCTCCACGTTGGCGGCGTAGCCGCAGCGGTCGCAGAGGGCCACCTCGTCCTCGCCGGCCGCGCTGGGTGCCATGAACTCGTGAGATCCGGAGCCGCCCATCATGCCCGGATCCGATTCCACCACGATGTAGCGCACCCCGCACCGGTCGAAGATCCGGCAGTACGCCTCCTTCTGGGCCTGGTAGGACACCTCCAGGGCGGCGGCGTCGCGATCGAGCGTGTAGGCGTCCTTCATCACGAACTCGCGCGTACGCAGGACGCCGGACCGCGGGCGCGCCTCATCGCGCTCCTTGGTCTGGATCTGGTACCAGATCTGGGGGAGGTCCCGGTACGACCGGATCTCCCGGGACGCAAGCCACGCGATGACCTCCTCGTGGGTCATCCCGAGGCACATGTCCCGGCCACTCCGATCCTTCAGGCGGAACATCTCCTCGCCGATCGCCCCCCAGCGCCCCGAATGCTGCCAGATCTCCGCGGGCTGGAGCACGGGCATCGCGATCTCCTGCCCGCCGATGGCGTTCATCTCCTCGCGGACGATGGCGTTGACCTTGTCCATCACCCGCTGCCCCACGGGTAGGTAGACGTAGATCCCGGCGGCGAGCTGACGGACCAGCCCCGCCCGCACCATCAGCCGGTGGCTCACCGCCTCCGCGTCGGCGGGATCCTCGCGGAGCGTGGGAATCAGGGAGCGACTCCAGCGCATGGTTCCCGGCTCCGCCGTCCCGAGCCGCACGTTCGTCAACTCACGCCGCCGGGCGGGGCAGGGGCCCTCCCCGCGGGACCGTGGCGCCTGCGGATTTCCGGAGCCAACCACCACCCATCTCGCGGCCCCATCGAGTACCCGCGACGCTTCCGACACCGCGTGCCTCGCGGGGAGGGCCCCCACCTCGCCCGGCGCCCGGTCGGCACATCGCTGACTCGGGACACTAGGTCCCCTTGATCTTGTTGGCGCCGGGAACGCCAGGGTCGTAGACGAGGCGCGCCACCGGCACACCGCCGCCGATGTGGGACTCCAGGATCTCCGGGAGGTCGGCCTCTTGCACCCCGGCGTACCACACGTTCTCGGGGTACACCACGATCATCGGACCGTGGCCGCACTGCGAGAAACACCCCGCCTTGTTGATCCGCACCTCGACGTGCTTGCCCGACGTCGCCACCCCGGTGCGCAGCACCTTGACGATCTTCTCCACGTCGCCTTGCGCGGGGCACGTCTCCCCGGACGTACACACGAAGACGTGTCGCTGGTACTGGCCCATGATCGCCTTTCCTCGAAGGTGGTCGTCGCTCGCGCCGGCCGCCTCCCTGGGCAGGGTGGCGGGCCGGTCGCCCTCACCGGAAGAAGCGCAGCACGTCGATCCGCGTCAGGTCATTGTAGACGGCGAAGACCATGAGCATGATCAGGAGCACGAACCCCACCTGCTGGGCGACCTCGCGCTTGCGCACCGAGACGGGGCGCCCCAGCACGGCTTCGAACGCGAAGAAGAGAAGGTGACCGCCGTCCAGCATGGGCACCGGAAGCAGATTGAGCAGGAACAGGTTCACGCTGATCACCGCCGTGAAGAAGGCGAGGCTGGGCAGCCCCCGGCGCGCCTGCTCCCCGGCGTACACCGCGATCTGGATGGGACCGCCGATGTTGGAGCGGTCGAGCTGGCCCACGATGATCTTGTACAGTCCCACCGCGGTCAGCCAGGTCACCTCGGCGGTGCGAACGACGCCCTCCCCCACCGCGACGATGGGGTTCGAGCGGACGTAGGTCGTACCGAGGGGCGGACTGATGCCGATGCGCCCCACCTCGATCTCCTTGCCGTCAGGCCCGCGCTCCTTGGCCGCGCTGGGGACCACGGTGACGCTGAGCGTCTCCGTGCCGCGGCGCACCTCGACCACCGTGGGCGTTCCGGCCCGTCCCTGGATCGCCGCCGGCATGTCGTCCCAGGATGCGACCGGGCGGCCCTCGATGGACAGCACGGTGTCGCCGGCGCGGAGCCCGGCCTGGGCCGCTGGCATCCCGGCCACCACGTCGCCGATCGCCGGCGCCGTGTACGGGCGCGCCCCGATGTCCCACACGGACCGTTCATCGCCGAACACGTCGCGGACCGTCGAGGGGCTGGGCGTCACCGCCACCTTCCGCTCGCCGGTGGGGGAGCGAAGGATGAGCTGCACCGTCTCGCCGCGGCTCTGCTGGACGGCCCGGAGGACCTCATCCCAGTACTGCACGGGCTCCCCGTCCACGGCCATGATCGTCTCGCCGGGCCGGAGTCCGGCCTGGGCGGCGGGCCCGGCCTCGGTCACCTGGCCGACCGTGGCCGGCACGACCGGGCGTCCCACCACCATGAACACGACGGCGAAGATGACGGCGGCCAGCACGAAGTTCATCGCCGGCCCCGCGAACACGATGAGGAAGCGGATCCACAGGGGCTTGCTGTTGAACGTGCGCGAGGGATCGACGGCCCCGGTAGCGCCGCCCTCCAGGGGATTCTCGTCGTCCCCCATCATCTTCACGTAGCCGCCCATCGGAATGGCGGAGAGGCAGTACTCGGTCTCCTTGCCCCGGTATCGCCAGAGGACGGGGCCGAACCCGATCGAGAAACGCTCCACCCCGACGCCGGACAGGCGCGCCACGGCAAAGTGCCCAAGCTCGTGGATGAGAATCAGCAGGCCGATGACGATGATGAACGACACGAGAGACGTCACTGCCCTACCCTCCTGACCCGATCTGCCCGCCCCCGACCGCCGCCGATACCTCGCGGCCGAGCGCGGCCGCCACGTGCCGGCGGGCCGCGCCGTCAGCCTCCAGACACGCGTCGAGGTCGCGCAGCCCCCCCGCCGGCACGTGTTCCAGGGCTTCCGAGATCAGCTCCGGGATCTGGGTGAAGCGGATCCGCCCCTCGAGGAATGCCGCCACCGCCACCTCATTGGCGGCATTGAGGATGGCCGGCGCGCACCCCTCGGCGAGCAGGGCCGCACGCGCCAGGGCAAGGCAGGGGAAGCGATCGAGATCGGGTTCGTGAAACGTCAGCGCGCCGGTCCGGGTGAGGTCGAGGCGATTGGCCGGACAGGGAAGTCGGCGCGGATACGCCAGGGCGTACAGGATCGGTATCCCCATGTCGGCGACGCCGAGCTGGGCAATCATCGATCCGTCCACGTACTCGACCAGGGAGTGGACGATCGACTGGGGATGCACGACCACGTGCACTTGCTCCGGGCGCAGATCGAAAAGCCAGCGCGCCTCGATCACCTCGAGGCCCTTGTTCATGAGCGTCGCGGAGTCGACGGTGATCTTCGCGCCCATGCGCCAGGTGGGATGGTTCAGCGCCTCGGCCACGGTCACGTGGGCGAGCTGTTCCTTGGCGATCTGGCGGAACGGCCCACCGGACGCGGTCAGCAGGATCCGGTCGACCTCGGCGTGATTGTGCCCGACCAGGCACTGGAAGATCGCGCTGTGCTCAGAGTCGACGGGAAGCAGGGCAACCCCGCGCTGGCGCGCCGCCGCCGTCATCAGGCGGCCCGCCATCACCAGCGTCTCCTTGTTGGCGAGAGCCACCGTCTTTCCGGACTGGATGGCGGCCATGGTGGGCAGGAGGCCCGCGCCGCCCACCATCGCCGCCAGCACCATGTCGGCGTCGACCTGGGCGGCCAGGTCCACCAGCCCCTGGCTGCCGACAAGGATCTCCGGGCGCGGGTGAGACAGGGCGCGCCCCACCTGCTCCGCCGCCCGGGGATCGAGCAGCGCCACGGCGCGCGGACGGTGGCGCCGGCACAGGTCGACCACGACGTCCGGATTGGACCCGCGCGCTGCGAATCCCTCGAGCCGGAACTCGTCGGGGAACTGCTCGACCAGCTCGAGGGTCCGACGTCCAACGGACCCGGTGGCCCCGAAGACGGTCAGGCGCTTCATCCCGCGATCGCCTGGCCATGGGCCACGCAGTAGAACAGCACCGGCGTGCAGAACAGGAGTCCGTCCACCCGATCGAGGATTCCCCCGTGGCCGGGGATGGCGGCGCCGCTGTCCTTGGCTCCCACGCTTCGCTTCAGCAGCGATTCCACGAGATCCCCGACCTGGCCGACGACTCCCAGCACCGCGCCCAGCCCCACCACCTCCCACCACGGCCACTGGGGCAAGAGGACCGGCTGGGCGATCGCGGCGGCCACCACCGCCGCCCCGAGCTGCCCGGCCGCGCCTTCTACCGTCTTTCTGGGTGACAGCCGAGGGGCGAGGCGATGGCGGCCGAACGCCGAGCCGACCGCGTACGCCGCGCTCTCCCCGCACCAGGTGACAGCCACGAGGAACAGGACCCACTCCATGCCGCTGGGCACGTTGCGCAGCCAGAGCGCATGCCCGAGCAGAAAGCCCACGTAGCAGATCCCGAGCAGGGTCACCGCCGATGGCTGCCAGGCGATCGGCGGCCCCCCGGCCAGGCTCGCCCCCAGCACCCCCAGCACCACGAGCGCGAGCGCCATGGGCACGGCGTCCGGCACGAGGAAGCTGGCCGTCACCACCAGCCCCCCCCCGACACCCAGGAGGGGGGAAGCCGCCACGCCGGCCCGGCGGAAGAGGGCGGCGAACTCCCACTGCGCGAGACCAACCACACCGAGCACGATCAGCGCAAACGCCCAGGGCGGACCCCAGACGACCACGGCCAGGAACAGGGGCAGGAGGAGGGCCGCGCTCAGCACGCGGCGCACCCACTGCGTCCCGGCGGCTCCCGTGACCGGCGCGGACAAAGGCACGTCCTGCACCCGCCCCATCAGACCTTCCCGAAGCGGCGGCTGCGCTGCTGGAACTCCGCCACGGCCAGCAGGAGGTCCCGCGGTCCAAAGTCTGGCCACAGGGTCCCCGTGACCCATAGCTCCGTGTACGCGATCTGCCACAGCAGGAAGTTCGAGATGCGCATCTCGCCGCTCGTACGCACGAGGAGATCGGGATCGGGAAGGCCGTGTGTGTACAGCGCGGTGGCGAGGCGGGACTCGTCGATCTCCTCCGGCTGCAACGCTCCCGCCTGGATGGCCCGGCCGAGCGTGCGACATGCATCCACCAGCTCGTCGCGCGCCCCGTAGTTGAAGGCGACGACCAGGTTGAGCCCGGTGTTGCCCGCCGTCGCCCGCACGACCCGGTCGATGCCCCGCGTCACGCTGGCCGGAACGCCGTTCGGTCGACCAATGACCCGGAAGCGGACGTTCCGGGCGATGAGGTCGGGGAGCTCCCGGTCCACCGAGGACTCCAGCAGCCACATGAGGGTCGAGACTTCCCGGGACGGTCGCTGCCAGTTCTCGGAGGAGAACGCATAGAGGGTGAGGAACCCGAGGCCGAGTTCCCCGGCAGCCTGCACCGTCCGCCGGACCGCCTTCACGCCCTCGCGATGGCCCGCCACTCGCGGCAGCCCACGACCCACGGCCCAGCGGCCGTTGCCGTCCATGATGATGGCCACGTGGCGCGGAAGAGGGAGGGCGAGGACCCGCTCCTTCAGCTCGCACTCGCCGAGCGCGGCGAGGTCCGACGGGCGCGGGCGCGTCCCGTTGCGTAGGGTCATGTCAACCCAAAATGGTACTCGACGGGTCCTGGAAACGCCACGCGATTCGGCACGCGTGGGGCCCCGCGCACGGCACTGCCCAAGGCGAGCGGCGTCACATGGACAGGATTTCCTGCTCCTTCTTCCTCGCGATCTCGTCAATCCTCCCAATGAAGCGGTCGGTGGCCTTCTGGATCGAGTCGTGCCCGCGCCGCTCCTCGTCCTGCGAGACCTTCTTATCCTTGGCCATTCCCTTGAGGCGGTCGTTGGCCTCCCGCCGCACGTTGCGGATGGCGACACGGGCGTCCTCGGCGAGCTTCCCGACCGTCTTGGCCAGCTGCTTGCGCCGCTCCTCGGTGAGAGCCGGCATGACGAGGCGGATGACCTTGCCATCGTTCGCGGGCGTGAGGCCGAGATCGGACCTCAGGATGGCCTTCTCGATCGTCCCGATCTGCGAGGCGTCCCAGGGCTGGATGACGAGCGTCTTCGGATCCGGCACGGAGAGAGAGGCGATCTGCCCGATGGGCGTCACCGCCCCGTAGGCCTCGACCCGCAGGGAGTCGAGCAGAGCCGTGCTCGCGCGGCCGGTGCGCACCCCGGCCAGCTCGCGCGTGAGCAGATCGGTCGCCCCCTGCATGCGCAGCTCCATGTCCTTGACAAGCTCTTGCATAGTCGGTCACCCCCTGGGGGGCACCACGTCGCCGGAGACGACGGAGCCCACCGGCTCACCCATCACGATGCGCCCGATATTGCCGCGCCGGGTGAGGTCGAAGACGACGATGGGCAGCTTGTTCTCCATGCACAGCGAGATCGCGGTGGTGTCCATGACCTGGAGGCCGCGGTTCAAGACCTCGATGTACCCGATCCTCGGCAGCTTGGTCGCCTGCGGGTCCTTGGCGGGATCGGCCGTGTAGATCCCGTCCACCTTGGTCGCCTTGAGAATGACCTCCGCGCCGATCTCGACGGCGCGCAGGGCGCCGGCGGTGTCGGTGGTGAAGAAGGGGTTGCCGGTCCCGGCCGCGAACACCACCACGCGCCCCTTCTCGAGGTGTCGGATGGCCCGGCGGCGAATGTAGGGCTCCGCGACCGCGCGCATCTCGATTGCGGACAGGACGCGGGTCGCGACGCCCGCCTTCTCCACCGCGTCCTGGAGAGCCAGGGCATTGATGACCGTGGCCAGCATGCCCATGTAGTCGCCGGTGGCGCGCTCCATGCCGCCCGCACTGGCGGCGATCCCCCGGAAGATGTTGCCGCCGCCGATCACCACCGCCATCTCGACGCCCAGGGCCACGACCTCGCGGATCTCGACGGCGATGCGGCCAAGGGTGCCCGGATCGATGCCATACCCGCGGTTCCCCGCCAGAGCCTCGCCCGAGAGCTTCAGCAGAATGCGCCGGTACGCTGGCCCGGCTTCCGCCACTAGGCCCCCTCGCCCACCTGGAACCGGGCGAACCGTCGGATGAGGATCCGCTCTCCCATCTTGGCCGTGGCCTGATCGACCAGGTCCTTCATGCGCGTCTTGCCCGTCGCATCCTTGATGAACGGCTGCTCGAGGAGACAGCTCTCCGCGAAGAACTTCTCGAGCTTGCCCTCGATAATCCTGTCGAGCACCGGCGCCGCCTTTTTCTGGTCCGCCATCTGCTCGCGGTAGATGTCGCGCTCCTTCTCGACGACGTCACCCGGCACCTGCTCCCGGGACACGTAGGTGGGGTTGGCCGCCGCCACCTGCATCGCCACGTCCCGGACCAGCTGCTGGAAGTCGTCGGTCCGCGCGACGAAGTCCGTCTCGCAATCGACCTCGACCAGCACTCCGATCTTCCCCCCCGGGTGGATGTACGAGGCCACGGCCCCCTCCCGAGCCTCGCGGTGAGCCTTCTTGGCCGCGTCGGCCAGGCCCTTCTTCCGCAGGTACTCGATCGCCCCCTGGAAGTCGCCCTGGGCGGCGTCGAGCGCCGTCCGGCAATCCATGACTCCCGCCCCCGTGCGCTCCCGGAGAACCTTGACCTGTTCTGCCGACGATGCCACGAATCCCCTCCTGTCGGATAATGGGCGCGCGGCCGGGGCTAGGCCCCGGCTTCGGCCACGGTCGCCGTCATCTCCGTCTCGGTGATCCGCGGGAGGTCGGTGGTCGCCGGTGCGTCCTCCGCCTCCTCCTTGGCGAGGGTCCCACGCCCCTCGTTGATGGCGTCGGCCATCCGGCTGGTGATCAGCCGGACAGCGCGGATCGCGTCGTCATTGCCGGGAACGGGGTAGTCGATGACGCTGGGATCGCAGTTGGTGTCGACGATGGCCACGATGGGAATGGCCAGCCGGCGCGCTTCCTCGACGGCGATGCTCTCTTTCTTGGGGTCGATGATGAAGACGGCCGAGGGCAGTCGGTCGAGGTTCTTGATCCCCACCAGCGCCTTGTCGAGCTTCAGCCGCTCTCGCTCCAGTCCCAGCACTTCCTTCTTTGGCAGCCGCTCGTACTCGCCGGTGTCCCGCATCTCCTCGAGCTTCTTGAGCCGCGCGATGGACTTCCGGATGGTCGCGAAGTTCGTCAGGGTCCCGCCGAGCCAGCGGTGGTTCACGTAGAACATCCCGCACCGGCTCGCCTCCTCGAACACCGACTCCTGGGCCTGCTTCTTCGTGCCCACGAACAGCACGCTCCCGCCCCGGGCGGCCAGGTCGCGCATGAACGCGTACGCGTCCCGGAACTTCTTCAGGGTCTTCTGCAGATCGATGATGTAGATGCCGTTGCGCTCGCCGAAGATGTACTTCTGCATCTTCGGGTTCCAGCGCTTCGTCTGGTGGCCAAAGTGCACGCCGGCCTCCAGCAGCTCCTTCATGGTCAGTGCCGCCATGGATCCTCCTGTTCTCGGTTGGCCTCCGATCCCGAGCGGCGAGCGGCGCTCGCACTCACCCGGGGGATCTCCGCCGGGCACCGAAGCTCAGGATCGTGCATCGTTGACGTCAGGTCGTGTACTCCGTACGTCAGGTCGTGTACTTGGAATTGATGCGCACGTACTCCTCGCTGAGATCCGAGGTCCAGACCCGGTCCTCGCCTCGGCCCAGCCCGAGGTCGATCGCGATCGTGAACTCGCTCCCGCTCATGATCTCACGCACCCGGTCGAGGCGCGCCCCCGGGCGGAGCATCCCGCTCTCGACCACGGGCTCGTCCCCGAAGGCGATGCCCACCCGGTTCTGGTCCACGCGCGCGGGCGACTTGCCGATGGCCATCATGATCCGGCCCCAGTTCGGATCGGCCCCGTTGATCGCCGTCTTGACCAGCGGCGAATTTGCCACGCTCCGGGCGGCCACGAGCGCGTCCCGGCGCGTCCGCGCGCCGCGCACCACGACCTCCACGAGCTTCGTGGCGCCCTCGCCGTCGCGGACCAGGGCCCGGGCCAGGCGAGAGGCCACCTCCCCCAGCGCATGCGCGAACTCGCGCAGCGGCCGACCTCCCCGCTCCAGGGAGGCGTTCTCGGCAAGGCCATTGGCCAGCACCGCCACCGTGTCGCTGGTGGACTGGTCGCCGTCCACGGTGATCCGGTTGAAGCTGTGATCGACGGTGCGCTCGAGCAGGGCCTGCAGGGTGCGGCTCGGGATCATGGCGTCGGTGGCGAGGAAGCAGAACATGGTGGCCAGGTGCGGCTCGAGCATGCCCACACCCTTGGCGATGCCGCCGATGGTCACGGGGCGCCCCCCGACCTCCACGCGGACCGCGGCCTCCTTCGCCACGAGATCCGTGGTCATGATGGCCTCCGCCGCGTGCCGGCTCCCCTGGGGCGAGAGCGCCTTGACGAGGCCCGGCAGGGCGCTGCGGATCCGATCCATGGGCAGTGGCTGGCCGATGACCCCCGTCGATGCGACCAGCACGTTCCGCGGCGAGATCCCGAGCAGATCCCCGGCCATGCGCGCCATCTCGCGCGCATCGCGTACGCCCTGCTCCCCGGTGCACACGTTCGAGCAACCGCTGGAGGCCAGGATGGCCTGGACCGCGCCCCCGCGCACGTGCTCCATGGAGACGATGACCGGGGCACCCTTGACCTGGTTGCTCGTGAACACGGCGGCCGCCCGGCCGGGAGACGACGAATGCACGAGGGCGAGGTCCTTCTTGCCGCTCGGCTTGATCCCCGCCGCCACCCCGGACGCGAGCACTCCGGGCACGGCCGTGATGCCGCCCTCGAGCCATTGCAGTTCCGGCATGGAAACTACGGGTACACCGGTGGCGCGTCGAGCCCGGTCCGCTCGTCCCAGCCCATCATGATGTTCATGGTCTGCACGCCGTTGCCCGATCCGCCCTTGCCGAGGTTGTCGAGGGCCGACACGCACACCGCCCGCGAGGTCCGCGGGTCGGCCACGACGGTCACGTCGCAGAGGCTCGAGCCGACCACGGCCCGCGTGGTCGGGCGCTCGCCCTCGCCGAGCACGCGCACGAAGGCCTCGCCGGCATAGAACTCGCGATAGAGCGCGAGCAGATCGGCCGTGGTCGCGCCCCGGGTCAGCGGCACGGACGCCGTGGTCAGCAGTCCGCGGTTCAGCGGGATCAGGTGGGGTGTGAAGCAGACAACGACGGGTCGGCCGGCCAGGGCCGACAACTCCTGCTCGATCTCGGGCGTGTGACGGTGGCTCGCGATCCCGTAGGCCTGGGCGTTCTCGTTGGCCTCGGTGAAGAGATACATGGGGTCGACCGCGCGTCCCTGGGCCCCCGCTCCCGTCACCCCGGACTTGCCGTCGATGACGATGCCCTCGGCGGAGCCGATCCCGCTCCTGAGCAGCGGAGCGGTGGCCAGGATGGCGCCCATGGGGTAACAGCCGGGAGAGGAGGCCAGCGACGCCCCCGCGATCGCCTTGCGGTGCAACTCGGGGAGCGCGTAGACCGCCTCCGCCAGCCCCGCCGGATCGACGTGCGGCGCCTTGTACCACGAGGCATACAGCGAGGCGTCGCGGAGCCGGTAGTCGGCTGACAGGTCGACGACCTTCCGACCGTGACGCCGGAGGACAGGCACGGCCCGCTGGGATTCCATGTGCGGCAGGGCGAGGAACACCACGTCCACCGCCCCGCCCAGATGTTCGGCATCGAGGTCCTGGAACACGAGTGCGGTCAATCCGCGCAGGTGCGGGAAGCTGGCCGACAGGGGTTTCCCGGCCATGCGCTCCGAGGTGACGGCGGCAATCTCCACCTTCGGGTGCACACACAGGAGCCGCAGCAACTCCGCGCCCATGTACCCGCTGGCCCCGGCGACGGCGACTCTGACCACCGCGCGCTCTCCGCTATCGCTTGGAGTACTGGAACTTGGAGCGGGCGCCCGGCTGACCGTACTTCTTCCGCTCCTTCATGCGTGGATCACGGGTCAGGAAACCCGCCCGCTTCAGCGGCTGCCGCAGCGCTTCGTCGAACTCGAGAAGGGCGCGGGCAATCCCGTGCCGCACCGCCCCCGCCTGCCCCGAGGGACCCCCGCCGCCCACGTTGATGGTAGCGTCCAGCTGGCCCAGGGTGCTGGTGAGCTGGAGCGGCTGGCAGATGATCATCCGCAGCGTCTCACGAGGGAAGTACTCCTCGAAGCGGCGACGGTTGACGACGATGGCGCCCCCGCCCGGCTTCAGCCAGACGCGCGCCACGGAAGTCTTGCGCCGCCCCGTGCCGTAGAACCTGGTCAGCTGCGCCATGGATCTCCCTCGATCAGTCCGACGCCCGGCCCGCGGTGGTCAGCGGCTCGGGCCGCTGGGCCGCGTGCGGATGCTCGGCTCCGCGATAGACCTTCAGCTTCTTGAACATCGCTCGGCCCAGGCGCCCCTTCGGGAGCATGCCCTGGACCGCCCACTCGATCACGCGCTCCGGGTGGGTCCTCAGCATCGTCTCCGCCGAGACCTCCCGCAGCCCCCCGATGTACCCGGAGTGCCACCGGTACATCTTGTCGGTGAGCTTCCGCCCCGTCAGCTCCACCTTGTCTGCGTTCACCACAATGACGTGATCGCCGTGGTCCACATGCGGCTCGAAGGTGGGCTTGTGCTTCCCGCGCAGGATGACGGCAACCTGGCTCGCGAGCCGCCCCAGTACGCGCCCCTGCGCGTCGATCACCAGCCAGCGCCGGTCCGCGGTGTGTTCTGTCTGCATGGCC
>DATKEI010000203.1:0-21991 GCA_035544455.1 Binatia bacterium | reverse complement strand
GTCCACCTTGTCGGAGTCGATGAGCTTCTCGGTCTTCCGGATCCCGACCGGCGGCTTCATCTCGTCGTCTTCCTTGATCATCTCGATCTTGCGCCCGGCCACGGTCCAGTTCTCGCGGGCGAACACCAGCTCCATCGCCTGGGTGATGCTCTCGCCGAGGACGGCGTACACCCCGGTGTACGGGAGGACCAGCCCGATCTTGATGGGGCCCGACTGCGCATGGGAGCGAAGCACGAACGGCCCGGCGGCGACGGCCGCGGCGCCCGCGGCCGTGGCGAGAAGAGTGCGGCGGGAGAGACGCGTCATGGCGAAGCCTCCTTGAGGCGAAAAGTCGCACAGAAGCCTACACTGAACGGCCTCACCAATAAACCCCGGACACCCCTCGAGGATCCGGGGGCGGCGCGCCGAGCGCGACGCCCGCCGCCCCCGGGCGCTGACCGCTCCGCATCAGGCGGCCGCCGCCTAGTGTGCCGAGTCAGACATGTGCCGACAAAGCGCCAGGCGGGGTGGGGGTACTCCCCGCGGACACGCCTGTAACGCGGGAGCGCTGCCGGCACGCAATGGGGCCGCGAGATGGGTGGCGGGTGGCTTCGGCAATCCGCAGACGATACGGTCCCGCGGGGAGGACCCCCACCCCACCCGGCGCCGCGAGTCCACGGCCTTCTGACTCGGGACACTAGCCCGCGGCGAGCAGGGAGATGACGTAGTTTCCGCTGCCGGAGGAGGGCCCGTAGGCATGAACCCGGCTCTCGAAGCGCTGGCCCGAGCCCACGAGGACGCCGAGCATCATGGCCAGGTGGCGTCCGCCCATCTCCGCCCGCGTGATCTCGGCGAAATCCGGTAGCCAGGCCCGAAGCGTGTCGTAGTCGCCGTCGGCCAGGATCCGGGCAAACCGGTGGTCGCGCTCCTGGTCGTCTGGCGCGGGCCACTGCTCGGGCGACCGGATCAGCTTGTGGGATACGCTGCCGCTGGCCACGAATCCGACCCGCTTGCCGGTCGCCTCGGCCACCCGCGCGATGTCCCGCCCCCACGCGAAGCACTCGTCGAGGTCGCTTTGAAGACACACCGACACCGGCACCACGGGCAGGCGCTGGCCCCGGTCGAGATAGCAGACGAGCGGCATCACCGTCCCGTAGTCGAGCGGGTAGTGGACGTCGTTGGCGAGGACGCAGTGCCGCCGGTGGGCCTTGCCCTCCGCGATCAGGGCTGCGGCCAGCTCGTGGTCACCTGGAAAATCGTAGCGGACGCCATGGATGATCTCCGGCGCCTCCTGGGCGGTCAGCACGCCCTGGTGGCGCGGCGTGCCGTCGACCACCGTCGGGAAGGTGGAGATCAGGTGGCAGGAGTTCACCACCAGGACGTCGGGAGCGGCAGCGGCGACGTCACGGCCCTGGGCGACGAGACCGTCGCGCACGGGCCGGAACACCTCCGAGGCGAGCCGGCCCTCGAAGGCGGCCGCGTACGTGCAATAGCGGGGAGTGTGCACGGTGAGGAAGACTCCGGCGATGCTCGTCAGGGCTCGGCTCCTTCACGCCACCCGGAGCGCACTCGCGGCGGCCGCCTGCGCACGCCGGAAAGGTGGGCCAGGAGGAGATCGGCGGAGATCGGCTTGGCGATCACGCGGTCCACGAAGCGGCTCGCGTCACCGGCGGCGACACCCTCACCCCACCCCGTCAGGAGAAAGACGGCGGTGTCCGACGACCGGGACTTCACCCGCTCCGCGACCTCCCAGCCCGTGACGTGCGGCATGCCGAGGTCGGTAATGACCACCTCGTGGCGCACGGGATCGAAGACCTTGAGCGCGTCCTCCCCGCTGGCGGCAGTGGTCACCTCGTGCCCGCCGGCCCGCAGCATGTCGGTGAGCGCGCCGAGCAGCCGGACGTCGTCATCCACGAGGAGAATGCGGGCCGCCTGGTCGGCCGGCACCGGGCTCGGCGCCGCCTCGGAGGTGGGGATGATCTGGAAGCGGCTTGCCTGCAGGCGCAGCCGCACCGCGGTCCCCGTTCCCGCGCCGCTCTCGATCGACAGGCTTCCCCCGTGCCGCGCGGCGATGTCGGCAACCTCGGCGAGGCCTCGCCCCGCGTCGCCGGCCTGGCCTCCCTCGAGGGCGCGCCGGCGCACCTCCTCGGACATGCCGACCCCGGTGTCCCGCACCTCCAGCGCTATCCAGCCGGACTCCTCGTTGTACGCCCGGACGGTGATGATTCCGCCCGACGGAAGGGCCGCCACCGCGTTGAGGATCAGGTGCACGAGGGCGTCGCGCAGCTGGAAGGCGTCGCCCTCCACCGGTGAGACCACGTCCGGGGGCCGGCGCACGGCGATGACCACGCCGCGGCGTTCGGCCTCGTCTCGCCACCGCGGCGCCGTCATCTCGATGGCCTCGGCGATCACCGCGGGGAGGTCCACCGGGCCGAGGCCGACGTGCGGCTGGCGGGATATGAACTCCTGGAACCGGCGCACGGTACCCGACGCCTCCAGCGCCACGTCCCGGATGACCATGACCCGGTGCCGCACGATGTCCCCGGAGAGATCGCGCAGGAGCAGCTCGGCATAGGCAATGATCACGGCCAGCGAGTTGTTGAGGTTGTGCGAGAGCCCACCCGCGGTCTCGGCGAGGGATTGGAGGCCGATCGATCGGCCGTCGGGGGCATCCAGGTCGTCGAAGCGCTGCGCCAGGTCCCTCGACCACGTGCGCAAGGAGAGAACGGCCCGATCCAGCTCCACCTTGGTCCGGGCCATCTGGACCGCGATGTCGCGGATGTCGGTGTGATCCGCGAACAGCAGCGGATGCGCGACGTCCGCGTCGGCGCGAGGGGCCCGCCGCCATCGGCCGAGCCAGGCGCGCAGGCGATCGAACATCAGCGACGCGTCCTCGTGTCCCGACTCAGAAGGCCGTGGACTCGCGGCGCCGAGTGGGGTGGGGGTCCTCCCCCCGGGACCGTATCGTCTGCGGATTGCCGAAGCCAGCCACCACCCATTTCGTCGTGGCCCCATTGAGTGCCGGCGGCGCTCCCGCGTGACAGGCGTGTCCCGCGGGGAGGGACCCCACCCCACCTGGCGCGTTGTCGGCACATTGCTGACTCAGCACACGAGTCTAGAGGTCGACGAGATCGGCAACCCTCTCCCGGTGGTACGTGGCGTCGCCGAAGGTGAACTCCGATCCCTTGGCACGCTTGAAGTACAGATGCAGGTCGTGCTCCCACGTGAACCCGATGCCCCCGTGGAGCTGGATTCCCGCCGCCGCCACCCGCCGGTACGCGTCGGACACGTAGGCCTTGGCCATGCTCACGGCGAGCGGGCCCTCGGCCGCGCCCTCGTCCATGGCCCACGCCGCGTAGTACGTGATTGACTTGCTGTTCTCCACCTCCACCAGCATGTCGGCGGCCCGGTGCTTGACACCCTGGTAGGAGCCGATGGGCCGGCCGAAGGCCTGGCGGATCTTCGCGTACTCGACAGTCGTGTCGAGGACCTTCTGCGCGCCACCGCACATCTCCGCGCAGAGGGCGACAGTCGCGCGCTGGAGCACGCGGTCGAGCGCCCCCCAGCCGCGCCCGACCTCGCCGAGCACGGCGTCGGCAGGCAGCGCGACATCGGCAAGCGTCACCTCGCACAGCTTCCGGGTCTGGTCCATGGTGGGCAGGAGGAGGACGGTGAGACCCGGCGTGGCGCGGGGCACGAGGAAGAGCGTCACGCCCTCGGCTCCCTGGCCATCGCCGGCGCGGGCGGCGACCACCAGGGCGTCCGCGGTATGGGCGTCCGGCACGAACAGCGCGGTGCCGGAGAGCGAGAAGCCGCCGCCCCGCGGCACGGCGGCGATCGCGATGCCATCGGGCGGGGGCACCGCGCTCGGATCCATCCAGGCCAGCGTGACGCGCGCCTCCCCGGCGGCGATGCGCGGCAGCCACGCCTTCTGCTGGGCCTCGCTGCCGGCTTCCCGGACGGCCAGGCCCCCGAGCACGACGGTGGACAGGTAGGGGCCGGGCATCACGGCCCGCCCCATCTCCTCCATCAGCACCGTCAGGTCGACGAAGCCGAGGCCCATGCCGCCGAACGCCTCCGGGTAGATCAACCCGAGCCAGCCCTGCTCGGCGATCTGCCGCCACAGGGCCGGGGTCATGCCCTCCGGGGTGTCCATCAGCTCGCGGACGACGCCGGAGGGGCACTCGTTCTCGAGAAACTTGCGCGCGGCGCTGCGGAGGAGATCCTGCTCTGCGCTGAAGCCGAAGTTCATGGCGACCTAGCCTTTCGGGAGGCCGAGCACGCGCTCGCCGATGATGTTCCGCTGGATCTCGGTGGTGCCGCCCTCGATGGAGTTGGCGCGCGATCGCAAGAAGCTGTGGGGCCAGAGGCCGCCGTCGACGGCGCGGCCGCTGCCGCGCGTGAGCTGCGCGTAGGGCCCGAGGACCTCCATGGCCAGCTCCTGGACTCGCTGGTGCCCCTCCACCCACATCATCTTGCCGGCCGACGCCTCGGGCCCCGGCAGCTCCCCCTTGAGCAGCCGGGTGATGGCGCGCGCCCCCGTGTACTTGAAGACCTCGGTCTCGATCCAGAGCTGGGCGAGTTTCTGGCGGAGGATGGGGTCGCGCGTCGCGGCGATCCCCCGCCGCCGGCTCTTGCGGGCGAGCGCGACGAGGCCGTCCAGGGCGATGCGCAACCGCACCTGCAGGCCGAAGCCCAGGGCCAGCCGCTCGTACATGAGCGTCGTCATCCCCACCGCCCAGCCGTTGTCGAGCCCGCCCAGGATCTGCGACGCGGGGATCCGGACGCTGTCGAAGTAGACCTCGTTGAACTCGGCGTCGCCCGTGATCTGGCGCAGGGGCTTGACGGTGATCCCCGGCGTCTTCATGTCCAGGAGGAAGTAGGTGATGCCCTTGTGCCTGGGCGCGGCGGGATCGGTGCGGGCGAGCAGCATCATCCAGTCCGCGATGTGGGCCAGCGACGTCCACACCTTCTGCCCGTTGACCACGTAGTGGCCGCCATCCCTGACCGCGCGCGTCTCCAGGGCGGCCAGGTCCGAGCCCGCGTTCGGCTCGGAGTAGCCCTGGCACCAGATCTCCTCGCAGGAGAGCATGCGCGGCGGATAGCGCCGCTTCTGCTCCTCGGTGCCGTAGGCGATGATCGTCGGGCCGGCCATGCCGATGGCCAGGATATTGAGGACGGACGGCGCCTTGTGGACCGCCATCTCCTCCTGGAGGATCAGCTCCTCGACGAAGGTCAGCCCCCGGCCGCCGTAGTCCTTGGGCCACGTCACGCCGACCAGCCCCGCTTCGTACATCTTGCCCTGCCAGGCTCGCAGCGACTCGTAGGCCTCGGCGCGGGGCACGTCGGAGCCGGCGTGGACTCGGTCCGCCCAGTCCTTCGGGAGACTGGCACGCAGCCAGGCCCGCACCTCGTCGCGAAAGGCCTGCTGCTCGGGGGTCAGCGTGAAGTCCATGCCACCTCCGCGGTCGGGGCGTGATGTCGAGCGACAAGTCGGAGGCCGACTGAACCGAAATCAGCGCATGATACGGGCGCGATCGAGATGAAGTCAAGGCGCCCGCGCCGCGCGCGCCGCGCCCCGATGCCCGGGGGCCGCGCGCCGGCAGACTGCGATATACTCGCGGCGCCATGACGCCCGCGATCTCCCTGCCCCGGCTGCGGTCACACATCGAGGCCCTGGCCCGCTTCGGCAAGAATCCGGCCGGCCAGGGCATCACGCGGATCTGCTGGAGCCCCGCGCACGAGGAGGCGCGGGGGTGGCTGCTCGATCGCATGCGCGCGGCCGGGCTCAGCACCTCGATCGATCCCGCCGGCAACACCTTCGGCACCCTCGGCCAGGGCCGCCCCGTCGTGCTCACGGGCTCGCACATCGACACGGTGCCGAGCGGCGGGCCGCTCGACGGGGCTCTCGGCGTGCTCGCCGGGCTCGAGTGCCTGCAGGCCGTCAACGAGGCGGGGCGACGGACGGCGCGCCCGCTGGCCGTCGTGGCCTGGAGCGATGAGGAGGGGCGCTACGGAACGCTGTTCGGCTCCCGCGCCTACACGGGCAAGCTCGACTGCAGTCAGATCCCGGCGATGCGCGCCGTGGACGGCGACCCGCTGGTCGATGCCATGGCGCGGGCCGGGTTCGACGCCCGGCGGGTGGCGAAGGCGCGCGCGCGGCCCGGCGATCTCGCCGCCTACGTCGAGCTGCACATCGAGCAGGGGCCCCATCTGGAGGCCGGGCGGGTTCCGATCGGCGTGGTGGAGGGCATCGTGGGCATCCGCCGGCGCCGCGTCGTCTTCATCGGGCAGGCCGACCACGCGGGCGCCACGCCGATGGACCGTCGCAAGGACGCGTTCCTGGCCGCCTGCGAGTACGCGCTCGCCGCCCGGGAGATCGTGGTCAAGCGGGGCAGCGGGCGGAGCGTGACCAACTTCGGCCGCGTGGAGATCTCGCCCGGCGTGTCGAACATCGTACCCGCCCGCACCGAGCTCCTCCAGGAGATGCGGGAGATCGACGCGCGCGTCCTCGCCCGGCTCGATCGGGAATGTCAGGCCTTGGCCCGCGCGGTGGCCCGTCGCCGGCGGCTGAAGGTCGCCATCGAGCGCATCGCCGAGACGGTGCCGGCCGTGTGCGCCCCGCGCGTGAGGCGGGCGATCGCCGACAGCTGCCGCGACATGAGCCTGCGGTTCAGGGAGATGCCCTCGGCGGCGGGGCACGATGCCCAGAACCTCGCCGCGGTGACGGACGCCGGCATGATCTTCATCCCCTCGCGCGGAGGCCGGAGCCACCGCCCCGACGAGTGGAGCGACTGGAAGGCCATCGAGCGCGGCGCGAGCGTGCTCCTGCACACCCTGCTGCGCCTCGCCTCCTAGCCCATCGAGCCTTCGCCCCGGCGCGGCCGCCGGCGCTCACACCCGTCGAGCGGCCTCGCCGGGGGCGCATGTGAATTTTCACACTTGGCTTTGCCCGAGCGATCAAGTACACTCCGACCCCGGACGGAGACGGTCCAGAACGAGGAAGGCGTGTCGAATCTACTCCATCTGCCGCTGGCTCTGGCGCTGACGTTCTTCCTCGCGTACCAGGCGCGGTCTCTGGCGTTCGTCCTGCGGTCCCACCGTGCGCACTCCGGGACCCGGGGCCGATCCCGACCGCTGACCGCGCTCCTGTGGACGGGGATTCCCGTGCTCGTCGTCGTGCTCCTGGCCACCCGGAGCTGGGTGGTCGTCTTCGACATGGATCGACCCGCCCTCGCCTCGGGGGTGGCGGCGGCCGCTCCCGCCAGGGGCGCTGGATCGGCCCCGATTCCCAGCGCCCCGTAAGGAAGCGTATGAGCCGTCGCCTCGCGCGTGGTCTGTCGACCGTCTCGCTCCTCCTCGCCATCGCCACCCTCGTGAGCGCCTGTGGCCTGGTGGGATGGCCGTGGGATACCCCGATGACCACGGTTCGCCCGAAGTCCGACTTCGGCCGGCTCACGCACGATCTGTTCATGCTCATCTCCTGGTGGACGCTGGGGATCTTCATCGTCGTCGAGGCCGGCCTGGTCTACGTGTGCTGGCGCTTCCGCGACCGGCCCGGCGCCCCCATCCCCACGCAGGTCCACGGCCACACCGCCCTCGAGATCGGATGGACGGTGGCCTTCGCCGTCATCCTGCTGATCATCGGCATCCCCACCATCCGGATCATCTTCAAGACGCAGGAAGCCCCGGCCGCCAGTCTCGACCCGCTCCGGATCGATGTGGCCGGGCGACAGTGGTGGTGGGAGTTCAACTACCCCGCGCTCAAGATCAGTACCGCCAACGAGGTGCACGTGCCGGCAGGCCGCGTCGTCGACTTCCACCTGAACGCCCCGGACGTCATCCACTCGTTCTGGACGCCTCAGCTCGGGGGCAAGCGCGACGTCGTGCCGCGCCGGGTCAACCGCCTCACGATGACCCCCGACACCCCGGGCGAGTATCCCGGGCAGTGCGCGGAGTACTGCGGGGAGTCGCACGCCAACATGCGCTTTCGCGTGGTCGTGCACGCCAAGGACGACTTCGACCGGTGGGTGGCGGCCCAGCTGGCGCCGCCCGTCGAGCCAGAGGGGGAGCTGGCCCAGCAGGGCAAGTCGCTCTTCACGCAGCTTCCATGCGTCGGCTGTCACGC
The DNA here is from genome assembly GCA_035544455.1 of Binatia bacterium. Classification (GTDB taxonomy): domain Bacteria; phylum Methylomirabilota; class Methylomirabilia; order Rokubacteriales; family CSP1-6; genus DATKEI01. Next base: position 13,884 of record DATKEI010000203.1, on the reverse strand, counting down.
CATCCGGGGCCTGTCCGGAGGGGCCATCGGCCCGGACCTCACCCACTTCGGCAGCCGCCGCACACTGGCCTCGGCCATTCTGCCCAACACCGCGCCGAACCTCGAGCGCTGGCTCGTGAACCCCGAGCTGATCAAGCCGGGCGTGCTCATGCCCAACCTCGGCCTGAGCCACGACCAGGCCAAGGCGTTGACGGCGTACCTGCTGAGCCTGAAGTAGCTCGGACACCGCGAGGACGATTCCATGGCGACCCACGCAGCGTTCATGCCCGGGGTGGGATCGGCGGAGGCCCAGACCGGGCTCTGGTCCTGGATCACCACCGTCGACCACAAGCGCATCGGCATCCTGTACGGGACGAGCGCCTTCATCTTCTTCCTGATCGGCGGCATCGAGGCGCTCATCATGCGCCTGCAGCTCGCCGTGCCGGACAATACCCTGGTGGGAGCCCAGCGGTTCAACGAGCTGTTCACCATGCACGGCACCACCATGGTCTTCCTGGCCATCATGCCGCTGTCCGCGGCCTTCTTTAACTACATGGTGCCGCTGATGATCGGGGCGCGCGACGTCGCCTTTCCGCGCCTGAACTCCCTCTCCTACTGGATCTTTCTCGCCGGGGCCCTGTTCCTGCACGCGAGCTTCCTGGTCGGGGCGGTGCCCGACGCCGGCTGGTTCGGATACGCGAACCTCACCAGCCCGCAGTTCGCGCCGGGGCACCACATCGACTTCTGGATGCTCGGGCTTCAGATCCTCGGCATCGCGTCCATGCTGGCCGGCTTCAACTTCATCGTGACGATCATCAACATGCGTGCGCCCGGGATGACCCTCATGCGGATGCCGGTCTTCATCTGGATGACCCTCGTGGTCCAGTTCCTCGTCGTCCTCGCCTTCCCGGCGATCACGGTCGCCCTCATCCTCCTGATGTTCGATCGCTTCTTCGGCACCATGTTCTACGTGCCGGCGGGCGGTGGCGATCCACTGCTCTGGCAGCACCTGTTCTGGATCTTCGGCCACCCCGAGGTGTACATCCTCATCCTCCCCGCCATGGGCATCGTGTCGGAGGTCCTGCCGACGTTCGCGCGCAAACCCCTGTTCGGGGCGCCGGTGGTGATCTACTCCGGCATCATGATCGGCTTCTTCGGCTTCGGGGTGTGGAGCCACCACATGTTCTCGGTGGGCCTCGGCCCGGTGGCCGACTCGGCCTTCTCCATCGCCACCATGCTCATCGCGGTGCCCACCGGGGTGAAGATTCTGAACTGGATCGGGACGCTCTGGGGGGGCACCGTGCGGTTCACCGCGGCGCTGTACTTCTCCCTGGGCTTCATCGCCATGTTCACCATGGGCGGGCTGTCCGGCGTCATGCACGCCGCGCCACCCGTCGACCTGCAGCAGACCGACACGTACTTCGTGGTCGCCCACTTTCACTACGTGCTCTTCGGGGGCTCCATCTTCGGCCTGTTCTCGGGCATGTACTACTGGTGGCCCAAGATGTTCGGCCGCATGCTCGACGAGCGGCTGGGGCACGTCCACTTCTGGCTGATGCTCATCGGCTTCAACCTGACGTTCTTCCCCATGCACTACCTCGGGCTGATCGGCATGCCGCGCCGGATCTACACCTACGCGCCCGATCTCGGCTGGAACTTCTGGAACCTGGTGGCGACCATCGGGTCCTTCGTCATCGCCCTGTCGATCGCGGTCTTCATCGCCAACGTGTGGAAGACGCACCGGTCGGGCGCGGTGGCGGGACCGGATCCGTGGGACGGCCGGACCCTCGAGTGGGCGATCCCCTCCCCGCCCCCGGTGTACAACTTCGCGGCGATCCCCACCGTCCACGGTCGCGACGAGCTGTGGCTGCAGAAGCACGGCGACGGGCACGGCGGGGCGCCGTCGCCGCGGCCGCCGGTGCCGCGGGCCGAGGACATCGCCGCCATCCACATGCCGCCCCCGTCGTACTGGCCCATCGTCCTGGCCATCGCGATGACCGTGATGCTCGCCGGCCTGCTGATCAGCTACACGCAGGTCGTCGTCGGCGGCCTGGCCACCCTGTACTGCATGTACCGGTTCGCCATGGAATACCACCGGCCCGCCGCGGAGGCCCACTCGTGAGTGGGCCGGCCGCCGGCGGTCACGGGGCGGTCGCCGTCGCGCCCCACGACCCCAACATCGGCACCACCGGGCTCGACAACCGCAAGCTCGGGATGTGGATCTTCCTCGGGTCGGACTGCATGTTCTTCGGGGCGCTGATCGGCACCTACCTCGCGTACAAGGGCAAGAGCCTCTCCGGACCGGGTCCGCACGACGTCTTCAACATTCCCCTGACGTCGCTGTCGGCGGCGGTGTTGCTCGCCTCGTCGCTGTTCATGGTGCTGGCCTTGCACGACATCCAGCGCAACGACATCAAGCACGGGGCGCGCTGGCTCCTCGCCACCGCACTGTTCGGGCTCTGGTTCGTGGGCAACCAGGTCTACGAGTTCGCCGAGTTCGTCATCTACTATGACCTCAAGCTCTGGACGAGCCTCTTCGGATCCTCGTTCTTCGTGCTCACGGGGTTCCACGGGGCCCACGTGACGGGGGGCGTGATCTGGCTCCTGCTCCTGTGGCGGCTGGCCAAGCGGGGTCTGCTGGACGCCCGGGACGCCACCAAGGTGGAGATCGCCGGCCTGTACTGGCACTTCGTCGACATCGTCTGGATCGCCATCTTCACCGTGATCTACCTGATCCCCTGACGGGGAAACCGCCCGAGGAGCCGCGCCCATGGCCGATTCGCACGCGCCCGCCCCGACGAGCCACCGCGCCGGCCACGCCGAGCCCGCCGCGACCGGACACGCGACGGTCCGGACATACTGGATCGTGGCCGCGGTGCTGGCCCTCATCACCGCGATCGAGCTGGCCGCGCTGTACGTGCCCGGCCTGCCCAACGTCGTGCTGGTGGTGGGACTGCTGCTCCTGTCGGCCGCCAAGTTCGTCCTCGTCGTCGGTGTCTTCATGCATCTCAAGTACGACAGCCCGATCTTCCGGACGATGTTCGTGGGACCGCTCCTGATCGCCATCGGCATCATCCTGGCCCTGATGGCCCTCTTCAGCGCGTTCATCCTGCTCCCCCGCCAGGTCCTCTAGGGCCATGGCCCACGCGGTCCCCGGGTCCGCGGGACCGCCGCCCCTCGGCCCGGAGGGCTTCCCGTGGACCACCTGGAACGCCGACCCCGTCGTGGTGACGGGGCTGGTGGTGCTGGGCAGCGCCTACGCCGTCGCCGTCGTGCGGCATCGCCGCGCCAATCCCCAGGCGCGCGTCGACCCGCGCCACGTGGCGTCCTTCTACGGCGCGCTCGCCGTCCTGTTCGCCTCCCTCACGGGCCCGCTTCACGACCTGTCCGACTACTACCTCTTCAGCGCCCACATGGTGCAGCATCTGATCCTGGTGTTCGCCATGCCGCCCCTGCTGCTGTACGGCACCCCGGGGTGGATGCTCCGGCCCGCGCTCCGCCATCCGGCCGCCGTGCGGCTCGGACGGCGGCTGACGCGACCCTCCGGCGCCTTCGCCGCGTTCAACGTGGTCATGGTGGTGTGGCACCTGCCTCCGCTCTACAATCTGGCCATGGACGTGCACCCCGTCCACATCGTCCAGCACCTCATGATCATGGCGGCCGCCGTGCTCCTCTGGTGGCCGGTGCTCTCGCCGTCCCCCGAGCTGCCACGGGCCCCCTATCCCGTCCAACTCCTGTACCTCTTCCTCGTGGGCCTGCCCATGGTCGTGGTGTCGATCTTCATCACCATGGCGGACAGCGTGCTGTACGAGTACTACGTGCGCTCTCCCCGCGTGTGGGACGCGCTGTCCCCCTTCGCCGACCAGCATCTGGGCGGACTGATCATGTGGATTCCCGGCGGCCTCGTGTTCCTCGTGGCGATCTCGGTGGTCTTCTTCCGCTGGCAGGCCGCGGGTGGGGACGACATCCAGGTCCGCACCCTGGAGGAGGTCCGGCATGGCCGCTAGGGGCGCCGGGGCCCTGGCGTGGGCCACGGTGGGCGCGGTGTTCCTGCTCATGACGCTCGGCAACGTCGTGAGCGCCACCGGCTCGGGGCTCGCCTGTCCGGACTGGCCTCTGTGCCATGGCCGGCTGATCCCGCCGCTCCGGGCCGACATCCTCATCGAGTACGGGCACCGGGTTGTCGCGCTCGTCGCATCGATCATGATCGTCGCCACCATCGTCGTGGCCATCCGCCGGGCCGGCCGGCCCGGAGTGCGGAGAGTCGGGATCGCGCTGGTCGTGCTGCTCGCCATCCAGATCCTGCTCGGCGGCATCACCGTGCTGCTCGAGCTGCCCGACCTCATCAGCACCGCCCACCTCCTGAACTCGCTTCTCATCTTCGGAGGGCTGCTGGTCCTGGCCGCGACCCCGCCGGCCCCGGGGTCGAGGCATCTGCCAGGTGGGCGGGAGGCCAGCGTGGCCCCGGCGCCTGGCGCGCCGACCGCGCCCCGGGTCCGCCGGCTGGTGGGCGCCGGACTCGCCGTCCTCCTCGTCCAGATGGCGCTGGGCGGCTACGTCCGCCATTCGGGGGCGGGCCTGGCGTGTCCCGACTTCCCGCTGTGCACGGGCAGCCTGTTTCCGGAGCACGCGCTCGGCATCCTGCACTGGGTCCACCGCTGGCTGGGCGTGGCCCTGCTCGGCCTGTTCGTGCACCTGGCCATGGCGGCCCGGCAGACCAGGCTCGCCTCGGCTGCGCGGACCACGGCCGTCCTCGCCGCCATCCAGGTGACCCTCGGGATCCTGACCGTGCTCCTCCAGCTGGACCCGGCGGTGCGCGCGGCGCACGCCGCGGTGGGATACGCGCTCTGGGGCATGCTCGTATGGCTCGGGGTGGGCGCGGGGATCTGGCAGCGGCTCGTGGACGGGCGGCCAGGCGGGGCAGTGGCGCTCGGCACGGTAGCCCGTGCGTCCTAGATCGCCCCAGCCGCCCGGGGGCGGCCCGGTGCCCGCCGGGGCGGCCCTGCCGTGGTTTCCGGGCGCCCTGAGCGCGGTCGGAATCGGCCGGGGCCTCGCCCTGGTCGGCACCTACGCGGAGCTCTCCAAGCTCGGGGTGATCTCGCTGGTGCTGGTCTCGACGGCCGCCGGATTTCTTCTGGGCGCTCCCCTGGGGCCCGACTTCCCGTGGCACCATGGCCTGATCGCGGTCGGCGGCGTGCTCCTGCTGTCCAGCGGCGCTTCCGCACTCAATCAGGTGCAGGAGCGGCGCCAGGACGCGCTGATGGCCCGCACGGCGGGCCGCCCCCTTCCTTCGGGCCGCGTCTCCCTCACCCACGGAGTGTGCTTCTCGGCCCTGGGCATCGCCAGCGGCGCGGCTCTCCTGTGGCTCGGGCTCGGCACGACGGCGGGCGTTCTCGGTGTGATCGCCGCCGCCTTCTACAACGGGCTGTACACCCCCTGGCTGAAGCCATCGTCGCCGTTCGCCGCCGTGCCGGGGGCAGTGCCGGGGGCCTTGCCGCCGGTGATCGGATGGGTGGCCGGAGGCGGCCGGCCGTGGGACATGTCCGCCCTGATCCTGTTCGGCATCCTTTTTCTCTGGCAGATGCCCCACTTCTGGGCCCTGGCCATCCGGTACCGCAGCGACTACGCGGCGGGAGGCTTTCCGATGGTCAGCGAGGCGGTGGGGGTGGAGGGCACCGCTCGGCTGATCCTCCTCTACGCCCTGGCCCTGACCGGGCTGTCTCTGGCCGCCCCGACGTTCGGCCTCGGCGGCGCTGTATCCCTGGCCGCGGCCGCCGGGCTGGGCTATCTTCTCGTGCGGCTCGCGGCCCGCTTTGTCCGGCAACCCCACGACCAGCGCGGCTGGCTATCGCTTTTCCTCTTCTCGAACGTGTACCTTCTCATTCTCCTCGCCGTGATGGTCGCAGAGCGCCTGGCACGATACGTGCTCGATACGTAACGGCCGGCGTGGCCGGCCGAACGACAATCCACGAGCTGCCCGGGGAGCCGACATGAACATCTGCGTGGTGGGGACGGGGTACGTGGGCCTGGTGACGGGTGCCGTCTTCGCGGACCTCGGCAACGACGTGGTCTGTGTGGACAAGATCCAGGAAAAGATCAGGGCCCTCGAGGCCGGGCGGATGCCTATCTACGAGCCGGGGCTCGAGGAAATGGTGGTCCGCAACGTGGCTGATGGCCGCCTGTCCTTCACGACGGACCTCGGAGCGGCGGTCCGCCAGTGCGATGTGGTCTTCATCGCGGTGGGCACGCCGCCGAAGGACACCGGCGAGACCGACCTCTCCCAGGTCGAGGACGTGGCCGGCGAGATCGGCCGTGTCATGGATCGCTACAAGGTGATCGTCAACAAGTCGACGGTGCCGGTCGGGACGGGCGAGCTCGTCCGCGAGGTGATCGCCCGCCACCAGCCCGCCCCGATCCACTTCGAGGTCGTGTCCAATCCGGAGTTCCTGCGCGAGGGTTCGGCCATCGAGGACACCCTGCGCCCGGACCGCATCGTGATCGGTGCGCCCAACCAGCAGGTGGCCATGACGCTGGTAGAGCTGTACGCTCCGCTGGAGCGGCCCATGATCATCACCGACCTGCCATCGGCCGAGGTGATCAAGTACGCCTCCAACTCCTTCCTGGCCACGAAGATCTCGTTCATCAACGCCATTGCCAACGTGTGCGAGGCGGCCGGCGCCGACGTCTCCCAGGTGATCAAGGGCATGGGGCTCGATCCGCGGATCGGCTCGTCCTTCCTCCAGGCCGGCATCGGCTACGGGGGCTCGTGCTTTCCCAAGGACGTGGAATCCCTCATCCACACGTCGCAGGCGCTCGGCTACGACTTCAAGCTGCTCAAGACAGTGGTCGACATCAACCGGGAGCGGGCGGGGCGCCTCGTGGAGACCGTCAAGAAGGTCCTGAGCCCCCTCGAGGCCCGGACCCTCGCCGTCCTCGGCCTGGCCTTCAAGCCCAACACCGACGACATGCGCGAGGCCCGGAGTGTCCAGGTCGTCCAGCTCCTGCTCGCCGCCGGCGCCCGGATCCGCGCCTACGACCCGGTGGCGACGGACAAGGCCCGCCAGGAGCTCCCGGCGAGCGTCGTCTTCTGCGCCTCGCCCTACGAGGCGGCGGGCGGCGCGGACGGAGTGGTGCTGGTCACCGAGTGGAACGAGTTCAAGTTCATGAATCTCGAGCGGCTGCGCAAGCTGCTCCGGCGGCCGGTCGTCTTCGACGGCCGGAACGTCTGGGAACCCGAGCGCATGCGCCGCCTTGGCTTCGAGTACCACTCCGTCGGCCGCAAGCCGGTGTACCCGGCGGAATGAGGGACCCGCGGCATGCGCGTCCTCGTCACGGGTGGCGCGGGGTTCATCGGCTCGCACCTCTGCGACTTCCTGCTCGCCAAGGGGTGCGAGGTGGTCTGCATGGACAACCTCCTCACCGGCAGCACGGACAACATCGCCCACATCCGCGATCCGCGCTTTCAGTTCGTCAAGCACGACGTCACCAACTACATCGTCGTGGACGGCGCCCTCGACTACGTGCTCCACTTCGCCAGCCCGGCCTCGCCGGTGGACTACCTCGAACTGCCCATCCAGACCCTCAAGGTCGGCGCTCTCGGGACGCACAAGGCGCTCGGCGTCGCCAAGGCACAGGGGGCGCGGTTCCTCCTCGCCTCCACGTCCGAGGTCTACGGCGATCCCCTCGTGCACCCGCAGCCCGAGACCTACTGGGGCAACGTCAACCCGGTGGGACCGCGGGGGGTGTACGACGAGGCCAAGCGGTTCGCCGAGGCGATGACGATGGCCTACCACCGCTTCCACGGCGTGGACACTCGCATCGTGCGCATCTTCAACACGTACGGGTCGCGGATGCGGCTCAGCGACGGGCGGGCCGTTCCGACCTTCATCCGGCAGGCCCTCCGCGGCGAGCCCATGACCGTGAACGGGGACGGATCCCAGACGCGGTCGTTCTGTCACGTCGCCGATCTCGTCGATGGCATCTGGCGCCTCATGCAGTCGGCGGTGACCGATCCGGTCAACATCGGCAACCCCCGCGAGATGACGCTGCTCGACCTCGCCAAGCGCGTCATCCGCCTGTCCGGGGCGCCGAGCGAGATCGTCTTCACCCCGTTGCCCGCGGACGACCCCAAGGTGCGGCAGCCCGACATCACACGGGCGCGCCGGGAGCTCGGCTGGGAGCCCTCCGTCGACGTGGAGGAGGGGCTGCGCCAGACCCTCGACTGGTACCGGAACCGGAGGGCGTCATGAGGATCCTCGTCACGGGCGGAGCCGGGTTCATTGGCTCCCATGTGACGGATGCGTTCCTGGAGGCCGGGCACGACGTGTCGATTGTCGACAACCTGTCGACGGGGAACCCGGCGTGGGTGCACCCGCGGGCCCGGCTGCACGCGGTCGATCTCAGGAGCGCTCAGCTCGCCTCGGTGTTCGAGCGCGAGCGGCCCGAGGTCGTCGCCCACCTCGCCGCCCAGGCGGCGGTGAGCCGGTCCGTGCTCGACCCCGGCTTTGACGCCAGCGTCAACGTCATGGGCGGGCTCCGCCTCCTCGAGTGCTGCCGGCGGTTCGGGGTGCGGCGGCTCATCTATTCGTCGAGTGGGGGCGCGGGTTACGGCGACACCGAGACCATTCCCACCCCGGAGACGCACCCGAGCCAGCCCGCCTCCCCGTACGGCGTGAGCAAGGTGGCCTTCGAGCTCTACCTGGCCGCGTGGGGATCGATCCACGCGATGAGCGGCGTTTCCTTGCGCTATGCGAACATCTACGGCCCCCGGCAGAACCCCGTCGGCGAGGCAGGGGTCGTCGCCATCTTCTGCCACCGGATCCTGACCGGGGGGACCCCCGCGATCAACGGCGATGGCGAGCAGACGCGCGATTTCGTCTACGTCGGCGACGTGGCGGCCGCCAACGTCCGGGCCCTCGGCTGCGCCGAGGTCACCGGCCCCGTGAACATCGGCACGGGGATCGAGACGTCCGTCAACACCCTCTATCGCCACCTGACCCGCGCCGCCGGTACGACCCAGCCGGCGGAGCGGGCGCCGGCGCGACCGGGCGAGCAGCGCCGGAGCTGCCTGGATCCCGCCCTGGCCGCCCGGCGGCTGGGCTGGCGCCCGGAGGTGTCGCTCGGCGAGGGGCTCCAGCGCACGTACGACTTCTTCAAGCGGGAACTTGGCGAGGCGAAAGACCAACCATGATCGACGACGAGTTGAAGGCCATCCTGGCCTGCCCGGCCTGCAAGGGCAGTCTGGTGTTCGAGGAGACCCGGATCATCTGCCCCGCGTGCGCCAAGGCGTACCCCATCCGGGACGGGATCCCCGTCATGCTCATCAGCGAGGCGCAGCCGTGGGTGCCGCGGGAGTGACCGCGGTCATCCTGGCCGGCGGACAGGGGACGCGCCTCCGCCCGCTGACGCTCTCGCGCCCGAAGCCGATCGTGCCCCTGCTCAACGTGCCGTTCCTCGCCTATCAGCTGGACCTCCTCCGCCGGCATGGCGTCGACGACGTGGTGCTCTCCTGCTCCTACATGGTCGACGACGTCCGGGGCGCCATGGGCGACGGCCGGGCGTGGGGCGTCCGGCTGCGCTACGCGGTGGAAGACCAGCCGCTGGGCACGGCGGGCGGCGTGAGGAACGCCGCCGATCTCGTCAGCGAGCGCGTCATCGTGCTGAACGGGGACGTCCTGACCGACGCCGACCTGTCGGCGATGCAGCGGTTCCACGCCGAGCGCGGCGCCGCCGCCACCATCTACCTGACCCGGGTGCCTGACCCGCGCGCGTTCGGGCTCGTCGATCTCCTGCCCTCGGGGCACGTGCACCGCTTCCTCGAGAAGCCGGGGCCCGACCAGATCACGACCGACACCATCAACGCGGGCGTGTACATCCTGGACCGGACACTGCTCGAGCGGATTCCCCCGGGCCGGGCGATGTCGATCGAGCGCGAGTTCTTCCCCGGGCTCCTCGCCGACGGCATTCGCTTTTACGGCTGGGTGGGCGAGCACTACTGGCTCGACATCGGCAATGCCGAGAAGTACCGCCAGGGTCAGCTCGACCTCCTGTCGGGCCGCGTCCGCACCGGGGTGCAGCCCGACGGATGGCGGGACGGGATCGCGCTGGGGGACGGGGCCGTGATCGAACCGGGAGCGCAGATCCAGCCGCCGGCGGTCGTGGGCCCGACGTGCCGCCTGGCCGCGGACAGCCGTGTCGGCCCCCACGTGGTCCTCGGCGCCGGATGCTCGGTGGCCGCCAGGGCGGTGGTCGAGGGCTCGGTGCTGTGGGACGGGGTCCAGGTCGGCGAGGGCGCCGTCCTGCGCGATTGCATCGTGGCCTCCGGCGCCTCCATCGCTCCCCGGGCGCAGGTCCGGCCGGGTGCGGTGGTGGCGGCCGGCGCCGTCGTCGCCGGCGCGCCCGTGTTATCCTGAGTCGGATGGCCATCCGGCAGATCCGCAACTTCTCGATCATCGCCCACATCGATCACGGCAAGTCCACCCTGGCCGATCGGCTCCTGTCCCTGACCGGCACCATGGATGCCAAGAAGGCCGTGGGCCAGGTCCTCGATTCCATGGACCTGGAGCGCGAGCGAGGCATCACGATCAAGCAGCACACCGTGCGCCTCCTGTACGCCGCGCGCGACGGGACGGAGTACACGCTCAACCTGATCGATACGCCGGGCCACGTCGACTTCTCGTACGAGGTGTCGCGCTCGCTGGCCGCGTGCGAGGGAGCGCTGCTGGTGGTGGACGCCGCCCAGGGCGTCGAGGCCCAGACGCTGGCCAACTACTACCTCGCCCTCGATGGCGGTCTCGAGATCGTCCCCGTCATCAACAAGATCGACCTGCCCGCCGCCGACCTGGAGGGGACGCGAAACCAGATCACGGAGGTGCTGGGGCTCGACGGTGACGAGGCGATCGCCATCTCGGCCAAGCACGGGACCGGGGTCCCCGAGGTGCTCGAGGCCATCGTGCGGCGGGTACCCCCGCCCACCGGCGACCCCGAGGCTCCCCTCAAGGCCCTCGTGTTCGACTCCTTCTACGACTCCTACCAGGGGGTGGTGGTGTACGTGCGCCTCATCGACGGCCGCGTGCGCCCCGGGACCAAGATCCTGCTCATGTCCAACGGCAAGTCCTGCGAGGTCCAGCAGGCCGGGGTCTTCTCGCCCGACATGCGGCCGGTGGAGGAGCTGTCGGCGGGTGAGGTGGGGTTCCTCACCGCGTCGATCAAGCGGGTCGGCGACGCCAAGATCGGCGAGACCATCACCGAGTTCGCCCGGCCGACCCCCGAGGCCTGCCCGGGCTATCGCGACGCCAAGCCCATGGTCTTCGCCGGGCTCTACCCGATCGAGGACACCGACTACGAGGGTCTGCGCGACGCCCTGGAGAAGCTCCGGCTCAACGATTCCGCGCTGTCCTTCGAGCCGGAGACCTCGCTCGCCCTGGGCTACGGGTTCCGCTGCGGTTTTCTGGGAATGCTCCACCTCGAGATCGTGCAGGAACGCCTGGAGCGCGAGTTCAACCTCTCCCTGATCGTGACCGCCCCGAGCGTGCGCTTCAAGGTGGTGACGACCCAGGGCGAGACGCTCGAGGTCGAGAACCCGGCCAAGCTCCCGCCCCCGGACCGCATCGAGCGCATGGAGGAGCCCTACGTCCGGGGCTCGATCTTCGCGCCGACCGAGTTCATGAGTGAGATCTACAAGCTCGCCCAGGACAAGCGCGGCGAGCACCGCTCGCTCGAGTACGTGGGCAAGCGGGTGCACATCGCCTTCGACTTCCCGCTCTCGGAGATCGTCGTCGACTTCTACGACCGGCTGAAGTCGATCTCCAGGGGATACGCCTCGTTCGACTACGAGTTCCGGGAGTTCCGGGCGTCCGATCTCGTCAAGCTCGACATCCTGCTGAACGGCGATCCCGTGGACGCCCTGAGCCTCATCGTCCACCGGGAGAAGTCCTACGAGAAGGGCAAGGCGCTGACCGAGAAGCTCCGGGCCGTGATTCCCCGCCAGATGTACGAGGTGGCCATCCAGGCCGCCATCGGCAGCCGGGTGATCGCCCGGGAGACGGTCAAGGCCATGGGCAAGAACGTGACGGCCAAGTGCTACGGTGGTGACATCTCGCGCAAGCGCAAGCTGCTCGAGAAGCAGAAGGAGGGCAAGCGGCGCATGAAGCAGGTGGGCCGCGTGGAGGTTCCGCAGGAGGCCTTCCTGTCGGTCCTCAAGAGCTGACGCCGATGACCGCCGACGGCGTGACGAATCGGCCCGACCGACGACCCGCCCGGCCGCGATGAGCCGGACGGAGACCCGCCCCGAAAGCACGTCCCCCCCGCCCGGCGCGGAGCTGGCGGCCACGCCGCGCCGCAAGTCGCTCGTCCGCGAGTACGCCGAGGCCATCGTCGTCGCGGTGGTGCTGGCCCTGATCATCCGGGCGTTCGTGGTGCAGGCCTTCACCATTCCCTCCGGCTCCATGATGGGCACCCTGCTCGTCGGCGACTACATCCTGGTCAACAAGTTCCTGTACGGGGCGGAGGTGCCCCTCGCCGACCTGCGACTCCCCGCCCTGCGCGAGCCGCGGCGGGGGGACATCATCGTGTTCAAGTACCCGAACGACGAGACCCGCGACTTCATCAAGCGGATCGTGGCGGTGGGTGGCGAGACGGTCCAGGTCAAGGACAACCGGGTGCTCATCAACGGGCAGCTCATCGACGAGGGCTACGTGCGCCCCGGCTCGGTCCCCGCTGTGGCGTCCGATCACTGTCGCTACGAGTACGCCTGCCAGCCCACCATGGTGCCGCCCGGAGCCTACTTCGTCATGGGCGACAACCGCGACAACTCGCAGGACAGCCGCTACTGGGGCTTCGTCAAGCGCGAGAAGATCCGGGGCAAGGCCTTCATCATCTACTGGTCCTGGAACAGCGACCGGCACTGGCTGCGCTGGCGGCGGCTGGGCCATTGGCTGTCGTAGCGCCCGTTCGCTCCCGCCCTCTCCTCGACGGCTGGGTGCCCCACCACGGGCGCCTCGGGCTCTACGTGCACGTGCCGTTCTGCTCCCGGCGCTGCGGGTACTGCTCGTTCAGCACCGGGCCGTTTGCCCGCGACCGGGCCGCGCGCTATGTCGGCGCGCTCCGGGCGGAGATCGCCCAGGTCGCCCGGGCGCCCTGGACGGGCGCGGTCGCGATCGAGACCGTGTTCTTCGGCGGCGGGACCCCGTCGCTCCTGGAGGTCGACGAGATGGCGGCGATCCTCGACGACCTGCGCGGGGCGTTCGCCCTCGCCGCCGGCGCCGAGATCACCGCCGAGTGCAACCCGGAGAGCGCGTCCCCCGGGCGGCTGGCCGGCTTCCGGGCAGCGGGAGTCAATCGCATCAGCCTCGGCGTGCAGAGCCTCGACGACGCCGTGCTGGCCACCCTGGACCGCCTGCACTCCGCGGCGGAGGCGCGCGCCGCCTTCGACGCCGCGCGCGCGGCCGGCTTCGACAACGTGAGCGTGGACCTCATGTACGGGCTCCCCGGCCTCGGGGGCTGGACCTGGGAGTCGTCGGTTCGGGGAGTGCTGGCGTGGGGCCCGGAGCACCTGTCCGCCTACGGGCTCACCCTGGACGAGGGCAGCCGATGGCACGCCACCGGCGTGAGCGGGCTGCCCGCCGAGGAGCAGGTGACGGATCAGTACTGGCGGCTGGCCGGCCTCGCCGCCGCTGCCGGATTCGAACACTACGAGATCTCCAACTACGCGCGACCCGGCCGGCGCTCCGCCCATAACCAGATCTACTGGCGCCACGGGGAATACCTGGCGCTGGGACCCGCGGCCTGCGGCTTCCTCGGCGACGTGCGGTACGCCAACACGCGATCGGTGGACCGGTACGGGGCGCTCCTCGAGCGCGGAGACAGCCCGATCGATTTCGACGAGGTGCTCACCCCGCGCCAGCG
>DATKEI010000202.1:0-6897 GCA_035544455.1 Binatia bacterium | reverse complement strand
CACCGCGGGCCCCCGCCTCGAAAAGGCCAGACGCCACCCGGCCGCGTTGGCGAGGAAGGCGAGGATCTCCTGGAGCACCATAGGCACGACCCCCCAGCCGACCACGCGGAGATTCGCGAGCACCGTGGCCGCGCCGAGGTCATACAGCAGATAGGCGAACAGGGCGAGCCCGCCGATGAGCAGCACACGTTCCAGCACGCGAACGGCCACGCTCACGAGTGCGGTCCTCTCAGTCGATGCCATTCGCCGCCTGGAGTTTGCGGACAGACCGCGTGATCCGGGCGATCTCCGCCACCGCTACCGGGCGCTGCGGCGGCATGTCGTCGAACATAGGCCGATACGCGATGAGCCGCTTCCGGATCTTGTCTGCTTTCCTCGCCTTCCGCTTTCCCCGCGACTCATCGCGACCCAGTTCCGAGCGCCGGCTAGAAGTCGCTGCGAGCGCGGCGATCCGCTCCTACAACACAATGGAGGCCGCGTAGTCCCGCTTGACGTCGAAGAGCTGCCACGGGTCCTTTCCTGTCGGTGTGGTCGTGGCGACGTCAAGGGATTGTGCTGTGTGTACCGCCGCCGCTTCCGCCCGTCAAGCCGAGGGCGCGTTGACGGGGGGGCCGGGCGCGCCTATCCTCTTCTCATCGCGTTCCACCGGCCCCTCCGTCACCCTTCGCGGGAGGTGCGCGCCATGACACTGCGAGACATCCTGAAGGTCAAGGGATCCCACGTGCATTACATCGGCCCCGACGCCACCGTGCTCGACGCCGTCGCCATCCTGATGGAGCACCGCATCGGCGCGCTCCTGGTGCGGGGCGCCGCCGGGGAGGTGGCCGGCATCATCACCGAGCGCGACGTGCTGCGCGAGTGCGCGCGCCATGCCGCCGATCTCGGCCGCATCCGCGTGCGCGAGGCCATGACCCCCGAGCCCCTCGTGTGCGCCCCCGACGACGGTGTCGACGCCGCGATGGGGATCGTGACGGCGCACCGGGTGCGGCACCTGCCCGTGATGGACGCCGGGCGGGTGGCGGGCATGATCTCGATCGGCGACCTCGTGAAGGCCAAGCTCGACGAGGCGCAGGACGAGAACCAGCACCTGCGCGAGTACATCACCGGCCGCTGAGCCGGGAGGGACGGGGAGGCGCGCAGCGATGAAGAGCGTGGACACCCAGTGCACCGCCGTCGGGCGCGCGCGCCGCCGCGCCTCCGCCGTGGTGGGCGCGGTGGCCGTCCGCACCGCCCAGATAGTCTCCAGATCCTCGACCCGCCGGCCCGCGCGGCGGGCGCCGCGCTCGAGCTGAATGGTCGTCGCTCCTCCGCCGGGGTCGGGATCAACGGCCCCCGCAGTCTGCATCGGCGACCGGTCCACCGCAAGCCGACTGCGCCTTCGAGCGGTTCGTACCTTTCCCTGCAAGGGCGGCGGATCCTGTCCGAGTTGCGGAGGCCGCCGAGCCCCGGTCGCCCTGACCGCGGGCCGGGCTCACTCCGCCCCGCCGGTGGCCGGGGCCAAGCGCTTGCGGCCGAGCACCGGCCAGAGGAGCAGGATCGTGATCAGCCCGATGATCCCCAGCGCGTAGGGCCGGGTGAGCAGCGCCAGCACGTCGCCGTCGGCCACGGTCAGGGCCCGTCGCAGCGACAGCTCGATCAGCTCGCCGAGCACCATGCCAAGCACCACCGGCGCCAGCGGGAACCCGAGCTTGCGCATCAGGTAACCGATCAGCCCGAACAGGAACATGATGCCGACGTCCAGCATTGAGGTCTGCACCGCGTAAGCCGCCAGCACGGAGATCAGCAGCACGCCCGGGATTACCAGCGTCGCGCGCACGCCCGCCGCATAGACGACCGCCCGCACGACGTACATGCCGATCAGGAGCATGAACAGGTTGGCCAGCAGCATGCCGACGAACACCGTGGCCAGCAGGTCGGTGTGGTCGCGATAGAGGTTGGGGCCCGGCGTGAGCCCGTGGATGAACAGCGCCCCCATGATCACCGCGGTGATCGCGTCCCCGGGGATGCCCAGTGTGAGGGTCGGGATCAGCGCCCCGCCGGTCACTGCGCTGTTGGCCGCCTCCGAGGCCACGATGCCTTCCGGGGTGCCGGTGCCGAAGCGTTCGGGGTGCCGCGAGGCCCGGCGGGCCTCGGCGTAGCTCACGAAGGCGGCGATCACCCCGCCGGCCCCGGGCAGCGCCCCGATCAGCGTGCCGATCACGGACGACTTGACGTAGGTGGGCGCTAGCCGCCGCACCTCACCGGCGGCGGGCCACTGCGGCCAGCGGGCGACGCCGGAGACCGCCGTGCTTCGGCTCGTGTCGCCCTCCAGCATGACCACCACCTGGGCGATGCTGAACAGGCCCAGCAGCACCGGGATGAGCCCGAGCCCGGCGTTGAGCGTGACCAGGCCGAAGGTGAAGCGTGGTGTGGCGGTTGGGCTGTCCGAGCCCACGGTCGCCAGCAGCAGGCCGAAGCTCGCCGCCAGGAGGCCCTTGAGCGTGGAGCCCGGCGCCACGCTGGCCACCGTCGTCAGGCCGAGGATGCCGAGCAGGGTGTACTCGGCGGGGCCGAAGTTGAGGGCCAGCCGGGCCAGCAGCGGCGAGAAGGCTGTGAGCAGCGCCACGCTGACGATCCCCCCGAACACCGACGCCGTCACCGCCAGCCCCAGGGCCCGACCCGCCTCGCCACGCTCGGCCATCGGCCGGCCGTCCAGCATCGTGGCCGCCGCCAAAGGGGTGCCCGGGATGCCGAGCAGAATCGCGGTAACCGCCCCGCCGTAGGATCCGCCGATGAAGATGCCCACGAGGGCCAGCAGGCTGGCGTCGGGCGTCAGGTGGAAGGTGAACGGCAACAGCACGACGATCGCCAGGAACGGGCCGAGGCCCGGGATCACCCCGACCAGCACGCCGCCCAGGACGGACAGCCCGAGGGCCAGCAGGTTGACGGGATCCGCCAGGCGCGCGAAGGCCGCCACGAGCTCCCAGCCCATCACCGGCGTCCGCCTCCCTTAGCGATAGAGGCTCGCCAGGCCGAGCCGCGCGTCGATAATCCCCACGGGCAGGGCGATCACCATGACCTTCCAGAACACGAGGTAGCCGGCGACGGTGAGAATCAGGCTCGTGGCCACGATCACCGGCCACCGGCGCTCACCGGCCAAGACCATGATGATGGCCACCCACAGCGTGGACGCCGCGAAGTACCCGGCCCAGCCCAGCGCCCAGACGTAGGCGGCGCTGATGGCCAGGAGCAGGAGGCCTCGTTCCGCCCGGCCGAAGGAGACCGCCCGCTCCGGCCCGCCCGGACGGAGCGCCAGCAGCGCCGACAGGACGAGGATCGCGCCGGCCAGGATCCGGGGCCAGAACGCCGGGTCCTCCATCCAGCCGCCGGACGGCGGACCGGGGATCGAGCGGGCCACGAGATACACGCCCAGGCCGAGCGCCGCCCCGCAGGCGCCCGCCACCCGCTCCAGCCGCGCCAGCGTCATCGGCTACTGGCCGGACTGGGCCCGCTGCAGCAGCGGCCGCAGCTCCTCGATGCTCTCCTTCACGATCTGCTTGAATTCCTCGGGGCCCTTGTACTCCACGTACGTCTCGTGGTTGTCGCGCATCCGCTTGACGAAGGCCGGATCGGTCAGGCTCTTGCGCAGCGCGTCGGCCAGCGCCGCCCGAGCGCCAGCCGGCAGCCCTGCCGCCGCCACGTAGCCCGCCCACGACGGCACGGTCGGCGCCTTGAAGCCCTGCTCGGCGACGGTGGGCACGTCCTCGAAGCCGGGCACCCGCTGCTTGCTGAAGACGCCCAGCGGCCGCACCTGGCCTGAGAACCGCTTCATAGCCTCGAAGAAGTGGCAGGAGACCTCGATGCTGCCGCCCAGCAGGTCGGGCAGCGCCGCGCCCGAGCCCTGGTAGTAGACGCCCTTGACCTGGATGCCGGCGTTCTGCATCAGCGCGCCGCAGAACAGCGAGTGCAGCGAGATCGACGGGCCGCCGCTGTAGGTGTGAGGCTGGCCCGGCGTGTTCTTCACGTGCTGGACGTAGTCGGCGATGCTCTTCCAGGGCCTGTCGCTCCGCGCCAGCAGCACCACGGGATTGCCGCCCGCGTAGGCGAGATACTCGAAGTCCCGGAAGGGACTGTAGCCGAGGTCCTGCTTCGTGACGGGCAACTGGACGAGCGTCGCGATCCACGCCTGGAGCAGCGTGTGGCCGTCGGCCGTGGAGTTCTTGACGAACATGGCGCCCGTCTCGCTGGCGCCGCCAGGCTTGAAGGTGACCAGTACGCGTTGGTTGAGCAGGGGGCCGAGCACCTGCCCGAGCTCTTGGGCCTGCAGCCCCGCCGCGCCGCCGGCCTGCCACGGCACGACGATGGTCACGGGTTTACTCGGGAAGGCTGCCGCCGGGGCCAGCCCGGCGCTCGCGGCGAGCATCGCCAGCGCGATCAGGGTCGCGATCGATGTGGTCGTCATCCTGCGCATCGCGGGTTCCTCCTCTCTCGTCTCGGCTCTCATACCTCGGCCAAGTCCTCGCCCACCACGATTCGGCCCGCGAAGTCCCGGGCCACCACCCGGGCCAGCTCGGCCGGCTCCGTCTTCGGCACCAGGTGCGACAGCACCAGCGTCTTGGCCCCGGCGGCGGCCGCCACCTTGCCGACTTGGTCGGGCAGGGTGTGATAGCTCGCGAGCCGCGCCGTCTGGACTTCCAGGGACGGAGACCCGCCCCCCGGGTTCAGGGCGTGCGTCGTCACGTCCGTGCACTCGTGGATCAGCAGGTCAACATCCCGGCAGGCGTCGATGAGGTTTTGGCACGGCCGCGTGTCGCCCGAGACCGCCACCGACCGCCCGGGGCCGTCCACGCGGTAGCCGAAGGCCGGGGTGACCGGTAGGTGCTCGACGGCGAACGCGATGATGCGGAGCCCGGGCGACTGCCAGATCACCCCCGGCGCGATCTCGTGAACCTCCACCGCCGGCCTCGGCCGGGCGCTCTGGTGCTCGAGCCGCACGCTGATGTCGTAGTCGTGCAGGCGCAGCAGGTCGTCGACGTACCGCCGGGTCCCGGCGGGGCCCCAGACATGCAGCGGCGCGTTCTGGCCCATGATCCAGCGACTGAGGAGCAGGTGGCCGAGGTCGATGGTGTGATCGGAGTGGTGGTGGGTGATCAGCACGTGGTGGAGGTCCAGCAGCGAGACCCCCGCCGCGACGAGCTGGCAGGCCACGCCGCTGCCACTGTCGATCAGGAAGCGTGCGTCGCCGGTCTCGATCAACTGGCTCGGGCCCCGCCGCCGCGGGTTGGGCCTCGGGTAGCCAGTCCCCAGGAGCGTCACCTTGACCATTGCCCTGTCCTCGCGTGGGCGGCGCCCGGGCGGACGGGTCGCCCGGGGCTAGGCATCAAAGAGATCGCGCCAGCTGTGGCGGGCGCGGTAGCCGAGCGCCCGCTCGGCCCGTGCGCTGGAGATCGCCGGCTGCGCGCCCGTCAGCGGCGCCGCCAGCGCCTCGGTGCCTGGATAGTAGCGTGGCAGCAGCTCCGCGAGCGGGGCGCGGGCAAGGCTGTCGGCGGCACCGACGAAGAAGAGGCTGAACCCGGGCAGATCGCGCTCCACCGCCAGCCTGAAGGCGGCCGCCGCGTCGCGGACGTCGACATAGTTGAACAGATTGCCCGCGGCGAGCTCCGGGCGCTCGAGCCGTGGCCGCACCCGCGTGTCGCGCTCCTCGGGCGTGATGATGTAGCAGGGTCGGAGCGCCAGGGCCGCCCCCCCCGTGCGCCGCTGCCAGGCTCGGAGGATCTCCTCGGTGACGAGCTTGGACAGGCCGTAGGCGTTGTGGGGCGCCAGGGGATGGTCCTCGTCGACCGGCAGGTAGGCCAGTCGGAAGGTGTCGCGTGGCGCCACGAAGCCGAGCGGCGACGGGCTGCTGGCGAACACCAGCTTCGGCACCGCGACCAAGGCGGCGGCCTCCGCCACGTTGAAGGCGCCCACGACGTTCGAGGCGAACTGCACCTCCTCGGCCCACAGGCCCGGGTAGGTGATGGCCGACAGGTGCACGACGACGTCGGCGCCCTTGATCGCCCCGACGATCTGGCCGAGGTCACCGTGATCGCCGAGCCTGACGCGCGCCCCGTCGCCCCGGGCCGGCCGGACCCGATCGAACGCCACGACGTCGTGCTCGCCGCAGAGCTCGGCGAGCACCGCGAGCCCCAGGCGGCCGGCCGCGCCGGTCACCACGACGCGCACGCTAGCCCGCCTCGCTCCCGGCCGCCGCCGGCGTGCCGCCGAAGTCGACGCTCTCGCCGGCGAGCAGCGCGCGCACGGTGCGCAGGCACTGGGTGGCGGCCTGCGCGAGCACCACGAAGGCGTCGCGCGACAGGAGCTGGCTGTCGAGAATGCCGGCGCCGTCGAAGCCGGCCGCTTCCACGTCTTGGATGAGCCGCATGAGCGGCGGCATCGGCGCCGTCCCCGGCACTCGCATGTGAACCTGCACGGGCTGAATGGTCGTCGCTCCTCCGCCGGGGTCGGGATCAACGGCCCCCGCAGTCTGCATCGGCGACCGGTCCACCGCAAGCCGGCCGGCGCACCCGTGTATGCTTCCCGGCCATGAAGGCCGTGATCTGTCGCGCGTGGGGGTCCGTCGACGACCTGACGCTCGAGGACGTCGCGCCGTCCACTCCCGGACCCAGTCAGCTGCTGATCGACGTCAAGGCGACGGGCGTGAATTACGCCGATGCCATCATGGTCGCCGGCCGCTACCAGACGCAGCCGCCCTTCCCGTTCAGCCCGGGTCTCGAGACCGCCGGCGTGGTCGCGCGCTGCGGCGAGGGCGTCACCCGCTACACGCCCGGCGACCGCGTGATGGCCATCCTCGCCTACGGAGGATGCGCCGAGCAGGCGCTCGCCGAGGAGGCGGAGACCTTTGCCATCCCGGACGCGATG
>DATKEI010000201.1:0-7106 GCA_035544455.1 Binatia bacterium | reverse complement strand
GGCCCGGCAGTCCCCGCTGCCCCCTCCGGGCGGCGACGACGAGTTCTTCCGCGACTTCTTCAAGCAGTTCTTCGGCTCCGAGGCGCCTCAGGGGCCGCGGGGCGAGTTCCGGATGCCGAGCCTGGGCTCCGGCGTCATCATCGACAAGCGCGGGCTCGTCCTCACCAACTTCCACGTCATCAAGGGGGCGGACGAGATCACCGTCCGCCTGAGCGACAAGCACGAGTACAGGGGTAAGGTGATGGGCACCGACCCGAAGACCGATCTCGCCCTGGTCCGGTTCGAGCCCGACCACGAGCTGCGAGTGGCCCCGCTCGGCGATTCGGACGCCTTGAAGGTGGGCGAGTGGGCGGTGGCCATCGGCAACCCGTTTGGCCTCGACCAGACCGTCACCGTGGGCGTGATCAGCGCCATCGGCCGGTCCGATGTCGGCGTGGCCACGTACGAGAACTTCATCCAGACCGACGCGTCCATCAACCCCGGCAACTCCGGGGGGCCGCTCCTGAACCTCAAGGGCGAGGTCGTCGGCATCAACACCGCCATCGTGGCGGCCGGGCAGGGCATCGGCTTCGCCATCCCGATCAACATGGTGAAGCGTGTGACCGAGCAACTCATGGAGCAGGGCAAGGTGGTCCGCGGCTGGCTGGGCCTCGGGCTCCAGCCTCTGTCGGCGGAGCTCGCCGAGACCCTTGGCGTCAGCGACAAGGCCGGAGCGCTGGTGGCATCGACCATGCCCGACGGACCTGCAGCAAAGGCTGGCCTTCGGCAGAACGACGTGATCGTCGCCTACGACAAGACGCGGGTGGACGACTACCGGCACCTGCAGCGGCTGGTCGCCGAGACACGGGTCGGCAAGACGGTCACCCTCGAGGTGATGCGAAGCAAGAAGAAGGTCGAGATCCCCGCCACGGTGGGCGAGGTACCCGACGAGAGCAAGCGCGGGACGGGCGCGACCGGTTCCCGGCCGACGCCCCCCCGCAAGTAGCGGCGACCCGCCCGCGCGGCGCGGGCGTGGAGCAGGACGTCAGGCCACGAACGGCGGGATCGGCGGGATGTCGACCTGCTGGGTCTTGACCTCCCGGACGCCATCGACGCCGCGGGCCACGTCGGTGGCCTCGTCCAGCGCCGCCGTGCCCTCCAGGCTCACCACGCCTTCCCGCGCCTCCACGGAGATCCGGTACTTGCGCGTCTCCGGGTGGGTGGCCAGGGCCACTTGCACGCGTGAGGCGAGCGCCCGGTCGGCCACGACCTGCTTGCCCGCGGGCGAGGTGACCAGCTCCGACCGGGTGGCCATGCGGCCGATCAGGTCGACGGCGCTGTCCACCGAGATGCGTTCGGTGTTGATGACGAGGTCGTACAGCTGCGCATCGCGGATGTCGACCTCGTACAGGTAGCGCATCCGCCCCTGCTTCTCGGCGTCGTCGCGCCGGGCCATCTCGTTGACGGTGCGCGGGTTCGTCTGCTCGCCAAGCTGGCCCGCCATCTTCTTCGAGAGCCGCTTCACCCGGAGGTCGAACGGGGCCATCACGCGGACGCGCAGCACGTGGGGAATGCCGCGCAGGAGCCACTGGCTGCCGCGGCTCAGCAGGATGACGTTGTCCCGCTCGGCGAACTCGTACAGGGCCGTCTGGATGACGGTGATGTAGCGCCGCGTCTCGGCGTCGAAGCGCTCGAACAGCGACGGCTTGGCCTCGTCGAGATGGGTCAGTTTTTCCTCGAGGAGCCCGTAGCGCCGCGCCGCGTCCGAGATGAGCTCCGGCCCGACACAGTGGTAGCCGAGGCGCTCGGCCAGCGACTGCCCGATCTCCGGTCCCCCGGCCCCGATCTCGTGGGAGATGGTGATGATGGCCATGGTCGTCACTCCTTCCGGTACTTCGCCTTGAGCGCCGCGGGCGCGATGGCGATGCGCTTGCCCGCGACGTCGTCGAGGATGTAGACCTCATCGCTCAGCGTGCCGCTTGCGAACACCTCGAAGACCTCGAGCACCTCCTCGAGACGGGTACCGGGCGGCCGCCCGGCCATGAGCTGCTCGATCGCCTCTCGCTTGAGCCTCATCGAGCTCGCGGCCCTCGCCGGGCCTGGGCCTACCCGGGCCGGCCCGGCCGCTGATCCGGGTGGATAGCCGTCGCCCCTGCTGACGGCAACAGGTTGTGGACGAGAACGCATCGGCACCGGCCCGACCCGCCCCGGCGTGGCCTCTCACTAGCAGGAATCCCGGGCGAACACAAGAGGCAACCGGGGGCGCCGTCGAACTTCCTGAAGAGGGCATCGGGGTGGCAGGATGGGGGCCACCATGCGACGTCCGGCAGCCGCCTGGCTGGTTCCCCTGGCCCTGATCGCCCTGTCCGCGTGCTCCCGCCCGGTCCTGGCGCCACCGGGCGAGCCGCGGATCTCCGGGCTCCCCCGGCTCCCGGGCGCCTCGCCCGGGGAACCGGGCGGCCCCACCGCTCGGCCAGGAGATGAGCAGGCCGGGCTCGCCTCGTGGTACGGCGTGCCGTATCACGGTCGCCGGACGGCCAGTGGCGAGGTGTACGACATGCACGACCTCACCGCGGCGCACCGGTCCCTGCCCTTCGGCGCCCGCGTCCTCGTCGTGAACCGGGCCACGGAGGGCTCGGTCGAGGTCCGCATCAATGATCGCGGCCCCTTCGTCGATGGGCGGATCATCGACCTCTCGTACGCCGCCGCCCGGGCCGTCGGAAGCATCGGCCCCGGGGTGATCCCGGCCCTCGTCCGCGTCGTGTCCGTGCCCGCCTCGGCGAGCCCCGGCCCGGCCGGCCCCGACGTCGCCGTGGGCTATGTGGTACAAGTCGGCTCGTTCGTCGACCGCGCGCGGGCCTCCAGCCTCCGCGACGCGATCGAGCGCGACCTCGGCCCGGCCGGGGTTGCGATCAGCGCGGCCGCCGTCGGCGGCGAGGCGATGTATCGCGTGCGAGTGGGCGTGTATCCCGACCGCGAGGCGGCCCGGACCGCCGCCCGGCGTCTCGCCGAGCGCGGCTACCCCGGGATCGTGGTCGAGCGCTGACCTCGCGCACCCCGACCAATCACCGGGGTCGCGGGGGGTGCTGCGCAGGCTAGCGTCCTGAGTCAGAAATGTGCCGACAAAGCGCCGGGCGGGGTGGGGGCGGTCCCGCGGGGAGGACCCCCACCCCCACCCGGCGCCGTGAGTTACCGAACGTTCGACTCGGACACTAGCGGCCTATGAGGCGCTCCAGCTCCCGGGGGTCGAAGGCGTGGTCGAGCGCGTCGTCGTAGGTGATGAGGCCGCGCTCGACCAGGCCGCGGAGCGACTGCTCCATGGTGATCATGCCCGAAGCGGTGCCGGTCTGGAGCATCGTCTGGATCTGGAAGGTCTTGCCCTCGCGGATCATGTTGCGGACGGCAGGGGTGGCGATCAGCAGCTCGCAGGCCAGGACCAGGCCGTCCCCCTCCTTGCGCACCAGGAGCTGCTGGGTCAGGATGCCGTGCAGCACGTTGGCCAGGAGCATCTGGATCTGGCGCTGCTGGTGCGACGGGAAGACGTCCACCATGCGGTCGATCCCCTGGGCCGGCGTCTTCGTGTGCAGGGTCGCGAACACCAGATGGCCGGTCTCGGCTGCGGTCAGCGCCGCCTCGATCGTCTGCAGATCCCGCATCTCCCCGACCAGAATGACGTCCGGATCCTCGCGCAGAGCGGCGCGGAGCGCGCCTTCGAAGGTGATGGCGTCGGTGCCGATCTCCCGCTGCACCACGATGCTGGAGCGATGCTGGAAGAGATACTCGATCGGGTCCTCGAGCGTCACGATGTGCAGCGCGCGCTCCTGGTTCATGCGGTCGATCAGGGCGGCGAGGGTGGTCGACTTGCCGTTGCCGGCGGAGCCAGTGACGAGCACGAACCCGCGGCGCAGGCGGGTCAGCTCCACGACGGCGGGGGGCACGCCGAGCGTCTCGAGCGGCGGGATCTGGAAGGCGATGAGGCGCATGGCCGCGGCCAGGCTGTCGCGCTGGTGGAAGACGTTGACGCGGAAGCGGGCGAGCCCGGACACGCCATAGGAGAAGTCGCAGTCCATCCGCTCGCGCAGGATCTTGCGCTGAGCCTCGGTCATCATGCCGAAGAGCATCTGCTCGATGTCCTCGGCGCTCAGGCGCTCGCTTCCCACCGGCGCCAGCCGCTTGTTGATCCGGTACATGGCCGGCACACCGGCCTGGAGGTGGATGTCCGTGGCGTTCTTCTCCACGGCGGTCCTGAGGATCGCGGCGATGTCGGGCATGCGAGAATCGGCCTCCCCGCGAAACGGATCAGGCACCCCACATTAGCGCACAACCGCGACGCGGTCTACCGGATCGGTGCTCGCGTGGCGCGCCTGGCTCACACCGCGCTCGCCAGCGGCTCCACCGAGGGAGCGCGCCACGTGCAGTCCTCGGCGCGTTCGGCGCCGCGTGGCACACGATGCTCGCCGAGGAACACCCGGAGGGGCCCGCCGATCTCGGGATCGTCATCGACGGCGAGGCTGTCGCTCGCCCGGATCATGGTTCCGCGCGTCATGCTTTCTCCCATGCGGGAAGCCGCGCCCTGTCCCTGTCCGCGGGCTGCGCCGCAACCACGCGGTCCTTGCCCGCCCGCTTGGCCGTGTACAGGGCGTCGTCGGCCACCCGCACCAGGTCATCGGCCGTCAGGGCCGCGTCGAGCGGGAGCGCGGCGATCCCCACGCTGAACGTCACCCGGCGCCGATGGGCGAAGGGAAACTCGGCCAGGGCGGCCCGCAGCCGATCCGCGTAGACGCGGGCACCCGTCGCGTCGGTCTCCACGAGCAGCACGGCGAACTCGTCGCCGCCGTACCGGCAGATCACGTTGATACCCCGCGACTGCTGGCGCAGGACCTCGGCCACCTCGCGCAGAGTCGCGTCGCCGGCGGCGTGGCCCAGCTCGTCGTTGATGCTCTTGAAGTTGTCGACGTCGAGCAGCGCCACCGCCACGGGATGGCCGAAACGGCGATGGCGCGAGACCTCCTCCTCCAGGCGAATCGAGAAGAACCGCCGGTTGTAGGTGCGCGTGACCTCGTCCCGGAACGAGAACTCCTGGAGCTGCGCGCTGGCGGACCTGAGCTCGCGCTGGGTATGGTGGAGCCGGAGGGCGAGCCCATCGAGATCGCTGGCAAGGCGCTCGAGGTTGCCGAGGATGCTCGAGAGGGTTCCGAGCGTCGAGCCGCTCTCGCCGGCGCGGCCGGCCCGCGGGACCTCGCCACCGGGGGACGGGTCCGGTACCCGCGCGCCCCCCGACCCGGCGCGGGACATGCGCCGGATGGCGACCGCGCCGGCCAGGCCGAGCCCCGCGGCGGCCACACCGACGCCTGTCACCTCGGGGCCGACCCCCGCCCAGGCTCCATAACCAGCGCCAGCCAGAGCGAGCGCCGAACCGAACCAGAGGGCGACAGCCAGCCGCCGGCAACGGCGGCCCGGGGCCGATCGTCCTCGCGCTGGGGGCACGCCCTGGCTGTGCTCCGGGCCGGGTGTAGTGGCGGTCATTGTCGGTCTCAGGAGGCAGCAATCGCCGTACCAGCGCCAAACCGGCGGAAATGCAAGGCCCTGCTGCACACAGCAGGCCTTCCACTTGCGCCTGCTCGACAATATCCGTAGCTGCATCTCAATTTTGGGGCGTGGAGTACCGCGCCTTGCTGGCCTTCCGCAGCGCGTGCTAGAACGAGTCACCGCCCGACCGCCAGGAGGCCCCATTGGACCTGAGCTACTCGCCCGAGGATCGAGCGTTCCGGGATGCGACCCGACGGTGGTTTACGGCCCACACCCCACGAGAGGAGCTGACGACGCTGGACGAGCGCCGAGCCTGGCACCGCATGCTCCACGAGGCCGGGTTCGTCGGCATGAGCTGGCCGCGAGAGTACGGAGGGCGCGCGGCCAGCCCGATGGAGCAGGCCATTGCCGCCGACCAGATGCGGAGTGCCAGGTTCATCGCGGGAGAGCAGGGATCGGAGCCCGCATGCTGAGCGGGATCCGGGTGGTGGACCTGTCCCGCGTCATCGCGGGACCGTACTGCGCCATGCTGATGGGCGATCTGGGCGCCGACGTCGTCAAGGTCGAGCGGCCGGGGCGCGGAGACGACCTGCGCTTCCTGCGGGGCGGCGACTCGGGGATGAGCGCGCCCTTCGCGGCGGTGAACCGCAACAAGCGCGGCATCGCCGTCGACCTGCAGCACCCCGAGGGCCAGCGCGTCGTGTTCGACCTCTGCCGGCGCGCCGACGTGGTGATCGAGAACTTCCTGCCCGGCGTGGCCGCGCGCCTCGGGCTTGGCTACCAGGCCGTGCGCGCCGACAATCCAGCGGTGGTCTACGCCTCGGTGACGGGCTTCGGGCAGACAGGTCCGCTGGCCCGGCGCCCCGGCTACAACACCATCGCCCAGGGCATGAGCGGCATCATGGCCCTGACCGGGCCGCCCGGCACCCCGCCCAACAAGGTCGGGGGCTCGGTAGCCGATCTCGCCGCCGCCCTCACCGCCTTCGGCGCCGTGAACGCCGCCCTCGTCCACCGCTTCCGGACCGGCCAGGGCCAGCACCTGGACATCAGCCTGCTCGCCTCGACCCTCGGGCTCCTGCCCGATCCGGTCGCGATCTACCTCGACACCGGCATCCGGCCCGGGCGCGAAGGCAACCGCAACCCGAACCTCACGCCGGCGGAGGCCTTCCGGACGCGCGATGGCTGGCTGAACGTCGTCCTGATGAATCCGGAGCAGTGGAGTCGCTTCTGCGACGGCCTGGGGGATCCCGAGATGGCGGACGATCCGCGGTTCAGGACCAATGCCAACCGGCTGGCCAACCACGCCGCCTTCAAGACGCGGGTGGAAGCAATCCTGGGCGAGGGCGACACCGCCGAGTGGGCGCAGCGCTTCGAGGCAGCCGCGGTCGCGGCCGGCCCCGTGTACGAGTTCGACGAGGTCTTCGACGACCCCCAGGTCAGGCACCTCGGCCTCATCGCCGAGGTCGACCAGCCCGGCCACGGCCGGGTGCGCATGCTCGCCCCGCCCTTCCGGGCCTCGGCCACTCCGCCCGCCATCCGGCGGCCGGCCCCGCGCCTCGGCGAACACACCCGCGAGGTCCTCGCCGATCTCGGCCTCG
>DATKEI010000200.1:0-6803 GCA_035544455.1 Binatia bacterium | reverse complement strand
CCCCGATCATGGCGGCCTTGAGGACGCCGCCCGTGCGGGGCTGCGCCTGGGCGACCGCGGGCAGGGCCACCGCGAGGACGAGGGCGAGCGCCGCGGGCACGAGACGGGACATGGTCATGGGCTGGACTCCTTTCCGTGCGCGCCGCCATGGGTCGAGGGAGCATCCTGGGCGGCACCGGCCAGTGGCGAGCGCGAAGGCGTGCACAGCACGAGGCCGAGGCCGTGCCGCGCTCGATGCTTCCAGGGCTCCGTGCCCGGTCGCGACGGTCTCGTCAAGGGTTAGCGCTTGGTACCATCGGCGCCGAACTCTGTCAAGATCCGCACGAGATCCTCCCCGGCCGCGTGATCACCCGCGGGCGGTGATCGCATCGAGGGGCGGGGCAGCGCGAACACAGGCGACCCGGGCAAGCCCTGCTCGCGAGGGTGGGCAGACACAAGGCCTGTTCCCGGCCACGGGGACCTCCCCGCCCGCACCTGGCGGCGGACGGCTCGGCGCGAACAATGCCGCCGTCGGCCGGGGCCGTACTGCCTGCCTGGCCCGGCATCGTCAAGGAACCCTGCGGCGTTCCTGGTTCGTTCACTGAGCGGGCGCTCTCGTGCCGAGTCGCCTGGAAAGGGGGCGCTTGCCAGCGGCGGCAGGGCGCCTGTAGCATCGGCGTCCTACGCGCGTTCTCCGATGACCCATGGCCCGATCCTGTGCAGATGCCTGCGTTAACCACGCGTGTGCCGCCCGCGGCCGCGCGCATCCGGCCCGTGACGCCGAGAGGGAGTTCACGATGAGAATCGCCTGGTCCCTGCTGCTCGTTGTCCTGCTCGCCACCGGCCCCGGTGCCCTCGCGGCCGACGCCCAGACCAAGGTCACGTACCTGCTGACCTCTCCGGCGCCCGACGTGGCCCAGGCGCCGCACTCCTCGGTGCCGCTGGCGCTGGGATACTGGAAGGAGGCGGGGCTCGACGTCGACGTGCAGCCGGCCAGCGGCTCCACGGCGGCAGCTCAGCTCGTCATCGCGGGCACGGCCCACGCCACCATGGGCACGGTGGAGCCCCTGATCATCGGGCGACAGAAGGGAGCGAAGATCGTCGCCGTCTACAACCACACCCGGGAGGGCATCTACACGATCGCCGTCCCCGCCGACAGCCCGGTGACCAGCATCAAAGAGCTGAAGGGCAAGTCCATCGGCGTGCTGTCGCTGGGAAGCGGCGCAGTGCCGTTCGCCAAGGCGGTGGTGAAGGGCGAGGGGCTCGATCCGGACAAGGACGTGAGCTGGGTGCCGATCGGCCAGGGCGCCCAGGCCGTGCACGCCGTGAAGCAGAATCGGGTGGACGCCCTGGCCTACTGGGACTGGGGCTACGCCATCATGGAAAACCACGGCGCGAAGTTCCGCCACTTCAGCTCGGACCTGTCGCGACAGCTCCTGGCGCTGACCATCATCGCCAACCAGGAGTTCGTGGAGGCGCAGCCGGACGCCGTCGTGAAGCTGGCCCAGGGCATCGCCAAGGCCACGCTCTTCACGCTGACCAACCCCGAGGCGGCGGTGAAGATCCACTGGGCCCGCTACCCGGCGTCCAAGCCCACCGGCATCCCCGAGGACCGGGCGCTGGCCGAGGCCATCCACGTGCTGAAGGCGCGGGCCGACAAGTACCGCATCGACGGCCGGGCCGTGCCGAAGTGGGGCGCCTTCAGCCGCGACGAATGGGTGCGCACCCAGGACTTCCTGTACGACAACGGGCTGGTGGCAAAGAAGCTGGACGTGGCGGAGTACTACACCGACCGCTTCATCCCGCGCATCAACGAGTTCGACGCCGCCAGGGTGCGGGAGCAGGCCACGGGCTGGAAGTGAGCGGCGACGCGCTCATCGACGTCCGCGACGTCGCCAAGACGTTCCGCGCGCGGTCGGGGGAGGACGTCGAGGCGCTAGCGCCCGTCGCGCTGGCGGTAGCGTCCGGCGAGCTCGTCACCATCGTGGGGCCGAGCGGGTGCGGCAAGTCCACGCTTCTGCGCATCGTGGCCGGCCTGGTGCCGCCGACGGCCGGCCGGGTGCGCATCGACGGGCGGCCGGTGGACGGGCCGCGGCGCGACATCGGCATGTGCTTCCAGGATGCGGTGCTGCTGCCCTGGCGCACGGTCAGCAAGAACGTGCTGGTCCCCGCCGAGGTCATCGGCGGGGACGCCACCCGCGCCGCCCGCCGGGCCGGGGACCTGCTGGATCTGGTCGGCCTGCGGGGATTCGGCGACAAGTACCCGATGGAGCTCTCGGGCGGGATGCGGCAGCGCGTGGCCATCGCCCGCGCGCTCATGCACGACCCGGCCATCCTGCTGATGGACGAGCCGTTCGGCGCGCTGGACGCCATGACCCGCGAGAGCATGAATCTGGAATTGCTGCGCATCTGGCAGGCCCAGCGCAAGACCGTCGTCCTGGTCACCCATTCCATCGACGAGGCGGTGTTCCTCGCCGATCGGGTGGTGGTCATGTCGGCCCGGCCGGGGGCCATCCGGGAGATCCTCGACGTGAAGGTGGCGCGGCCCCGGACCGGCGGCACCCGGTTCGACCCGGAATTTCTGGCGGTGGTGGCCGTGGTGCGCGCCCACTTCGACGCGCTCCGGCCGGCGGAGAATCCGGTGTGAGCGCCAGGGGACCCGCGCGGGTGTCGCGCCGCCCCGGCGCCGTGGGGGCCGGCCGGCGGTGGGGCCCGCCGCTGGCCGCGGGCGCGCTACTGCTGGCGGCCTGGGAGTTCCTGCCGCCGCTCCTGGGAGTGTCCGACCTCCTGCTGCCCCCGGCCTCGGCGGTAGCCGTGGCGCTCGTGGAGCAGATGGCGCGCGGCCTCATCCTGGACAACCTGCTGGTGACCCTGTGGGAGGCCCTGGCCGGCTTCGGCCTGGGGTCCACGGCGGGCATCGTGTGCGCCGCCGTCATCACGCGCTCGGCCCTGCTGGAACGGGCGCTGCTCCCCTACCTGGTGGCGCTGCAGGCGCTGCCCAAGGTGGCCCTGGCCCCGCTGCTGGTGGTCTGGCTGGGCTTCGGTATCGCTTCCAAGATCTCGATTGCCACCATCATCGCCTTCTTCCCGGTGCTCATCAACGCGATGATCGGCTTCACGACCGTCGAGGCCGAGAAGATCGAGCTGATGCGGTCGCTCGTGGCCTCCGAGTGGCAGATCTTCCGCATCGTGCGCTTCCCCAACGCCCTGCCCTTCATCTTCGCCGGGCTCAACGTGGCCATCGTGCTGTCCATCACCGGCGCGCTGGTCGGCGAGTTCGTCGGCGCCAAGAAGGGGCTGGGCATGCTGCTCCTGCAGTTCAATTTCAACATGGACATCGCGGGCATGTTCGCGGTGCTCATCGTGCTGGCGCTGATGGGGGTGGTGCTCCACGGCGCCGTGCGGGTGCTGCACCGCCGGCTCATCTTCTGGGCCGAGCCCGACGACCTCGAGCGCCGCACCCCCTGACCACCAAGGAGATCGCATGGCCCCGGACTTCGTCCTTCTCGAGCGCGCCGACCGCGTCGCCACCCTCACCCTGAACCGCCCGCCGCTCAACCCGGTCTCGACCGGCCTGGTGAACGGCCTGCACCGCGCGCTCGACGAGGTCGAGGGCGACCGGGCCATCCGCTGCGTCATCCTGACCGGGGCGGGGGAAAAGGCCTTCTGCGCGGGGGCCGACCTCAACGAGGAATCCAGCCTGAAGGAGCCGGCGGCGGGCAAGGCCTTCCGCGAGCGGGGGCGTGAGACCCTGCAGCGGATCGAGACCTTTCCCACGCCGATCATCGCCGCCATCCACGGCTACTGCATCGGGGGCGGCACCGCGCTGGGCTGGGCCTGCGACATGCGCATCGCCGCCGACAACGCCGTCTTCCGCGCGGGCGACGCCCACCTGGGCCTCGTGCCGAGCTGGGGGATGGGGCTGCTGCGGTTGCCCCGCCTGATCGGCCGCGGCAACGCGCTGGACCTCTTGCTCACCGGCGAGAACTTCGGCGCCCAGCGCGCCTACGAGCTGGGACTGGTGTCGCGGGTCGTGCCCCGGGCCGCCCTCATGGACGAGGCGCGCAAGGTGGCCACCCGCATAGCCAAGGGATCGCCCCAGGCGCTGCTGGCGATCCGCCGGGCGGTGGCCTTCAACCTCCGCCACTCGTGGGACGACATGGTGCGCTACGAGGAGGAGCTGTGCGCACAGGTGTTCGCGCACCCCGACGCGCACGAGGGGCCGCGCGCCTTCTTCGAGAAGCGCGAGCCGAACTTCCAGGACCTGTGATGCCCGCCGCCCGCTCCCCGCTGGCGCGGATGCTCCGGCCGGCGACCATCGCCATCGTCGGCGCCTCCGACCGCATCGGCCCCGGCCTCAACGCGTGGCTCGCGCTGCAGGCCGTGGGCTACGCTGGCCGCACCTACCTGGTCAATTCCCGGCGGCCCACGCTGCTCGACCGGCCCACGTACCCGGACCTGGCCTCGATCCCCGAGCCCCTGGACGCCGTGTTCGTGGCCGTCCCCCGCGACGGCGTGGCCAGCGCCCTGCGCCAGGCCGCGGCCAGGGGCGCCGCCGGCGCCGCCGTGCTGTCCAGCGGCTACGGCGAGGCCGGCCCCGAGGGCGTGGAGGCCCAGCGCGAGATGGCCGCCATCTGCGCGGAGGCCGGCATGGCGCTCTGCGGCCCCAACTGCCTGGGGCTGATCTCGTTCGCCGGCTCCGCGGCGCTGTGGGGAACGACCGTGCCCGACGGCGTCGCGCGCGGTGGCGTGGCCGTCATCGCCCAGAGCGGCTCGGTGGGCATCGCCCTGCTCAACGCGGGGCGCGGCTTCGGGCTGGCCTACCTGATCACCTCCGGCAACGAGGCGGTGACGACCGCCGCCGACTACCTGGAGGCGCTGGCCGACGACCCCGACGTGACGGCGGTGATCGCCTTCCTCGAGCAGCTCCGCCACGCCCAGCGGTTCATCGCCGCCGCCCGCCGGGCCCGCGCGCTGGGCAAGCCGGTCATCGTGGTAAAGTCCGGCCGGTCGGAGCGGGGCCGCCGGGCGGTGATGGCCCACACCGGCGCGGTGGCGGGTGAGGACGCGGTGTGCGAGGCCGCCTTCCGCGCCGCCGGCGTCATGCGGGTGAACTCGCTCGACGAGCTGATGGAGATGGCGGCGCTCGTATCCGCCCCCCAGCCGCGCCCCGCCGCGCCCGGGGTGGCCGTGCTGAGCCCCTCCGGCGGCGAGATCGCCCTGTCGCTCGACATCGCCGAGTCGGCCCGGCTGGAGTTGCCCGCGCTGCCGGACGCCTCCCGCGAGATCGCCGCGCTGCTGCCCGACTTCGCCCATGCCGGAAACCCGCTGGACCTGACCTGGGCCGGGCTCTACGACCCGGCCATCGCGCGGCGCTGCGCGGAGCTGATGGGCGGCGAGCCCGCAGTGGGCGCGCTGGTGCTGCTGCAGGACGCCCCGCGCGGCCTGGCCGAGCAGCAGGCCACGCGGTACGCCAATCTGTTCCGCGGCGTGGCCGAGGGCGCCCGCGCCGCGGGCAAGCCGCTGGCCGTCGTGTCCAACCTGGCCACCGAGTTCCACCCCGCGTACGAGGCGGTGGGGCGCGAGGCGGGCGTGCCCTGCCTGCGCGGAACCTTCGAGGGGTTGGCCGCGGTGGCCCGCTACACGCGCTGGGCCACGACGCCCCCGTCGCAGCCTCCCGCGCCCACCGCCCCGGGCTCGGTCGCCGACGCGCGCCAGCGCCTGGCCCAGGCACCCCCGGGCCGCGGGCTGCCGGAGCACGATGCGCGCGCGGTGCTGGCGGCGTACGGCATCGCCGGCCCGCGCGAGGTCCTGACGTCCGGCGAGGAGGACGCCGTGAACGCCGCCCGCTCCCTCGGCTTCCCCGTCGTCCTGAAGGGCCTGGTGGAGGGCGTGCTGCACAAGACCGAGGCCGGCCTGGTGCGGGTGGGTCTGCGCTCGGAGGGCGACGTGCGCGCGGCGGCGGGCGAGATCGCCGACCGGGCGGGCGCCGTCGGCGGCCGGCTGCTGGGCACCTTGGTTCAGGAGATGGTGGCGCCGGTCGCCGAGATCCTGGTCGGCGCGCGGGTGGACCGCGAGTTCGGCCCGGTCGTGGTGGTGGGCGGCGGGGGCGTGCTGGTCGAGGTCTACCGCGACGTCGCCATCAGGCTGGCGCCGGTCGGCGAAGCCGAGGCGCGGGAGATGCTGGACGAGACGCGGGCGGCCACGCTGCTGAAGGGCTTCCGCGGCCGGCCGGTCGGCGATATCGGCGCGGTCGCCCGCACGGCGGCGGCGCTCTCGCGGTTCATCGGGGATTTCCGCGCGGAGGTGGTCGAGGTGGAGATCAACCCGCTGGCGGTCCTGGCGGACGGGCGGGGCGCGTCGGCGCTCGACTGCCTGATCGTCCGCGCCGAGGGGTGAGGCGGTTCGTCCCCGCCCGCTCCGGCCGGCAGCCCTCCCTCGCCAGCCAGGGCTCGGACCGGAGCCCCGCGGGCCGGGACCCGGGGCCGCCGCGTTCAGCGGATGTGCAGTGCCATCCGCGCGATGGGTCGGCGCCATGCGCCGCGGCACCGCGCGACCCATGGCACCGGTCATGGACGGCTCCAGGCGGCTCGCGCTCGCGGCCGGCGTGGCGCTGGCGCGCGAGCGGCGGTAATCTTCCCCCGGCAGCCAGGACGTTCACTCGAGAGGAGAGCACAATGCCGTACCGGATCAACCACATCCACCTGAAGTCGCCCGACCCGCGCAAGACGGCCGAGTGGTACGAGAAGGCGTTCGCCTTCAAGATCGTGGGTGACGAGACGCGCGTGTTCGGTGACCGCTTCATCCGCTGCCAGAGCGAGGAT
>DATKEI010000199.1:0-22144 GCA_035544455.1 Binatia bacterium | reverse complement strand
CGCCAACGATCGCTCGCTGCCGCTCATGGATGTCTGCCCGGGTTCCCAAGGCGGCCGGCGCCGGCGCCCGCGGCGAAGCATATCACGCCGCGCCCCGGCCCCCGGGCTCACCGCCGCGCCGGAGGCCGCATCAGCGCGTCGCTCACGCGCTGGGTGAGCGCGGCCGACGCCGCGGCGATCTCCGGGGCCGGCGCCCGGCGCGGCGGGCCCTCGAGCATGGGCGCCCAGAGGGCGGCCGGAAGGCCCGCCTCGAGCGCGTGGTGGCGGAGCTCGGCGGCGAAGGGCGCCCGGTCCCCCGCGAGGGCAGGCCGGACCAGGGAGGCGTATCCCCAGAGCGCGCCGAGCTTGTAGAGATGGCAGAGGCCCGGCTGGTACGCGGTGGCGAGCTGGCGCGCCGTTCCGCTCGGGTCGGACTCGACGAACGCGATGAACTCCGTGTTGGCCGCGGCGGCGTGCCGGGGCGTGAAGGGCGACCACACCGGCACGCCGAGGCGTTGCGCCAGGATCTCGGCGTCCGCCCGCCCGGCGGCGAGCGTGTCGCGGTCGACCGAGGGGTACTGACGGGCCAGCGCGTCCCGCCCGAGCTTGAGCCCGAGGAGCCAGGCCCCGAGCCGGGCCTCGCGGGAGCTGGCGAGATCGGCGGGGACGGCGGCGCGGTCGCCGGGCCCGACCACGCAGGTCCTCGCCTCGCGCGCGGCCCGGGACAGGGCCAGGGACGGCGCCAGGGCCGGCCGCGCGAGGAGCAGATCCATCCCGCGCTGCAGCACGAGCTCGAACCCGACGAAACTCAAGGCCACCGCCCACACGATGCCCGCGAAGACGACGGCCCGTCCGAGCCGCGTCGACGGCAGGCCCGGCGGTCCGTCTGGCGAGGTCGCGTCCATGGCGTGGCGGCAGGGGCAGTATAGTACCGGCCGGGGACATGGACAGCCTCCTCTCCGGCCAGCTCGCCTATTACTTCGTCATCGCCGTCCTGGACGCGGCGCTCCTGTCGTGGCTCGGGCTCCGGTGGTTCCGCCGGGACGTCCGCACGCTCATGGCGCGGCGCGGAGGCTCCGCCCCCGGACCCGCCCCCGCTCCGGCCACGCCCGTGCCTGGGCCCCCACTCCCCGCCGAGGACGACCCGGCCCACCGCCTCGCGTTCGCGATCTTCGAGGTCGGTGCGGGCGCGCCGCCGCGGGCGCGCGCCGTGAGCGCACCGGGCCGGCGGCGCCTCGTGCTCGTCTATGCCCTCGCCGCCGCGGCGCACGCGCTGGTCATCACGGGGATGCAGGTCGCCGCCGGCAGCGGTGCCGCGCCCCTCAGCGTGTTCGCGCAATTCTGGGTCAACACGTGGCCGGTGCTCCCGGCGCTGATGGTCCTGCTCGTCCTCGACCGGCGCGAGAGCATGCGCCTCGGCGCCGTATACCTGGTGGGCGGCGCGCTGGCCATGGCGCTGGCGACCCTGCTCGTCCAGGGGCTCCGGGGCGCGATCAGCGCCGCGCCAGTCACCAACGTCCTCTGGCTGCTCGCGAGCCTCGCGTGGACGGCGGGCGCGCCGCTGCTGCTCCTGCTCGTCACGGGCTGGCGGCGCATCCGCGCCGTCATGCCGCTCGCCCTCGCCGCCACCCTGCTGTTCGGGTTCGGGGCCGCCGTGTCGGGCGCGCTGCTGATGCGCGCGTTCGATCGGTCCGCGCTGCGGAGCGCAATCCTCGACCTCTCCGCCCTGACGTCATCGGAGGTCGTGTACCACGGCGCGTTCCTGCTGGTGAGCCTGCCCGTGGGCCTCGTGGCGTGGTGGCTGATACGAGGTGTCGCCGCGGCCTTCGAGGGCAAGGCGTTCAGCGACGTGCAGCTCATCGCCGACTGCTGGTGGCTGGTGGTCACCGCGCAGGAGGCGGTTGTCCTCTCCTCCGCCCTCGGCTTCGGAGGGGTAGCCGGCGCCCTGGCCGCGTTCGTGGCGTACCGGGCCGTCGTCGCCCTCGGGCTCCGGCGCCGGACCGGGCCGACGGCGGCGCGGCTCCTCCTGCTGCGCGTGTTCGGCTACCAGGCGCGCACCGAGAGGCTGTTCGATCGGGTGGCCCAGCGCTGGCGCTTCCGCGGCCCGGTCCAGCTCATCGCCGGCGCCGACCTCGCCACCCGGACCGCCGGTCCCGGCGACATCCTGCGCCTGCTCACCCGGCGCACCGCCGAGCCATACGTCGCCAGTGCCGCCGGCGTCACCGAGCGCATGGCTCAACTCGACGGCCAGCCCGACCCCGACGGCCGCTACCGGCTCAATCAGGTGTACTGCCACGATGACACGTGGCGGCCAG
Organism: Binatia bacterium; assembly: GCA_035544455.1. GTDB lineage: Bacteria > Methylomirabilota > Methylomirabilia > Rokubacteriales > CSP1-6 > DATKEI01. Next base: position 19,850 of record DATKEI010000199.1, on the reverse strand, counting down.
CGGTGAGCGCCCTCATCGACCGGAGCGACCGCGTCCTCATGGACGTCCGCGGGTTCTCCGAGCGCAGCCAGGGCTGCGTCTTCGAGCTGGAGCAGCTCCTGTGGCGGCGGCCGAGCGACGCCACCGTCCTCGTGGTCGATCGCACCACCGACTTCCCCCGCCTCGCCGGCATCCTGGACGAGGGGTGGCAGGCCGCCCGGCGCGCCGGCCGCGCCCGCGGCGAGGGCCGCATCGCGCTCGTCCGGGTCGAGCGCGCCGGCATCCACGAGGTCCGCCTGCTGACCTCGTGCCTGCTGGGCGCCGGCGCACCCCGGCGCGTGCTCGCCCTCGACGAGATGCTGGCGCCCGCCGGCCGGTCGGCCTCCCCGGCCGCGGAACCCACGCGGCCGCCCGGCTGAGCCAGCGCCGCCCTTTAGACTAGACTGGTGTCCCGAGTCGAAAGTTCGTCGACTCGCGGCGCCGGGTGGGGCGGGGGCCCTCCACGCGGGACCGTATCTTCTGCGGATGGCCGAAGCCACCCACCACCCATCTCGTGGCCCGATCGAGTGCCGGCGACGCTCAAGCGTTACAGGCGTGTCCCGCGGGGAGGGCCCCCACCCCGCCCGGCGCTCTGCCGGCACGCCGCGGCCTCGGGACACTACCCGAGCTGGTTCATCTGATTCAGGAAGTCCCGGTTGGTCTTGGTGAGCTTGAGCTTGTCGAGGAGGAGCTCCATGGCCTCGACGGGGTTCAGCTGGGACAGGGCCTTGCGCAGGAGCCAGACCTTCTGGAGCTCGTCCTTCTCCAGCAGGAGCTCCTCCTTCCGCGTCCCCGTCTGCTCGATGTTGATGGTCGGGAAGATGCGCTTGTCCATCAGGCGGCGGTCGAGGTGCACCTCCATGTTGCCGGTGCCCTTGAACTCCTCGAAGATCACGTCGTCCATGCGGGAGCCGGTGTCGACGAGCGCGGTTGCCATGATGGTGAGCGAGCCGCCCTCCTCGATGTTCCGCGCCGTCGCAAAGAAGCGCCGCGGCCGCTGCAGGGCGTTCGCGTCGAGGCCGCCCGAGAGCACCTTGCCCGACGAGGGGATCACGGCGTTGTGGGCCCGGGCGAAGCGGGTGATGGAGTCGAGCAGGATCACGACGTCGCGCTTGTGCTCGACCAGGCGCTTGGCCTTCTCGATGACCATGTCCGCCACCTGGACGTGCCGCTGCGGCGGCTCGTCGAAGGTCGAGGAGATGACCTCGCCCTTGACCGAGCGCTGCATGTCCGTGACCTCCTCCGGCCGCTCGTCGATGAGCAGGACGATGAGGTACACCTCGGGATGGTTGGCGGCGATGGCGTTGGCCAGCTTCTGCAGGAGCACGGTCTTGCCCGTGCGGGGGGCGGCCACGATCAGCCCGCGCTGGCCCTTGCCGATCGGGCACAGGAGGTCCATGGCCCGCGTCGTGAGATCGTCCGTCTCGTGCTCCAGCCGCAACCGCTCCATCGGATAGAGCGGCGTGAGGTTGTCGAAGATGATCTTGTCCCGCGACTGCTCCGGGGGCTCGAAGTTGATGGCCTCGACCTTGAGCAGGGCGAAGTAGCGCTCGCTGTCCTTGGGCGGGCGCACCTGGCCGGAGATGGTGTCGCCGGTGCGCAGGTCGAATCGCCGGATCTGCGAGGGAGAGACATAGATGTCATCCGGACCCGGCAGGTAGTTGTAGTCCGGCGCCCGCAGGAAACCGAAGCCGTCGGGCAGGACTTCCAGAACGCCCTCGGCGAAGATCAGCCCGTCCCGCTCGGCCTGCCCCTGGAGGATCTTGAAGATCAGTTCCTGCTTGCGCAGCCCGCCGAAGCTCTGGACCCCGAGGTCCTTCGCCATCTGATTCAGGTCCGCGATGGTCTTGTCTTTGAGCTCGGACAGATTCATCCTCTTGCCTCCTCCGACTTCCGGAGCCGTCGGAGCGGGGTCTGCGGACTGCTTCGGCGAGGGTCGCTTAGGCACGCGCTGAGAGATGGCCGGCTCCGGGGGGGTTCACGTGTGCGAGGGACTGACTGCTGATCGCTTGAATCTCCCACATGGCGAAAAGCGCTGTCAACCGAATTCTGCGCGGCCGCCATCCTGCCCGTCATCCGGCGGGCCTCTGGCCGGCGGCGGGCCTGTGGCCGGATCCCTCCGACTGGCGATTCGGCATCGCGCTCTCCAGGGACGCGTCGCGGATGTCGATGATGGCCCGCGCCCTGATCTCCTCGAGCCAGTCCCGGAACCGGACGTCGTACTTCTCGCGGAACAGGATCTCCCGGATCTGGGCGCGGACCTGGACGAGCCGGTCGCCGGCCAGGACCTCCTTCGTGTCGAGCTTGAAGAGGTGATAGCCGATCTCGGAGCGGAACGGCTCCGAGAACTGCCCGGGCTCGAGGACGAGGATGGCCCGCTCGATGTCGGCCGCCAGCTCGCCGCGCTTGAGCGTCCCGAGGGACCCGCCGTCGCGAGCGGAGGAGTCCTGGGAGTACTTGGCCGCAAGCTCGGTCCAGTCCCCCCCGGCCGCGAGCAGGCCGTGCACCTCCTCCGCGCGCTGGCGCGGCGGATCCCACGCGCCGGGCCCGCCGCCCGCGGCGGGCTCGAAGAGCATGTGGCGGGCCTCGAAGGTGAGCCCGGTCTCGAGCTTCTCGCGATTCTGCGCGATGTAGCGGTCGACTTCCTGCTCGGTCACGGTGACGCGCAGGGCGACCTTCCGGCGGACGATCCTCTGGACCATGAGCTGCTCGCGGATGCGCTTGCGGGCCTGATCGAGGGTGGCGCCCTGGGCCTTGAGGACCGGCTCCAGCTCGGCCTCGTCCTTGACCTTGAGCTGCTTCATGATCCCGGCGAGCCCCTCCTGCAGCTCCGCCTCCTCGATCTCGACGCCGTCGCGCTGGGCCTGCTGCAGCTGCAGACGGCTGTCGATCATCCGGGCCAGGATGCCGGCGCGGACCTGCTGCCTCGCGTCCTCGGAGCCGGGCTCCTCCTTGCGCTCGAAGTAGTGGTAGGCCTCGGCCTCGGCCACGTCGAACTCGGTGATGGCGTCGTTGTTCACCACGCACAACACCTTGTCGACGATCTCGTCCTGCTCGCCGATCGCTGCCGACCGCGCGAGGATGGGGGCCCGGGCCGGGGCCGTTCCCGTGCCCTCCGGGGGCGGCTCCCCGCCGCCCTTGCCGAAGTAGGGCACCCACGCCGGCATGGAGCAACCGGCCAGGACGCCGGTCAGGACGGCCGCCACCGCCAGCCGCGCGACCCGATTCCCCCGACCGCTCACCCGAGCGACTCGAGGAGCGCGATCAGCGCCGGGCGCGTCGCGGGCCAAGGTCCGGGGGGCATGGCGGCCTCGAGGCTGTATTCCCGCCGCATCGTGAGTCCCCCCCGGCTCTTCGCCATCAGGGCGAGGAGCCGTTCCGGAGCGACCGGGGTGGAGGATGAGAACGTCAGCCGGGCCCGACCCGCGCTCGACTCGATGCGCTCGATGCCCAGCGCGCGGGCCCGCACACGAAGACCAACCACGTCCAGGAGGACCTCCACCGCGGCGGGTAGGGCTCCGAACCGATCGGTGAGCTCGGCCCGCATATCGTCGATCTCTTCGAGCCGGCCGAGGTCGGCCAGCCGCTTGTAGAGCGCGAGCCGCTGGTGCACGTCGGGGACATAGGTCTCTGGCAGCAGCGCCTCGGCGTCAACGGCGATCGCCGGCTCGACGCCACCGGCCGCCGGCTCGCCCCTCAATTCTCGCACAGCTTCCTCGAGAAGCTTCGTGTACAGGTCGAAGCCCACCGCGGCGATGTGCCCGTGCTGCTCGGCGCCGAGCAGGTTGCCCGCCCCCCGGATCTCGAGGTCCCGCAAGGCGAGCTTGAAGCCCCCGCCGAGGCCGGTCAGCTCCTCGATGACCCGGAGCCGGCGCTGTGCGGTCTCGTCGACGCGTCCGTCGGCCGGAACCAGGAAGTACGCGTAGGCCTGGAGCCTCTCGCGGCCAACCCGGCCCCGGAGCTGGTAGAGCTGGGCGAGCCCGAAGCGATCGGCCCGGTTGACAATGATCGTGTTCGAAGCCGGGATGTCGAGCCCGGACTCGACGATCGCCGTGGACACCAGGACGTCGGCCTGTCCGTCCACGAACTTGACCATGACGGACTCGAGCTCGCGCTCGCTCATCTGCCCGTGGCCCATCACCACGCGAGCATCGGGGATCAGGCCCTGGATGAACGTGGTCATCGAGGGCAGTGACTGCACGCGGTTGTGCACGAAGAAGACCTGCCCGCCCCGGGCCAGCTCGCCCTCGATGGCCTCCTTGATCAGGGCCCGGCCGAACGGCGCGATGACCGTCTCCACGGGCAAGCGGTCGATCGGGGCGGTCTGGATCATGGAGAGATCCCGGACACCGGACATGGCCATGTGCAGCGTGCGCGGGATGGGCGTCGCGGTGAGGGTGAGCACGTCGACGGCGGCCCGGAGCTGCTTGATCCGCTCCTTGTGGGTCACCCCGAAGCGGTGCTCCTCGTCCACCACGAGGAGTCCGAGGTTCCGGAACTCCACGTCCTTCGAGAGAAGCCGGTGGGTCCCGATCACGACGTCGACGCTCCCGGCGCGGAGCCCCTCGACGATGGCCTTCTGCTCGCGCGGGCTCCGGTAGCGGGAGAGCAGCTCCACGCGGGCCGGGAAGGGCCCGAACCGTTCGCTGAACGTGTTGAAGTGCTGCTGGGCGAGCACCGTGGTCGGAACCAGCACCGCGATCTGCCGGCCGTCGGCCACCGCCTTGAAGGCCGCCCGCAGAGCGACCTCGGTCTTGCCATAGCCGACGTCGCCGGCGACGAGCCGGTCCATGGGGCGAGCCCGCTCCATGTCGGCCTTGACCTCCTCGATGGCGCGGAGCTGGTCGGGCGTCTCCTCGAACCGGAAGGCCGCCTCGAACTCGCGCTGCCAGGGTGTGTCGGGGGGGAAGGCCGAGCGCTCCGCCAGCTCGCGCGCCGCGTACAGGCGCAGCAGGGCCTCCGCCATCTGCCGCAGCGCCGCGCGCACGGACTCCTTGACACGTTGCCATGCCCCCCCGCCCAGGCGATCGAGCCGGGCCGCGGTCTCCGGCGCGCCCATGTACTTCGAGATCAGGTCGAGGCGATCCACGGGAAGGTACAGCCGCCCGCCTTCCCCGTACTCGAGCAGCAGGAAGTCCGCGTCCCGACCGTCGACGGACATCGTCCGGAGCCCGTGGTAGCGCCCGACTCCATGGTCCTCGTGGACGACGAGGTCGCCGGCGGCCAGGTCGGTGAACGCCGCCACCGCCGTCCCGCGCTGGAAGACCGGCCGGCGCAGCCGGCGGCGCGGGGCCCCGAAGATCTCCTCCTCGCTCAGCACGATCAGGCCGAGCGCCGGCACCTGGAAGCCGGTCCCGGAATCCCCGATCACGACGCCGAGACCCTCGGAGCTCCAGAGGGTGGCATCGGGCCACGGCTCGAGGTCGTGCTCGGCCAGGATCTGCCGGAGGCGGCCCGCCTGCCCGGCATCGCCGACCACGAGGCGCACGGAGAACCCCTCGGCGCGCCAGCGACCGATGTCCTCGGTGAGGCCCTTGAACTGTCCGCGGAATCCGCCGACCGAGCGGGTGCCGAGGTCCACGCGCACTCCGATTCCCGGACGCGCGAGAAGAGAGAGCTCGACGCGCTGGAACGGCCTCAGCAGCTCATCGAGCGGGACGGCGGCGGGCGCCTCGTCGCGCGGGGCATCGAGGACAGCGGGGTCGTCCAGCACCACCAGCGTCTCCGCGGGCAGGTACGCGACGACACCGGGCCCGGCACTCCCCGGCATGGCGATCACATCGAGCGAGTCGACTCCTCCGGCCGAGCGCTGGGTCGTGGGGTCGAAGGGGCGAAGCGACTCGATCTCGTCGCCCACGAACTCGATCCGCACGGGCTGGACGAGGGCCGGAGAGAAGATGTCGACGATGCCCCCCCGGAGGCTCCACTGGCCCACCTCGACCACGGACTCGGCGCGCTGGTACCCGGCTGCCTCCAGGCGCTCGACCAGGCGCTCTCTCGGCACGGTGTCCGCGTAGCCGAGCGTGAACGAGCGGGCGCGAAGCTCGCCCGGGGACGCCATCGGGGTCGAGAGCCCGGCGGGCGTGGCCACCACGACGACACCCGCGCCCGCCATCAACCGGTGACAGACGAGCGCGCGCTCGGCTTCGGGCTCGCGGTGCCGGGATCCGCGCCAGCCCGCCGGCGTCCCCACCGGCAGCTCGAGGACGAGGTCGCGCCCGAGCCCGCCTGTATCCTCCGACGGCGCACCGCCCGACGGCGCACCGCCGTTGGCACCCGGGGCGCCGTCAAGGGTGGCGCGAAAGAAGCGCACGTCGGCCACGGCCCGGTGGAGCGCGCCCGGTCCAGACGTGACGAGAAGCACGGGGCGCCCGGTGTGCCGGGACAGCGCGGCCACGACTAGGGCGCGCGCGGCGCCCCACAGGCCCGAGGCGGTCACGACCGGCGAGCCGTCCCCGACCGCGGCCACGAGCTGATCGAGCGCCGTCCAGCGGGTCAGCGCGGACGGCGCCGGGGACAGCGCCGCCCTCATCGCTCCCGACCACCCTGGGCCAGGTAGAAGCTGAGCGTCTCGAGCTCGATCGACAGGTCGACGTTCTTCAGCCGCAGCTCGCGGGGCGTCCGCAGGCGGCTCGGGGCAAAGTTCAGGACGGCCTTGATGCCGGCGGCGGCCAGCTTCTCGGCGACGGACTGGGCGGCCTCGGCCGGCACAGCGAGAATGGCGATTTGCAGGTTTCGCGCCTTGGCCTCGCGGGGCAAGTCGCGCATGGGCAGGACGGGCACGCCGCCGACCTCCCGGCCCCACTTTGCCGGGTCGTCATCGAACACGGCGGCGATCCGGAAGCCCTGCCGGGCGAATCCGCGGTAGTGGAACAGCGCGGACCCGAGGTTGCCGAGCCCTACCAGCGCCACTTGCCACTCCCGATCCAGCCCGAGGATCCTCTGCAGCTCCGCCTTCAAGCCAGCCACGTAGTACCCGATTCCCCGGACGCCGAACTCCCCGAAGTACGCGAGATCCTTGCGAACCTGCGCGGAGTTGAGGTTGAAGCGCTCCGCCAGCTCCTGTGAGGAGATCGTCTTGATGCCGTCCTCCTCGAGCTGGAGCAGGCAGCGGGTGTACACGGACAGCCGGCGAACGGTCATCTCGGGGATCTTCGGAATCTTGAAAGGCGACCGGGCCATGGCGCCGGGAGTCCTCGGCGGCGGGTCCCGGCCACGACCGGCCGGAACCCGCCGCCGTCGTGACGAGCTACGACTTGACGAAGAGCAAGATGACAGCGATGACGAAGACGAACAGCACCAAAGACTCGATGAAGGCCAGGCCCAGGATCATCGCGGTCTGGATGCGGTTCGTGTTGCCGGGCTGGCGGGCCATCGCGTCCACGGCCGCAGCCGCGGTCTTGCCCTGCCCGAGGCCGCATAGACCCGCCGCGATCGCGAACCCGACCCCCGCGGCCAGCGCGGCGAACGGCCCCACCCAGCTCTGGGCGCCGCCCGCCGGGGCCGCCGTCGCCTGGGCCAACGCCATCCCAGGCACGCTCAGTACTGCCATCGCCACGAATGTCAGTGTACGTCGCACGGACTTCCCTCCTGTTGTGTGGTGTCCCGAGCTAGTGGGGGTGCTCGGCGTGCTCGGCGTGCTCCGCTTCCTGGAGCGCTCCCGCGATATAGAGCATGGTCAGCATGCAGAAGATGAAGGCCTGCAGCACGGACACGAGGATCTTGAGCGGGAGCAGGAACCCGATCACGAAGGCCATGGTCACGAGCGTGGCCGGAGCCCCCACGAGCACCCCTCCCAGCGAGCCGGACAGCGCCCAGCCCAGCATGCCATCGAGCCCCATCATGAACGCGAAGATGGCGAGCAGGATATGGCCTCCCACCATGTTGCCAAACAGGCGGAGGGACAGGCTGAGCGGCCGCGCCAGGTGGCTGATCACCTCGATGACGAACATGAGCGGCTTGAGGACCGCGGGCACCGGCCCGGCGAAGTGCTTCAGGTACGGGACCAGGCCCTGCTTCTGCACGCCAACCCAGTGATAGGTGAAGAAGACGATCAGGGCGCAGGCCACGGTCGTGTTGAGGTTGGCCGTCGGCGCGGCCAGGCCCGGCACCAGTCCCATGAGATTGGACAGCAGGATGAAGAGGCCGAGCGTCCCGATCAGCGGCAGGTAGCGGCGGCCCTCGGGGCCCACGACCTCGTCGAGCAGCTGGTTGAACTGCTCGAGGACCATCTCCATGAGGTTCTGGGCGCCGCTCGGCACGGTGGCCATCCGCCGCGAGGCCATGAAGGCCACCGCGATGAGGATCAGCATGGCGACCCACGTGTAGGTCACGTGGTCGGGAATGCCGGGAAGGCGCAGGATCGGCGGGTGGTCGATGATGTGCATTCGGTCGGGCCTCAGCCCGCAGCGATGGCGTTCACGTCAGCGCGCCGCGGCGCGCAGCCCCTGGACGACCAGGATCGGCGGCAGCAGCGCGAGCCCGACGGTGACGGCGAGAGGATGGCTCACGCCCGACCCGATCAGCGCGGCCAGCGCGGCGAAGGCCGTGATCTGGCGGAGTCCGCCGGGAAGACGCCGCCGGCCCGCGTCCGCTTCGCCGATCGTGCCGAGCCGGCCGGCATCGCGCGCCAGCCACCGGAAGTTGCCGAAGGCGATGACCCCGCCCGCCAGCACGCCGGCCGCTTCCCACGGCCCCACCAGCATGCCGGCCAGGACGGCGCACGCCACCGCCGCGACGGCACCGGTGCGTACCACGCGCTCCGCCAGCTCACCTGCTCCCATCGATGTCGTCCCGAGCGAGGTCCCGAATCGCGCGATACAGATTCACTCCAGCCGCAGCAATGCCGAGCCCGAGTCCTGCGAGCAAGAGCCACGGCCGCGTTCCCAGCAGCACGTCCGCGCCATAACCGAGCGCCATCCCCACCGCGACACAGGCGAATAGCGTGGTCCCGAGCTGGCCGTACGACGCGAGGCCTCGCCACGACGAATCGTTCGCCGGGGCCATGTGAATAGGAACACTATCACACCATCCCAGGGCTTACAAGGGCACTCAAGGTGTTGTTTCCCCGTACATTTGTCTTCGGATCCGACTCCCACCGAGGTACAAGCTCCCACCCGGCCGGCCGCCAGACCCGGCGCTCGTGAGCGGGGCTCCTACTCGCGCGCCCACTCCCGGGAGCGCGCGACCGCGCGGAGCCAGCCGGCCTGGGCGGCGTCGCGCGCAGCCCGCTCCATGGCCGGCGCGAAGCGGCGCCCGAGCGTCCATCGCGCGCGCAGATCGTCCGCCTTCCAGAGCCCGGCCCCGAGGCCCGCCAGGGCCCCGGCGCCCACGGCGGTCGTCTCCGTCACGGCGGGGCGGAGCACCTCCACCCCGAGGATGTCGGCCTGGAACTGACAGAGGAAGTCGTTCTGAGCGGCGCCCCCGTCCACCCGGAGCCCGGGCATGGGCACGTCCGCGGCCCGCGCCATGGCGTCCAGCACGTCGCGGCTCTGGAAGGCGATGGCCTCGAGCGCGGCGCGCGCGAGGTGCGCCCGCGTCGTGCCGCGCGTGATCCCGACGATGGTGCCGCGGGCGTACGGATCCCAGTGGGGCGCACCCAGGCCGACGAACGCCGGCACCAGGTAGACGCCGCCCGTATCGGCGACGGACTCGGCCAGCGCCTGCGTCTCCTCCGCCCGCGCCACGATCCCGAGGCCGTCGCGCAGCCACTGCACGGCCGCTCCCGCGACGAACACGCTGCCCTCGAGGGCATAGCTCACCTGGCCGAACAGCGACCACGCCACGGTGGTGATCAGCCCCGACGCCGAGGCGGGCGGGCGCGCCCCGGTGTTGAGCAGCGCGAAGCACCCCGTCCCGTAGGTGTTCTTGGCCATGCCCGGGTCGAAACAGGCCTGCCCGAACAGGGCGGCCTGCTGGTCCCCGGCGATGCCCGCCACCGGGATGCCCGCGCGAAGCGGTCCGATCCCCGCGGTCTCGGCGAACACGCCGGCCGAGGGCAGGACGCGCGGCAAGAGCGCCATCGGCACCCCCAGGAGCCGGCACAGCGCCTCGTCCCACACCAGCCGGTGAATGTCGAAGCACAGCGTGCGCGAGGCGTTCGAAGGGTCGGTCGCGTGGGCGCCGCCTCCGCTGAGGCGCCACAGCAGCCAGCTGTCCACCGTGCCGAAGGCGAGCTCGCCCCGCTCGGCCCGCCCTCGCGCCCCCGGCACCGCGTCCAGCAGCCAGCGGACCTTGGTGCCGGAGAAGTAGGGGTCGATGAGCAGGCCGGTCCGGGCGCGGATCTCGGGCTCGGCCCCTTCCGCCTTGAGGCGCTCGCAATCGGGCGCGGTGCGCCGGCACTGCCAGACGATGGCGTTGTGGACGGGCCGCCCCGAGGCGCGCTCCCAGACGACCACGGTCTCGCGCTGGTTCGCGATGCCGACGGCCCCCACCTCGCCCGCGTCGATCCGGGCCGCCGTGAGCGCCTGCCCGAGCGCGGCGGTCACGCTGTCCCAGATGGCCTCCGGGTCGTGTTCGACCCAGCCCGGCCGGGGAAAGATCTGCGGCAGCTCCGCGTACCCTCGGCCCCGGATCTCCCCCTCCGGGCCGAGCACGAGCACCGTCGAGCCGGTGGTGCCCTGATCGAGGGCGACGACGTGGCGCCCCGTCACCGCAAAGCCTCCAGCACGAGGTCCGGCCGGTCGGAGATGACGACGCTCGCGCCCCGGTCGATCACGTGGCGGATCGCGTCGGGCGTGTTCACCGTCCACGCCCCCAGCGCGATGCCGGCCTCGCGCGCCTGCTCCACGGACCGTGCCGTCACCAGGACGTGCTCGAGGCCGACGAAGGCGACGCCGGACTGGATCGCGAAGTCCATCGTCGCCGCCAGCGGCACGCCCGTCCGCTCGAGACCCCGGAGCGAGAAGAGCGCCCCCGCGCGCAGGGCCGGGCGCAGCTCGCGCAGCCGGAGCCACGTCGCCGGCTCGAAGGCCATCACCACCGCCGTGCGGGCCATGCCCCGGTGATCCAGGATGGCGAGGACCTTCTCCTCGATGCCCGGATACCGGTCTCCGCCCGGCCCGGTCTTGATCTCGACCAGGAGGTGGCGCGAGGCGTCCGCGGCGAGCGCCGCCACCTCGTCGAGCGTCGGCAGGACCTCCGCCGTCGCCGCCCCGCCGCGGTCGCGCAACCGGAGCGCGCGCAGCTCGGCCAGCGTCCGCTGGCGCACTGGACCGGTCCCGGTGGTGGTGCGGTCGAGCGTCGCGTCGTGGATCACCACGACCTCCCCGTCGCGGGAGAGGTGGACGTCCAGCTCCAGGGAGTCGACCCGGAGGGCGAGGGCGTTCCGGAAGGCGAGGAGGCTGTTCTCCGGCCAGAGCAGGGCGCCGCCCCGATGGGCGGCGACGAGCGCCCGCCCGCGCCCCGGGGGATGCCAGGCCGGGGCGGCCAGGGCGGTCCCGCCCACCGCCAGGGCGGCGAGGGCGAGAGCCAGCAGCCCCCTCACTTCTCCGTCTCCACCAGGCCCTTGACGAACCAGCGCTGCATCAGGACAACCACCGCCACCGGCGGGCCGAGCGCCAGCACCGTGGTGGCCATGATCAGGTTCCAGTCGGTCTGGGCGTCCCCGGTGCCGATCATCTTGGTGATGCCGATCACGATGGTGTCCATGCCCCGGCTCGTGGTGATCAGCAGCGGCCAGAGGTACTGGTTCCACCCGTAGATGAAGAGGATGACGAAGAGGGCGGCGATGTTGGTGCGCGACAGCGGCAGCAGCACGTGGCGGAAGAAGCGCAGCGGGCCGGCCCCGTCGATCTTGGCCGCCTCCACCAGCTCGTCGGGCACGGTGAGAAAGAACTGGCGGAAGAGCAGGGTGGCGGTGGCCGAGGCGATGAGGGGCACCGTCAGCCCGGCGACGCTGTCGATCATCCCGAGGTCGGAGACGACCTTGAACGTGGGGATGATCCGGACCTCCACCGGCAGCATCAGCGTGATGAAGATCATCCAGAAGAAGATCATGCGCAGGGGGAAATGAAAGAACACGACGGCGTAGGCGGACAGGAGGGACACCGCGATCTTGCCGAGGGTGATGACGACGGCCATGACCAGGCTGTTCAGCATCATCCGCGCCACCGGCGCCGCCATGACCCGCTGGCCGCTTCCCTGGGTCCACGCCTGGGCGTAGTTCTCCCACGCGTCCCGCCCGGGGTACAGGGGCAGGCTGCCCCGCCCGATGGTGGCGGCATCGTGAGTGGAACCCACGAGGGCCATGTAGATCGGGAAGGCGAAGATCGCCACGCCCAGGCCGAGCACGAGGTGGGGAATCCAGGCGAGGCGGGAGCGCGCCTCGACCATCAGTAGTGCACCCGCCGCTCGATGTAGCGGAACTGCAGGGCAGTGAGCCCGATCACGATGACCATCAGGATCACCGACTGCGCCGACGAGCCCCCGAGGTCGAGGTTGATCACCCCGTCCACGTACACCTTGTAGATGAGGGTCTCGGTGGCCTTGCCGGGCCCGCCCTGGGTCAGGGCGTGGATGGTGCCGAAGGTGTCGAAGAACGCGTAGACCACGTTGACCACGAGGAGGAAGAACGTGGTCGGGGACAGGAGCGGGAGGACGACGCTCCAGAAGCGCCGTACGGGACCCGCCCCGTCGATGGCGGCGGCCTCGATCACCGCCTTCTGGATGGACTGCAGACCCGCCAGGAAGAAGAGGAAGTTGTAGCTCACCTGCTTCCACGACGCGGCGAGGATGACGAGCAGCATGGCCTGCGCCCCGTCGAGCTTGTAGTCCCAGGGGACGCCCACCCGCCCGAGGGCCTGGCCGAGCAGGCCGATCGAGGGGTGGAAGATGAACAACCACAGCACCGCCGCCACCGCGGGGGCCACCGCGTAGGGCCAGATCAGGAGGGTCTTGTAGGCGGTGACGCCACGGATGTGCCGGTCCGCCATGGCCGCGAGGAGCAGGGCCGATCCCATGGACAGCGCGGTCACGGCGGCGCTGAACACGAGGGTGCGGCCGGCCGAGTCCAGGTACAGGGGGTCGCCGAGGACGGCGCGGAAGTTGTCGAACCACACGAAGCTCTGGCGCAGCCCGAAGGCGTCCTGCACGAGGAACGACTGGTAGACGGCCTGCCCAGCCGGCCAGAAGAAGAAGACGAGGGTGACGGCGACCTGCGGGGCCAGGAGCGCGTAGGGCAGGAGCGTGTTGTCGAAGATCGCCCGCCGCCGCATGGCCCGCCGGCCGCGTCTACGGGCGGTTGGCCCGCTCGAAGTTCCGCAGCACCTGGTTGCCGCGCTGCACGGCGCTGTCCAGCGCCTGCTGCGCCGACTGCTGCCCCTGGAACGCCTTCTCGACCTCCTCCTGGATGACGTTCCGGATCTCCGGCATGTTCCCGAGGCGCAGCCCGCGCGAGTTCTCGGTGGGCGGGGTGCGCGTCAGCTGGAGGTACGGCACGTCAGTACCCGGGTTCTGCTGGTAGTAGCCGGAGGCCTTCACGCGCTCGTAGCCGGCGAAGGTGATGGGGAGGAAGCCGGTGTCCGTGTGCCACGCGGCCACGACCTCCGGGCGGCTGATGTACCGGAAGAACTCACCCACCGCCTTGTACTCCTCTGGCGTGCGGCTGGGAGCGGTCATCACCCAGAAGGCGGCGCCGCCGATGATGGAATTCTTCGGCGCCCCCGGTGCGGTGGGCCAGTACGGCAGCATGGCCGCGCCCCACTCGAACTTCGCCTCGCGCGCGATGCGGGCGCGCAGGCCCGACGAGGCGTGGATGATGGCGCACTCGCCGGAGGGAAAGAGCGCGTCGCCGGCGGCGTCGCGCCCGCCGTACTTGAAGGTTCCCTCCCTCTGCATGTCCATCAGCGCCTGCACGTGACGGACCTGCAGGGGGGTGCTGATCCGAAGCTCGGCGTCCAGGCCCTCCATGCCGTTGGCCCTGGTTGCGAAGGGCACGTCGTGGATGGCGCTGAACTGCTCGAACTGCGTCCACGTGGGCCAGGCCGTGGTCAACGCGCAGGGTGCGGCCCCGGCCGCCTTGATCTTGCGCGCGGCCTCGATCAGCTCGGGCCACGTCTGCGGCGGGCGGGCCGGGTCCAGGCCCGCCTTCTTGAAGGCGTCCTTGTTGTAGAACATGATCGCGGTCGAGCTGTTGAAGGGCATCGCCATCATCCGGCCGTCGGGCAAGCTGTAGTAGCCGCGCACGGCGGGCAGGTAGACGCTGGGGTCGAACGGCACGCCCGTCTCGCGCATCAGCTCGTGAACGGGCTTGATGGCGCCGCGCGCGGACATCATGGTTGCCGTGCCGACCTCGAACATCTGGACGATGTGGGGGGCGTTGCCGGCGCGGAAGGCGGCGACGGCCGCCACCATGGTCTGGGGGTAGGACCCCTTGAAGGTCGGGTTGACCCGGTACTGCGCCTGCGACTCGTTGAAGTCGGCCACGATCTTCTCGAGGATACCGCCCAGGGGCATGGCGAGCCCGTGCCAGAACTCGACCTGGACTCGCGCTTGCGCGCCCGGGTTGCCGGCGACGACCCCGAGAAGGATGAGGGCGATGACGGCGGCGGGAGCGAGGCGGCGGAGCCGATGTGCTCGGATCATTGAGGGCGTCCTCCTGGCCGGTGGTGGCGGAGCGCTGATGCGCGTGCTCTCCAGAGCCCGGCGCATTCTATCGCAGGGCCAGGCGGCGCTCGATTGCGGCGGCGTGACGTTTCCGGCCTCCGGCGCGCTCGCCATTGGGCGCGGGGCGGGCCAGACTATAGCACGGATCGGGACGGCCCCCGCCGCGGCGCCCGCGGCGGGGCGAGGCCGGCAGGGGCGTCCCCCGGCGGGCGGGGCTCCCCTGCCCCCGCCGCTCCGTGGTCACGCCGACGGGGATGCCTCGCGGAAGCGGAGGCTGCGATCGACGTGGCCGCGATAGGCGTCGATCTCGGCGTCGACGCGGCGCCGGGACCAGCCCGCGATCTCCGCCATGCGCCGGGCGATGGGCTCGGCGCAGTCGAGGCCGAGACAGGCGCTCTGCCCGATCCCGGTGCGGCGCAAGAGCACGTCCTGCAGGGTCACGGCCATCTCGTCCCGGACGGCATGGTGGAGCTGCCCCACGATCTCCGGGTTCTCCGGACAGAGCCGCGTCAAGCCGTCGGGGTACTTCCGCGCCAGATCGAGGACCCGCGGGTAGCTGCGCCCGTACGTCTCCACCAGCGTCTGGAGCGCGGGCCGGCCGAGCCCGCTGGCCGCCATGTCCTCCGAAACGTCCATCTGCACCCGCGCCTCAACCAGGGACTCCTCGTCCAGCCCGTCGAGCGACCGCCGGCCGGACGGGCTCGGCACGGAGCGCCCGAGCGCCTGCATGACGCGGTCGCCCACCTGCTCGGCGAGACTCCGGAAGCAGGTGAGCTTGGTGCCGGTCACCGAGAGAAAGTGACCTCCGCTTTCCACGACCACCTTGTGCTCACGCGACACGCGCGAGGCCGGCCGGCCCGCCTCGAACGACAGGGGGCGCACGCCGGCGTAGGTGTAGGCGACGCGGTCGAGGGCCACCCGCGGATCCGGCAGCACCTGGCGGGTGGCGGACAGGAGGTACTCGACCTCCTCGCGGGTGGCCCAGAGCCGGTCGAGGTCTCCCGAGAAGTCGGTGTCGGTCGTGCCGACCAGGGAGAACTCGCGCCACGGAATGACGAAGATCATCCGCTCGTCGGTCCCCGACAGGTACACCGCGCGCTCGGTCAGGCGGGGCAGCAGGCAGTGGATCCCCTTGGTGGTGCGCACGAGCCGCCGCCCGGCGTCGCTCACGCCGGCCCGCTCGCGGATCCGGTCCACCCACGGGCCGGTGGCGTTGACGATCACGCGGCCGCGGGCGGTGTGGACCCGGTTGGTCAGGAGGTCGCGGACCCGGACCCCCTCCGGTCCCTTCGCCCCCCGCACGACCTCCTCCACCTCGCAGTAATTGTACGCGCGCGCGCCGTGCCGCACCGCGGAGAGCACGTTCTCCAGGCACAGGCGTTCCGGAAAGAGGAGGAGATCGTCGAAGTAGTAGCCGGCGCCGCGGAGGCCCTCGGCGTGCAGGGCCGGCTCCAGGCTGAGCGCATCCAGGGCGCCCAGCACGCGGAACCGCTCGGTCCCCTTCCCCGGCGTGAGGAGATTGTAGAGCCACATGCCGATGCGCACGGTGATGAGGCCCCGGCGCCCGCCCCGGTACACCGGCACCAGGAAGGGCAGCGGCTGCACGAGGTGCGGGGCCAGGCGCTCCAGGTGCTTCTTCTCGCGCAGCGACTCCCGCACGAGCGCGAGGTCGCCCAGCTCGAGGTAACGAAGTCCGCCGTGGATCAGCTTCGAGGACTTGGAGGAGGTCCCGGCCGCGAAGTCCTGCTTCTCGAACAGGGCCACCGCGGCGCCGCGGAGGGCAAGGTCGCGCGCCACGCCCGCGCCCGCCACGCCGCCGCCGATCACGATGGCGTCGAACGCGGTCCCGTCGAGTCCGATGCTTCGGTTCATGGCCCTGGGTCGAGGCGTCGCGCGAGCCGGACGGAGCGCCCGCCGTCACCCGGCGCGATTCGCTCCGAATGGTAGCACGCAGTCCGGAGCGCCGGCGGCGATTCGCTGCCCGCGCGCGTCCCGGGACGGTGGCGGCCAGCCCGCGCAATTCGCCGGAATCATGAGGACGACGTCGAACACCCCGCCTCGAGATCCGGCTGTCGCGCTCGACCGCGCTCGGTCCGGCCGCCCGGCCGCCGCCGGGCGACTGCCCGCGTCAACGAGCCGCTCCCCCCGGCCTCGCCGCGGCGGCGAGGCCGGCCGGAATCCGGCGCAGGGGATCCGGACCGCGCTCGGCCCTGGGCCGGACGCCGGAACGAGGGCCTACGCGAGCACGCTCGCCAACGAGGGCAGCACGTGGTCCGGGGCCACCGCGGCGATGCGCGGATCGCCGGGGGCGGTGACACCGCTCAGGACGAGGATGGTGGCGAGACCCAGGCGCTTGCCCATCGCCATGTCCGTGTCGAGGCGGTCGCCCACGATCACCGTCTCCGCCGCCGCGCAGCCGATCGCGCGCAGCGCAACCTCGAGGATGATGGGCGAGGGCTTGCCCACGATGGTCTCCACCCGGTGCTCGGTGACCGCCTCCACCGCCGCGATCATGCCCGCGCAGTCGGGGATCTCACCACCCTCCACCGGGCAGGTGCGATCCGGATTGGTGGCGATGAGGCGGGCCGCGGATCGCTTGACGGCCTGGAGCGCGATGTCGAGCTTGGCGTAGCTGAAGGTCCGGTCGAAGGCGATGACCACCCAGCGGACGCGCGCGTCCTCCCGCACCTCGAACCCGTGGGCCCGCATCTCGTCGAGCATCGGAGGCTCGCCGATCACGAACACCGGGGCGCCGGGGTCGAGCTCGCGGAGATACCGGGCCAGCACCACCGAGGAGCTGATCACGTCGTCGGGTCCGGCCGGGATGCCCAGCCGCGTCAGCTTCGCCGCGTAGTCGGCTCGCGTCTGGAGGGGCTTGTTGGACAGGAAGGCGACGCGCCGTCCCCCGGCGCGAAGCGCCGCCACCACCGCCTCCGCGCCGGGGATGAGGCGCTCGCCCAGGTAGACGGTACCGTCGAGGTCGAGCAGCCAGCCCCGGTACGGGTACGGGATCGTCATCGCGGCACCGGAGAGCGCCGCGCGCGACCCACGCTAGTGTCCCGAGTCAGAAGTTCGTGGACTCGCGGCGCCGGGTGGGGTGGGGGTCCTCCCCGCGGGACCGTATCTTCTGCGGATCGCCGAAGCCACCCACCACCCATCTCGTGGCCCCATTGAGTGCCGGTAGCGCTCCGCGACACAGCGTGTCCCGCGCGGAGGACCCCCACCCCGCCCGGCGCTTTGTCGGCACATTTCTGACTCAGCAAACTAGCCCCCGACGGACCGCCGGGGTCGGCAGCCCCACGGCCGCGAAATGGATCTTCTGGCGCCCGCGGCATCCGTACGTTACGATTCACGGACCCACGGTTTCCCGACCACGACCCGAAGGGGAGGGACGCAATGATGCGGAAGTATGCACTCGTCACCCTGGCTCTGCTTCTCGTCGGACTCGTCGGTGTCGTCGGCGCGCAATACTCGATGCCGAAGACGCTGGCGTGGACGGCGTACGATGTCGGCTCGGCGGGCTACATCCAGGCCGCCTCCATCGGCCACGCCATGTCCAAGCGCGAGGGCATCACGCTGCGCGTGGTGCCCGCCGGCAACGATGTCTCCCGTCAGGCGCCGCTGGCCGCCGGTCGCGTGCAGTTCGGGGCGCTGGGCGGCGCGTCGTTCCTGTCGCAGGAGGGCGTGCTCGACTTCGCCGGCACCGACTGGGGCCCCCAGCCCGTCCGCATCCTCGGCGCGGCGTGGGGCGACTTCAACACCGGCAACGTCGCCGCGGCCGGCAATGCCGGCATCAAGACCGTCTTCGACCTCAAGGGCAAGCGCATCGCGTGGGTCGCCGGCGCGCCGGCGCTCAACTCCAACATGGAAGCGTTCCTGGCGTGCGCGAACCTGACGTGGAATGACGTGCAGCGGGTCGAGTTTCCGTCCTGGGGCGCCTCGGCGCGCGCGGTGGTGGAGGGCACGGCCGACGCCTACATCGCCTCCACCAACTCCGGTCTCGTCTACGAGCTGGCGGCCTCGCCGCGCGGCTACGTGGCCGCGACCGTCCCGAGCCCGAAGGAAGACCCGGCGTGCTGGCAGCGGCTGAAGCGGGTGGCCCCGCACTTCGAGTACCACGAGGCGTCGGTGGGCGCGGCCGGCATCTCCAAGGAGAAGCCGCACAAGGGCGCGACCTACGGCTATCCGATCGTCACCGCCTACGCCAATCAGAATGCCGACCTGGTCTACCAGCAGACGCGGATGATCTACGACCTGCTGCCCGACTACATCGAGGCCCATCCCGGCAACAACGGCTTCGCCCTGCAGCGCCAGGTGCTGAAGTGGGTCATGCCGTACCACGAGGGCTCCATCCGCTACTTCAAGGAGAAGGGCGTGTGGAGCAACGAGCTGCAGCAGCACAACGACGGCCTGGTCAAGCGCCAGCAGGTGCTCCAGCAGGCGTGGGACCGCGCGCTCGCGGAAGCCACCGACAAGAAGATCGGCACGAAGGACTTCCCCAAGCACTGGATGTCGCTTCGGACCGCCGCGCTGAAGCAGGCCGGGCTCGAGCCGTACTGGGAGCAATAGAGCGGACCCGGCGGTGGCCGACGCCCCGGCATTCGTTCCGCGGCACCGCACCCTGACCGGCGGGTGGCTGGCCGTGCTGATCGTCTTCAGCACGGCCGGCACCCTGCTGGCCATCAACCAGCTCTTCAACCTCGGGTTCGGGATCACGGTGGTCCTGCTCGAGAATCGCTACCTGTACCTGCTGCTCTCGCTCTTCTTCTCGCTCACGTTCCTCATCTTCCCCGCCACGCGGGGCAGCCCGCGCGATCGGGTGCCCTGGTACGACGTCCTGCTGTTCCTGGCCGCGGTGGCGGCCCCGTGCTACTTCGCCTGGAACGGTCTGCGCATCCTCGAGCAGGCGTGGGACTTCCGGGCGCCGACGGAGGCGGTGGTCGCCGGCGGCGTGCTGTGGCTGCTGGTTCTGGAGGCGGCGCGACGGGCGGGCGGGACGGCGCTGTTCGTCCTGCTCACCATCCTGTCGCTCTACCCGATCTACGCAGGCCACCTGCCGGGCCCCATCGCCGGCTTCAGCCTCTCGCTCCCGGACGCCATCCGCTACCAGACGATGAGCGTGGAAGCGATCCTGGGCATCCCCATGCGCGTGTTCGGCACGCTCATCATCGGCTTCATCATCTTCGGCGCCGCGCTGCAGACGACCGGCGGCGGCCGCTTCTTCATCG
>DATKEI010000198.1:0-2164 GCA_035544455.1 Binatia bacterium | reverse complement strand
AGCTGCAGGGCCAGCGCAACGTGACCATCCGCGGGATGGGTCCGGCGACGCGGATCATCTTCGCGCCTCCGGACCCCGGGCCGCCCTGCTTCCTCCTCGGCAAGTCGCACGATCTGCGCCTCGAGCGACTCCTCGTCGCATCGCGGAGCTCGGCGGCCCTAGTGCGGGTCGCCGACTGCCAGCGCGTCGTCCTGGCCGAGGCAATCCTGATCAACCTCACGACGGTGCCCGGGGGCGCCGGGTCGGTGCCGAGCGGCGCCGGCGTCGCGCTGCAGGATCTGGTGACGGACCTCCAGGTGCGCGAGTGCGCGGTGCTCGCCGCCAAGGGCGTGACCGGGGCCGGGGCCACCGTGCGCGACGTCGCCGTCGTCCGCTGCCTCCTGCTCGCCGCCCACGTCGGCGTGCAGCTCCAGGAGGTCAGCGGGCTCGAGGTGCGCGGCAACCGCATGCGCGGCATCGCGCCGGCGGCCTGGCTGGCCCTGGCCTCCGGGCCGCCGCTGGCGCGGGCCACCATCGACGGCGTGCAGGACGCCGCGGGCGCACTCTTCACCGGTGGCCTCGGGACGCAGGACCTCGCGCTCGCCGGAGTCCTCGTCTTCTCGGGCCGGCAGGTGACGATCGCCGACAACGCCATCGTCGCCCGCTTCGGGGTGGCCGGCTTCCTGCTGATCGACGCCCGGCTCCGCGACAACTCCATCCTGGCCATCGCCGGGGTCGCCCTCGTCTTCGCCCTGATGGTGCACGTCACCGGAAGCACGGTGCTCGCCCTCGCCATGGGGCTGGTCCACGGCGGCCTCGCCGGCGACCTCCGCGTGGAGGACAGCACCTGGCTCGGCTACTACGGCGTCGCCCTGTTCTCCCTGGGGCAGATCGCGGTGCTCCTGGCCCCGCTCCTCTCCGGCCAGAACATCGCGGCCGCGGTGCAGCAGGCCCAGTCGCTCAACGGGCAGCTCGCCGCCTTCGGCCTGGCCGCCATCGTGCGCGTGGAGCGGAATCTCTTCGCGAGCTTCCTCACCGGCGTGCTCAAGTCCGAGCGGGTGGCGAGCGCCGACTTTGCCATCGTCGACAACACGTTCCTCGGCGCGAGCCGCGCCGGCGTGGATCTCGGGAGCGACCACGGCTCGGCGCTCGGGCCGGTCGCCGACCTCCTGAATCCGCGCCACCTCATCCAGGGCAACGCCCTGAACGTGACGGGGGTCGGGATCAGCTCGGCCAGCGACCGCGCGATGATTCTCGATAACAGCGTGGTGGCAGGGGCGGCGGGCATCCTCGTGGACGGTGCGGGCTCCACGGTGCGCGGGAACCTCGTCCGCGGGCGGCTGCGGGCGGCCGCGCTCGTCGAGATCCACGGGGGCGCCACCGAGGTGGTCGTGGCCGCAAACCGCCTCGAGGACGCCCCCGGCCACGGGATCGTCGTCGTGGAGCCGGTCCGGCGGGTCCGGATCGAGGACAACGAGGTGCGCCGGATCGGGCTGAACGCCATCGAGACGGCCACCGACACCGTCATGGTGAGCGGGCTCTCCGTGTCCGGAAACCAGATCGAGGAGTGCGGGCGCGGGCCGGGATCGGCGTGGCGCCGCGGGGCGATCGTGCTCGGCGGGGGCCTCGACGTTCGCATCTCCGGCAACACGCTCCGGGCGAACGGCGCCCCGAGCGACAGCGGGTTCACCCCGATCTACGTCGAGGACCTGGTCGGCGGCGCGGTGAGCGACAACCTGGTCACGGTGAATCCCGGCGGCGGTGGACCGCTCCTCTCCCGCGGGAGCATCGTGCTCCAGTCGGCGCGCGCCTTCGTGCAGGTGCAGGGCAATCGCGTGGAGGGCAACCCGGGATTCGGGCTGCTGATCCTCGAGCGCCCGGGGGCCGATCCCGTCCAGCACGTCCAGGTGCACGGCAACGTGTTCGGCCGGGCGACCGACGCCTCGCCCGGAGGCGCGTGGATCCTCGAGGCCGACACCGCGACCTTCGAGGGCAACCGGGTGCAGGTGCTACCGCCGCCCGGCTTCCCGCCGGTTCCCGCGGTGGCCGTGTTCGGCGGGCAGGTGATCGCGACCGGGAATATCGTGGAGACGACGGGCCAGTGGGGGCTCTGGGTGGGGGCGACGGGGCGGGGCATCGTGACCTCGAACCTCTCCGCCGGCATCCTCACCGCGGGCCCCGTGCT
>DATKEI010000197.1:0-8842 GCA_035544455.1 Binatia bacterium | reverse complement strand
CGGTGGCGGCGGCCAACCGCCGGCTGATGCGCCTGTCGCGCGCCCTCGTGCCGCTTCTGTACACCACCGGGGACCGCTTCGCCCACGACCTCGCGGTGGGCGTGCCGCCGCTGGCCGGCCTGGATCGCGCCCGGGGCCTGGCCGGGATGGATCCCGCCTCCGACCTGTTCAAGTTTTCCCTGACCGCCCTGGTCCGGGAGGAGAACCGCGTGCTCCACGCCCTCGACGAGGCCACGGCGCTCGCGACCGAGCTGGGCGGCTCCGGTTCCTCCTGAATGCTGGTGAAGCGCCGATCGGAAAGGAGCTCCCCATGACCCGCACCCGCATCGCGCTCTCCGTCTTGCTCGCCGTCACCGTGGCCGCCTGGCTCGTGCCGATCGATCCGGCCGGCGCCCAGAAGCGGGGCGGCACCCTCACGATCGTCCGGCCCACCGACCCGGTCTCGCTGGATCCGAACCTCGAGACGACCGCCCCCGGGGCGTGGGTCTACTTCAACATGCTCGAGGGCCTCCTGACGCTGGACGAGAAGATGCAGATCAAGCCGGCGCTGGCCACCTCCTACGAGGTGATGTCGCCGACCAAGGTGCGCTTCAAGCTGCGCCCCGGCGTCAAGTTCCACGACGGCACGCCCTTCAACGCGGCCGCGGTCAAGTTCACCTTCGACCGGGCCCTCAGGGGCACCCCCCCCGCGCGCTGGGCCAGCCTGGCGGGATCCCTGAGCGGCGCCGAGGTGGTGGACGACCTCACCGTCGACGTCGTGACCCGCGAGCCCTACGGGCCGATCCTGCGCACCCTCGCCATGTACTGCATGGGCATCGTGTCGCCCGCGGCGGTGCAGAAACTCGGTGCCGACTTCAGCCGGGCTCCGGTCGGCACCGGGCCCTTCAAGTTCGTGGAGTGGAAGACCAACACCCACGTCATCCTCGACCGGAACGCCGACTACTGGGGCGACAAGCCCGGCCTCGACCGCGTGGTGTTCAAGGTGGTGCCGGAGGAGGGGGCGCGCATGATCGCGCTCCAGACCGGGGACGCGGACATGGTGCTGTTCCCGTCGCCGGTCCAGCTCCCCGCCCTGCGCCGCGACCCGAAGTTCACGGTGCACGAGACGACGGGCATCCGCGTGGTCTTCGCCGGCTTCCATGCCGGGCTGCCCCCGCTGGACGACGTCCGGGTGCGGACCGCCCTGCTCCACGCCGTCGACCGGAAGGCGATCCTCGACAACATCATGGAGGGGTCGGCGGGCCCGGCCCTCGGCGTGCTCGCCCCCGGCGTGTTCGGCTACAAGGACATGCAGCTCGAGCGCCTCTACCCCTTCGACCGCGCCAAGGCCAAGGCCCTGCTGGCGCAGGCGGGCTGGCAGCCCGGGCCCGACGGAATCCTGGCCAAGGGCGGCCAGCGGCTGTCGCTGTCGTGGCTCGCGGCGCGCGGCCGCTACCCCAAGGACGGCGAGATCACCGAGGCCGTCCAGGCCATGTTCAAGGAGGTCGGGGTCGAGGCGAAGGTGCAGTTCCTCGAATGGGCCGCCGTGTTCACGCAGGTGCGCGGCAACCCGTTCAACCACCACATGTTCACCCTCGGCTGGGTGACCTCGAACGCCGACGCCGACTACTCGCTCTACGCCCTCTTCCACTCGAAGCAGGTGCCGCCCGCCGGCTGGAACACCTCGCGCTACGCGAACCCCCGCGTCGACACCCTGGTCGAGCAGGCGCGGCGCAGCGTCAATCAGTCCGAGCGCGAGAAGCTCTACTTCGAGGTGCAGGACATCCTGGCCAAGGAGATGGTGTGGATCCCGGTGTACACGACCAAGGAGATCATCGTCACCCGCGCCCAGGTGAAGGGCTTCTCGATCCATCCCGTCGAGTACAACCTGTGGCTCGGCACGACGTGGCTCGACCGGTGATCGCCATCTGCTGACCTTCGCCCTGCGGCGTCTCCTGCTCGCGATCCCCGTGCTGCTCGGGGTGGTGTTCGTGGTCATGCTGACCGTCGAGCTCATCCCGGGCGACGCGGTGGCCATCATGCTCGGCGAGCACGCCACCCCGGCCGCGGTCGCCCAGCTCCGCGACCACCTCGGGCTCGATAAGCCGCTCCTCGTCCGGTACATGGACTACGTGGGGCGCGTCGTGCGCGGCGACCTCGGCCGCTCGATCCAGCAGAACCGCCCCGTCGTCGACGAGCTGGCTGACGTCTGGCCGGCCACCGTCCAGCTCACTGCGGCCGCTCTGGTCATCGCCGCCGTCGTCGGCGTGATGGCGGGCGTGGTCTCCGCGGTGTGGCCCAACTCGCTCTTCGACGGGGTGGCGCGCCTGGGCGCCCTCTTCGGCCTGTCCATGCCGGTGTTCTGGACCGGGCTCGTGCTCATCGTGGTCTTCTCGCTGTGGCTGCCGTGGCTGCCCGTCGGCGGCACCGGCTCGCTCGCCCACCTCGTGCTGCCGGCGGTGACGCTGGCCCTGCCCTCGGTGGCGATGGTGGCGCGCATGACCCGGTCGAGCGTGCTCGAGGTGCTGCGCGAGGACTACGTGCGCACGGCGCGGGCCAAGGGCGTCGCCGAGCAGCTGGTGGTGGCCAAGCACGCCCTGCGCAACGCGGCCATCCCCGTCCTGACCCTGCTCGGCCTGCAGGCCGGGCAGCTCATGGGCGGGGCGGTGCTCACGGAGACGGTCTTCTCGTGGCCGGGCCTCGGCCGGCTCATGGTCAAGGCCATCTTCGCCCGGGACTACGTGCTCCTGCAGGGCGCGGTCCTGGTCTTCGCCATCGCCTTCGTCGTCATCAACCTCGTCGTGGACCTGGCCTACGGGGCGCTGGATCCACGGATCTCCCGCCAGGGGTGAGGGCGTGACCGGAGCGGCGGCGGAGGCGATCGCGGTGACGGCCCGGCCGGGCGCGTCGCCCACGCTCGCTGCCGACACCTGGCGCCGCTTCCGGGCGAACCGCCTCGCCGTCCTGGGCCTGGCCATCGTGGCCCTGCTTGTCGTGAGCGCCGCCGCCGCGCCGTGGCTGTCTCCCGCCGACCCGTCCCGGCAGAGCCTGATCGAGAAGCGCACCCGCCCGGGCGGAAAATTCCTGCTCGGCGCCGACGAGTTCGGGCGGGACATCCTCTCGCGCGTGATCTACGGCAGCCGCGTGGCTCTCCTGGTGGGCGTCCTCTCCGTGGCCATCGCCCTCGGGCTCGGCCTGGTCCTGGGCGGGGCATCCGGCTTCCTGGGCGGATGGGTCGATGCGGCGATCATGCGGGTGACGGAGGTGCTGCTCGCCTTTCCCTACTTGTTGCTCGCGATCGCGGTGGTGTCGGCGCTGGGGCCCGGCGTGGTCAACACCACCATCGCGGTGGGCATCTGGGGCATGCCGACGGTGACGCGCATCGTGCGGAGCGCGGTGCTGACGGCGCGCGAGGCGGAGTACGTGCGCGCCGCCCAGGCCCTGGGCGCCTCGGCCTGGCAGGTGCTGCTCCGCCATGTGCTGCGCAACATCCTGCCCACCGTCGTCGTGTACTCGACCCTGTTCATGGCCAACGCCATCCTCGTCGAGGCCGCCCTGTCCTTCCTGGGCCTGGGCGTGCAGCCGCCCATGCCCTCGTGGGGGCTGATGGTCTCGACAGGGAGGGATCTGCTCCTGGTGGCCCCGCACGTCGCGACCATTCCCGGGGTGGCGATCATGGTCGCCGTGCTGGGCTTCAACCTCCTCGGCGACGGCCTGCGCGATGCGCTCGACCCGCGCCTGCGCGGACAGGTGTAGCGTGCCGCGCTCCTGCCGGCACCCGAAGGGGCTGGTGCGGCAGATCGTCAGCAACCGTCTGGCCGGGGTGTGCGAGGCAGATCCGGCGCGGACGATCGCCGACCAGTGCGTCCGCGCTACCGAGGGGCGTCGACATGCAACGGCCGCCCTGACCCGCCCCGCCCGCGCTTTGGTCCGGGCCGGCGCCCGCCGCTCGTGATCCGCTCGCCGTCCGCGACATCGGGAGCGCCGCCGGAGCCGATCGGTGCGCCCGGCGCGCGCCCGCGCGCCGAGGTCCGGATCGCCAACCGGGCGACCTACTGGCCGGTCGCGCCACTGGACCTCGTCCTCGGGGCGCCCCTCGTGGTCCGCCTCCTTCTGGGCGCCAGCCCGGTGGCGCGCGTGGTGCAGGCCGCCGCGCTCGGGGCGTACCTCGCCAGCGCAGCGCGTGACTGGCGCGACCGCCGGGCGATCCGGCGCATCGACTTCCGGCGCGAGTTCGGGGCGGACCTCGATCGTCTCGTTCCGATGCCGCGGGACGTCCGCGAGGCGGAGGTGCGGGCGCTGGCCGGACGCCTCAACGACGAGTTCACCGAGCGACGCCGGCTGCGCCGGGAGCTGGCCGTCGAGGTCGACCGCCACCTCACGAGCTATGTCGCCGGGATCACCGGACAGCACGTGTGGACGAGCGTCGAGGTACGCGATTTCACGCTGGCGCGCCTGGCCATGCCCTCCGCCCTGGGCATGTGCGACGTGCTGTCGGGCGACATCGCGATCTTCCAGGACACCGGCCCGTTCGAGCCCCACATCCTGGCTCACGAGCTCTGCCACCGGAAGGGATATTGGAAGGAGCTCCACGCCCAGGTCCTCGCCTACCTCGCGCTGACGGCGTCGGCCGACCCCGAGCTCGAGCAGTCGGCCCGGCTGGAGCGCGTCTACCGCAGCCTGCGCGTCCTGTCGGGCGGCGACCAGGCGGCGTTCGAGAGGCTGGTGGGACAGCTCCGGCTTCGCCCGGAGCTTCGCGACCGGCTGCTCGGGCCCCGCCGCCCCTCCGGCGCGGTGGCCCGGGGCGTGGACACCGCCGTCCGCCGCCTCTACGACGCGCGGATGCGGCTCACCGGCCAGAACGGCATCTCCGACTACGACCTCGGCTTCACCAACTTCCTGTACACCTTCGAGACCAGCGCGACCGCACGCCAGCGGCCGCGCTGAACGCCGCCGCCGGAGATCGAGGAGCTCGGGCCCGGGGTGTGGTGGCAACCCCCGGGGGGAGCGGGCCGCGGTCCCACGCCCGCGTGCTATTGTTGCCCTCGCGGAGGACACCATGGACAGGACATTGTTCGCGGGCGCGACGATCCTCGACGGCAGCGGAGCGGCTCCCTTCTCCGGCGACGTGCTGGTCGAGGGCCAGCGCATCGCCGCCGTGCAGCGCGGCGGGGGCCTCCCGCGCGCCGGGGCGCGCGTGATCGACGGCGCCGGGACCACGTTGATGCCGGGGCTGGTGGAGCCCCACGGGCACGTGAGCTATCCCGACGCCGCCACCAACGGCGACTTCACGCGCCTGCCTCCGGAGGAGCACGTCCTCGTGACCGTGCACAACGCCCGGACCATGCTCGACTGCGGGTACACGAGTGTCCTCTCCGGGGCGTCGGCCAAGCCGCGGCTCGACATCGTGGTCAGGAACGAGATCGAGGCCGGGCGCATCCCGGGTCCGCGCTACCTGGCCAACGGGCCGGAGATCACCGTCACCGGCGGGCTCGGCGACGAGAACGCCCTCCATCTGCCCTACCTGGAAACGCCGACGTTCTCCTGGGTGGCCGACGGGCCCGACGAGATCCGCAAGGTCTGCCGCCTCCTCGTGCGGGAGGGCGTGGATCTGCTCAAGCTCAACGTCTCGGGCGACAACGGGCCGCGCAACAGCCGCTCCGAGCGCGCGGTGCTGACGGATGCCGAGGCCGCGGCGGCCATGGAGATCGCCCGGGCGGGCGGGGTGCGCGTGTGCGCGCACGCCCGCAGCGCCGAGTCGGTGAAGATGTGCGTGCGCCACGGTATCGGCATCATCTACCACGCCAACTTCGCGGACGAGGAGGCGCTCGACCTCCTCGAGGCGAACCGCGACTGGTGCTTCGTGGTTCCCGCCCTGGGCCTCACCTACCAGGCGTGCCACGCGGCCAGCGAGTGGGGGTTCACCCCGCAGATGGCCCGGGACCGCGGCCTGGTCCGCGAGGTCGAGATCTCCGTCGAGACCATGGGCCGGATGCGCAAGCGCGGGATCCGGGTGCTGCCGGGCGGGGACTATGGCTTCGCGTGGAACCCGCACGGGGCCTACGCGCGCGACCTCCTGCTCTTCGTCGACGTGCTCGGGTTCACCCCCATGGAGACGCTCGTCGCCGCCACCCGCATGGGCGGCGAGATCATGGGGCGCCCGCACGAGCTGGGTCAGATCCGGGCGGGCTACCTCGCCGACCTCCTGGTCGTGGACGGCGACCCCCTGACCGACATCAAGTGCCTGCAGAACCGGGACGCGCTGCTCGCGATCATGAAGGACGGCCAGCTGCACAAGGCCCCGGCCGCGGCGGCCTGAGGCGAGAGGCGCTCGGTGCGCTCGGCATGCCAGCTGGCGCTCGTCGGAAGAAGGCCCCGATGACGGACCGGTTCGATGTCGTCATCCGCGGCGGCACGGTGTATGACGGCACCGGCGCGCCAGGCGTCATCGCGGACGTCGGGCTGACGGGTGATCGCATCGCCGCGGTCGGCGAGGTCGCCGGTCGGGGCGGGATCGAGGTCGATGCCCGCGGGCTGGCCGTTGCCCCGGGCTTCATCGACGTGCATAGCCACGACGACTTCGCGGTCTTGCTCGACCCGGAGATGTCGTTCAAGGTCATGCAGGGCGTGACCAGCGACGTGGTCGGCAACTGCGGCTCCGGCGTCGTGCCGTACGAGGCCGCCCTGACCCGGTTCGGGCGAATGAGCCCCGGCGCCCGGCCGCCGGAGTGGTCGGACTTCGCCGGCTACCTCGGTCGCGTGGACGAGGTGCGCCCCAGCCTCAACGTGGCGGTGCTGATGGGGCATGGCTCGCTGCGCGCGGGCGCCATGGGCCTCGACCAGCGGGCGCCGGCGGCCGACGAGATGACCCGGATGCGCCGGGGGATCCGGGAAGGCGCCGAGGCGGGCGCGGTCGGACTGTCCACCGGGCTGATCTACGAGCCCGGACGCTATGCCGCCACCGGGGAGATCGTCGACCTGGCGCGGGAGATGGGGCGCGGCGGCGGGCTCTACGCCACCCACATGCGCAACGAGGCGGCCGGGCTCCTGGAGGCGGTCGCGGAGGCGATCCGGATCGGCGAGGACGCGGGCGTCGCCGTGCAGATCTCCCACCACAAGGCGAGCGGCCGAGACAACTGGGGCCGCGTGCGCGACTCGCTTCGCCTCATCGAGGAGGCCCGGGCCCGCGGCCTCGATGTCACCGCCGACCAGTATCCCTACACCGCGGGGAGCACGTCGTTTCACGCCGTGGTGCAGAACGGCGCCTTC
This sequence comes from Binatia bacterium, assembly GCA_035544455.1. Taxonomy (GTDB): domain Bacteria; phylum Methylomirabilota; class Methylomirabilia; order Rokubacteriales; family CSP1-6; genus DATKEI01. The sequence goes on along the minus strand of DATKEI010000197.1, from coordinate 1,594 downwards.
CGCGCGGACAGCCCGAGCGGCCTCGGCACGCTGGCGCCGGACCAGGTGCTGATCGCGTCCGCCCCGAGGCACCCCGAGTACGAGGGCCTCACCCTGGCCGGGCTCGCGGGTCGCTGGACGCTCCCGGTCGACGAGGCGGCGACCCGCCTCCTGCGGGAGGAGGGCGAGGCCTGCTTCGTGGTGCTGTTCTCGATGGACGAGGGCGACGTGCGCACCGTCATGGCGCACCCGACCACGATGATCGGCTCCGACGGGGTCCCCGCCGCCGGCAGCAAGCCGCATCCCCGGCTCTACGGCTGCTTCCCGCGGGTCCTCGGCCACTACGTCCGCGACGAGGGCGTCCTGGACCTGCCCACTGCCATCCACCGAATGACGGGGATGCCGGCGGCCAAGTTTCGCCTCGTCGATCGCGGGGCAGTGTGTTCCGGCGCCTTCGCCGACCTCGTGGTGTTCGACCCCGCTCACATCCGCGACGTCGCCACCTACGAGGACCCCCGCCGCTTCCCGGAGGGCATCCGGGCCGTCTACGTCAACGGCACCGCCGTCGCCCGCGACGGCCAGCACACCCGCGCGCGCCCCGGCCGGGCCCTGCGCCGCGGCCGCTAGTGTGCTGAGTCAGAAATGTGCCGACACAGCGTGTCCCGCGGGGAGGACCCCCACCCCGCCCGGCGCTTTGTCGGCACATCTCTGACTCAGCACACTAGCCTCCTGTTCGCCGCGATGCTGGCCGTGCTCGAGATCGGCCGCCGCCATGGATCCCGGCGGGCCGCCGCGAACGTCGACGGCGCGCGCCCGGGCGCCGGTGTGGTCGATGGCGCGGTGTTCGCCTTGATGGGCCTGCTCCTGGCCGTCACCTTCTCCGGCGGCGGTGCGGTTCGACCAGCGGCGCACGCTCATCGTGGAGGAGGCCAACGCGATCGGGACGGCGTACCTGCGGCTCGACGTCCTGCCCGCGGCGGCCCGGGACGAGCTGCGGGCGAGCTTCCGCGCCTACGTCGACGCGCGGCTCGACGTCTACCGCGCCCTTCCCGACCTCGGGGCGGCCACCGCCCATCTGGCGCGGGCCGGTGCCCTCCAGCAGGAGATCTGGACCCAGGCGGTGCGGGTTTCCCTGGAGTCGCCGCCGGCCCCGATGCTTCTCCTGCCCGCGATCAACGCCATGATCGACATCGCCGCCACGCGGACCATGGCCGCCCAGACCCACCCACCGACGGTCATCTTCGGCTTGCTCTTCGGCCTGGCCCTGCTCAGCGCGCTGCTCGCGGGCATGGCCATGGCGGCCGACCGCCGGCGCAACTGGGTCCACATGATCATCTTCGCCGCCACCCTGGCCGGCGCGGTGTACGTCATCGTGGACCTCGAGTACCCCCGCTTCGGCTTGATCCGCGTCGACGCCTTCGACCGGGTGCTCGTCGACCTGCGGCGGAGCATGCAGTGAGCCAGTCACGACACGGGAGGACGGAATGCTCGCGATGTGGGTGAAGGTGCGCATCAAGCCGGACCAGCGGGCGCGGTTCCTGCACGCCATCGAGGTGGATGCCCTGGGCTCCGAGCGGGACGAGCCGGGCTGCCTTCGGTTCAACGTGCTGCAGGA
>DATKEI010000196.1:0-4778 GCA_035544455.1 Binatia bacterium | reverse complement strand
CCGGTCCAGCTCGCCGAAGTCGAGAGCCGAGCCATCCTGGAACGTGAGGAACGGGCGCTCCCCCATCCGCCCCGCCTGGACGCGCACCGCGTGGACGAGGGTCCACGACTCCCTGGGGAGATCGAGCATGCTTGCCCTCCGGGCCACGGCGCCCGGATGATGCTCGGACGCGTCGCCGCTTGCGATCGCCGAGTCGCGCAGGGCCGCTATCCGGACCCCTCGCCCACGCCCTCGTGCCCGACGGCCACCCTACCATGTCGCGTCCGGCTCGCGGTGGCGCCACCCGGGCGGGCCCGGGACGGCCACCCGGCTCGATCCCGGCGTGGCCCCGGTCCGCGTGGACAGCCACCCAGCTCGCCCTGGCCGCAACCATGGTGCACGGACAGCCACCCTCACCCCGCCCTCTCCCTCTCCGAGGGCGGCCGAGGGCGAGGGAGTCGTTGCGGTTCCCTCGCCCCCCAGCACCACGCGGAGATTCCCCGCCGCGCGGCGAGTGAGCCGCCGGACCTTCTCCCGAGACCGCGCCAGCCCCCTTCGCGCTGAGGTACACGTGGAGCTACCCCTTCCGAACGACCAGCGGGCACCCCAGGAAGGGCGAGAGAGGGCGGGGTGAGGGGGGGCGCCGGCGCCGAAGGGCACGGTCGTGACCACCCCGGGCTCGCCTGAACCCCGCGAGCCGGCGGTGGCAATTGGTCGCCGGCCCGGCGTATCCTCCGAGCAAGTCTTCGCCAAGCGAGCAAGTCTTCGCCAAGGAGGTACGCCATGAGCCGGGATGCTCGGGGGGTGCCCGTCTCGTGCGAGAACGGGACGGCGCTCGATCTCTACGAGACCGCGCTGGGGCAGTATCAGAGCTATGTCGGCGATCCCATCGCCACCATCGACCGGGCCCTGGCCGAGGCGCCTGACTTCGCGCTCGGCCACCTGTTCCGGGCCACCGTGCTGATGACCTTCAGCGAGCAGCGCTACGCCCGCGAGGCCCGGACCAGCGTCGAGGCGGCCGAGCGCCTGACGGGACGCGCCAACGACCGCGAGCGCGGCCTGGCCGTGGCCGCGCGGCGCCTCGTCGACGGCGAATGGGACGGCGCCTGCGCGGCCTTCGATCGCGTCCTGGTCGACCATCCGCGCGACGCCTTTGCCCTGCAGTCGGCGCACGTCATGGACTTCTTTCGCGGCGACGCCCAGAACCTCCGGAACCGCGTGTCGCGCGTCCTGCCCGACTGGAGCGCCGCCGTGCCAGGCTACTCGTACATCCTCGGCATGCACGCCTTCGGTCTCGAGGAGTGCAACCAGTACCGCGAGGCGGAGGAGGCCGGGCGCCGCGCCCTCGCCCTCCAGCCGAAGGACGGCTGGGCCGTCCACGCCGTGACTCACGTCATGGAGATGCAGGGGCGGATCGAGGAGGGGATCGACTGGCTCGAGTCCCGGCAGGCGGACTGGGCGCCCGACAACGGATTCGCCTTCCACAACTTCTGGCACCTGGCCCTGTACTACCTCGACCGCCAGCGCCACGACCGGGTCCTCGACCTCTACGACACTCGCGTGCACCCGGAGCCGCCGGAGACGGCGCTCCAGCTGCTCGACGCGACCGCCCTCCTCTGGCGCCTGTCTCTCGAGGGCGTCGACCTCGGCGCGCGGCCGGGCCTGGTCGCCGACAACTGGGCCAAGCGGATCGACGGCGAGCGCGGCTTCTACGCGTTCAACGACCTGCACGCCATGATGGCCTTCGCGCTTGCCGGGCGCGAGCACGAGGCCGCGCTTCTCCTCCGGGATCTCGAGGGCGTCGCCGCCCACGGTCGCGGCGTGAACGTCATGATGACCCGCGAGGCGGGGCTGCCGCTGTGCCGGGCGGTGCAGGCCTTCGCCGCCGGGCGCTACGCGGAGGCCGCGAGCGGGCTCGAGGCGGCGCGAGACGGCGCCCACCGCTTCGGCGGCAGCCATGCCCAGCGCGACGTCCTCACTCTCACGTTGATCGAGGCCGCCCTGCGCGGCGGCGAACCGGCCCGGGCGCGCCACTACATCGCGGAGCGCACGGTACACAAGCCGGCGAGCGCCTGGGGCTGGCGGCTCCTCGCCCGCGCGGCCGGCCCGCACCGCTCGACCCAGTGACCCCCGGGGGCGAGGGAACCGCAACGACTCCCTCGCCCCCAAGGGGTGAGGGCGGTTCTTCACGCGGATCGCCAGGCGCCTCTTGGCGCCGCGGGCGAGGCGCTGGAGGGAACCCGGATCAGGACACGGGAAGGGACAGCTGGTCGCCCGACCGCGGAGAGAGGCCCGGGGCGTAGCGGTCGCGGAGGGCTTCCCAGAGCTCTAGCTTGGACCAGTCGGGTGCGGACAGCCGGTTCCACGCCTCGTCGTAGTAGGGGCTGGGGAACAGCACCGTGGTCATCTGCTCCCGTCGCCCGTTCCAGAGTCGGAGCCCCCAGGTACCCGGCGCGTGGCTCCCCCCGTGCGTCCGGAAGAAGGCGGCGCGACCGACGCGGCGGACGGCCGCGGCCTCGGGTGTGGTCTCGCGATGGTCGTTGACGCAGAGGTGCAGGTGCCAGGCGCCGACATCCACGGTCAGGTAGCCGTCGAGCATCGTCACCGCCGGCGCGGCGGCGAAGCGGATCTCGAACACCGCGCCCTGGATCAAGGGCCCCACCGTGATGTCGGCCCAGTGGCGCGTGAAGAGCTCCGTCATCAGCTGCTCGACCCGATCGCCGGCGACGTCGACGTCGAAGTACTCGATGGTCGTCCCGTCGATCTCTCGCTCGATGGTCGCCTCTGCTGCGCTCGTCATGTCTGCCGTCCTCCCGTCCGCCGCCATGTCCCATCCGCCGCCGGCGGGGCGAGGGCGGGGGACGCGCCGTCGTCCCGGCGCATGATGTGAGCGCCCGGCCCGGCTGGGCGGGCCGCGCGCGATGGGCGCGGTCACGCGCGGTCGAGCAGCATCCAGATCCCGATCGCGATGAAGCCCACACCGGCGGCGAGCTTGAGGTGCCCCGGCGAGATCCAGCTGGCGAGCCGGGAACCGGCCACCACCGCGACCGCGGTGGAGAGCACCAGCGCGGCGGCGGCGGCCAGGAACACGCCCCAGGCCCGGATGGCCGGGTTCGCCGCGAAGAGCAGGGTGCCAAGACGCTCGCAAACACCGCCAGGTAGGGCCTCACCGGACGTCCCGGTCAGCCGCGAGCGCGCGCGGGATCGGCGTGGTCGAGGCGCTGCGCGTAGGGATGCGGACCTTCCAGCACCCGGCCCGCGGCGAAGCGACGGATGTTGAACGGGGCGATGTCCACCGTCTTGGCCCGGCCGTCGACGATCAGCTCGGCCATGCACGTGCCCACCGCCGGCGCGATCTTGAACCCGGAGCCGCTGAAGGCAGTGGCCAGGTAGAGGCCGTCGACCCCGTCCACCTCGCCGAGGATGGCGTGGCGGTCGTCGCTGTAGCAGTCGAAGGCGCGGTATCCCCGGGCCAGGGTGGCCCGCTCGAGCGCCGGGAACCGGTGCGTCAGGAGCTGAGCGCCGGTGGCCGCCGCCTCCGGCGGCAGTCCAGGCCCGAGGGTCCCGGGATCGATGTCCCACTCGCGGCAGGGGACGCCGACCAGGGTGAGGATGCCGCTCTCCGGGCGCATGTAGGTGCCGAGGACGTTGTCGATGAAGATCATGTGCGGGTCGCGCATCTCGTGCGGGCGCGTGACGAGGACGGTGTCGATCGCCTTGGACCGGGCGGGGAGCGGCAGCCCGAGCTCGCGGCAGAGGCGGAGCGACCAGGCCCCGGCCGCCACCACCACCGCGCCCGCCTCGAGGCGGCCGGCCGCCGTCTCCACCCCGGTCACCCGGCCGCCGGTCCGGACCACCCGCGTGACCTCCGTCCACTGGCGCACCTCGCCGCCCTGCTCGCGGATGCGGCGCCCGAAGCCCATCACGGTGTCCACCGGGTTCGCGTAGCCGCTGTCCGGCTCGTGGGCGGCGGCCCCGATGTCCTCCACGTTGGCCCCGGGCTCGAGCCGCGCGAGGTCGGCGGCCGAGATGGCGGTGGTGTTGATGCCGATGCCGCGCAGCATGGCCACGTTCGCGCGCAGGTTGTCGGCGTACTCGGGGCCGACGGTGGCGACGAACCCGGTGTGGGTGAACACCGGCGGGCCGCCCATCAAGTCCGACCAGTGCCGGAAGATCGGAAAGCTGGCCCAGGCGAGGCGGGCGTCCCACTCGTTGGTGTAGTGCATCCGCACGAGGGCGCTCGAGCGCCCGGAGGCGCCGCTGGCGAGGGCCTCTCGCTCGAGCAGGACCACCTTGACCCCGCGCGCGGCCAGGGCATACGCGATGCTCGCCCCGTTCACGCCCCCGCCCACCACCACGACGTCCGCCGTCTCAACCATCTCCGTCTCCTTTCAGATCGCCTCGTCGGGCCGCCCCCCCGACGCGCCCCCGGCCACCGATCAACATTCCATCGGTGACAGCCTACCGATCGGGGCCCCCGACCTCGGGTGGCGTCCCGGGCGCCAACCGTCTCACGCGCTCTCGCCCGCGGGCCACTGCCCGAGGCCCCGCTGGCGCACCACGCGGAGCCCCTCACGCACGGGGGTCATGCACGCGCGCACGTTCGGCGCCCCGTCGATCTCGGCCAGGCAATCGTGGCACACCCCCATGCCGCAGAAGTAGCCCCGCGGCTCCCCGCTCCCCGCCGTCCACCGCAGCGTCCGCTGGCCCGCCGCGAGCAGGGCGGCCGCGACCGTCTCTCCCTCGTACGCGACGACCGCCTGGCCGTCCACCAGGATCGTCACGGCCGGCCCGCGGTC
>DATKEI010000195.1:0-10236 GCA_035544455.1 Binatia bacterium | reverse complement strand
TCCTGCAGCACGTTGAACCGAAGGCAGCCCGGCTCGTCCCGCTCGGAGCCCAGGGCATCCACCTCGATGGCGTGCAGGAACCGCGCCCGCTGGTCCGGCTTGATGCGCACCTTCACCCACATCGCGAGCATTCCGTCCTCCTGTGTCGTCGTGACTGGCTCACTGCATGCTCCGCCGCAGGTCGACGAGCACCCGGTCGAAGGCGTCGACGCGGATCAAGCCGAAGCGGGGGTACTCGAGGTCCACGATGACGTACACCGCGCCGCCCGGGCGCGCGCCGTCGACGTTCGCGGCGGCCCGCCGGGCTCCATGGCGGCGGCCGATCTCGAGCACGGCCAGCATCGCGGCGAACAGGAGGCTAGCGGCGAGGACGGCGTTCTCGGGAGCCTGCATCCCTCAGCCTCGCGCCGAGGGACGGAGCGGCCGGGAGCACTTCATGGGCATGGCAAGCGCGCTGGGCATGGACGCCCCGAAGGCTACTGGCGCGGGTGGCCGCGGTCAAGCGCGGAGCGCGGACCGACACCGGGCTTGCCGTCCGCACCGGCCAGCGGCATCATCGGCGGCCGGGAGGGTGAGGCCATGGACTTCCGCGACACGTCCGAGCAGGCAGCGTTCCGCCAGGATCTCCGCGGCTGGCTCGCCGCCAACCTGCCCGACGCGCTCTGCGTCGACGACCCGGCCGACGAGCGCGTGGCCCCGGACCGGGAAACGTTCGAGCGCCGGGTGGCGTGGCAGCGGACCATGTTCGGCGCCGGCTGGGTCGGCATCTCCTGGCCAGGCGAGTACGGCGGGCGCGGGGCCACCCTCATGGAGCAGGTGATCTACGACGAGGAGTGCTTCCGGGCGCGCGCGCCGGTCTTGCCTGGCTACTCCGGCATCGGAATGATCGGCCCCACCCTGATCGAATGGGGAACCGACGAGCAGAAACGCCGCCATCTCCCGCGGATCCTCTCCGGCGACGACATCTGGTGCCAGGGCTTCTCCGAGCCAGGGGCGGGCTCGGATCTGGCCGGCCTCGCGACGCGGGCGGTCGACCGGGACGATCACTACGTGGTCAACGGGCAGAAGGTCTGGACGTCGGGCGCCCAGTTCGCGGACTGGATCTACCTGCTCGTGCGGACCGATCCCGCCGCCCCGAGGCATCGCGGCATCAGCTACCTGCTCGTGGACATGCGCACTCCGGGCATCACCGTGCGCCCCCTCGTCCTCATGAACGGCCACCGTCACTTCAACGAGGTCTTCTTCGTCGACGTGGCGGTGCCCAAGACCCACCTCGTGGGCCCGGCCAACCAGGGGTGGAAGGTGGCCATGACCACCTTGATGTACGAGCGCAAGGCCGGCGGCGGCCGCGGCCACGCCGAGCAGCTCGCGCGCCTCGGGCAGCTGGCGCGCCGGATCCGCACCGGCGGCGGCCCCGCGTGGGATGATCCCCTCGTCCGGCAGAAGTTCGCCCAGCTCGCCATCGAGTGCGCGGCCCTCCGGTACACGCGCCTGCGCAACCTCACCCGGCAGCTCCGCGGCGAGCCGCCGGGTCCGGAAGGATCGATCCTCAAGTTGTTCGGCTCGGAGCTCGGGGTGCGCATCGCCGACTTCGCCGGCGATCTGCTCGGGCCGCGGGTGCTGGTCAACCGCCCGACCGAGGACGTGCCCGACGCGCCCCGCTGGTTCAACCGGGTCGTCAGCGCCCGCCAGTACACCATCGCCGGAGGCACCAGCGAGATCCAGCGCAACATCATCGGCGAGCGGGTCCTCGGCTTGCCCAAGGATTGATCGCTTGCGGACGACCCCGTGGTCAGCGACTGGCCGGCGCGGCGCCTCCGCCGAGAGCCGCCCGCGCCGCGGCGATCTCCGCCGCCACCGCCTGCGGCCCGGGAAACGCGCGGTCGGCCCGCCGGTACCAGTAGCGCGCGTTGTCGAGATCGCCCTCGATGGTGTGCACGATCCCGTGCAGCCAGGCGGCCAGCGCCGACTGGTCAGCCTGGACGATCACGTGCGCGTCCGACCAGGACCCGGCTTCGAGCAGCTCCACGGCGCGGGCGAGATCCGCGGCGGCCATGGCCGGTCAGATCTCCGAGTACCCGCTGCCCCGCGAGTCGACGCCGCGTCCGCGCCCCTCCGCGATCCAGCCGAACTCCTTCAGGATCTGCTGGCTGTAGGTCACCCGGCCGGTCACGCGCTCGCAGGGCTCCGTCGCGAGCAGGAGCGCGGCCCGCGCCATGAGGGTCGGCGGCTCGCCCCGCGGGTCGTCCATGCCGCTGACCAGCTTGTGGTGGACGGTGCCGGGCGTCGGCACCACCTGCGAGGGCGCCACCGAGGTGACGGAGATGCCGCAGGCGTACACCTCGCGGGCGAGGCCCTGGGTGAAGCGCTCGAGGGCCGCCTTCTCCGCCCCGTAGCAGGTGCCGCCCCGGTAGCGCTCGGGATCGGGATAGGGGCCTCGCCCCGGGCCGATGGCGGAGCCCGAGGAGATGTTCACGATGCTCCCGCGGCGCCGCGGGAGCATGTCCTCCAGAGCGAGCTTGCTCAGGATGAAGGGGGCGTGGACGTTCACCGCCCACGAGCGGAGCCACTTGTTGACGGGATAGTCCTTCACCTCGATGAAGTAGGTCAGGGCGGCGTTGTTGACGAGGACGTCGACGGGGCCGTACACGCGCCGGACCTCCGCCATGAGGCCCTCGCAGCCCGTGGCCTCCGAGACGTCCGCGGCCACCGCGGTGGCCTCGCCGCCGGCCGCGCGGATCTCCCCCACCGTCCCCTCGAGCGATCCGGCCAGCGGGTGGTCACCCTCGCGGAGCGTCCGCGCCGCGCAGGCCACCCGGCCGCCCTCCGCCGCGAACAGCCGCGCGATATCGGCGCCGATGCCCCGGCTCGCCCCCGTCACCACCACCACCTTGCCGTCCAGCTTGCCCATCGGCCTCTCCTCGTCGCAGAACGGTCAGGCAGCGCCGGCGACCGGTCGATCGTCCGGGGACAGGATATCCCGTTCGCCAGCTCGCCTCATGAACGTCCCCGTCAGCTCCTGCGCGCCCCCTCACCCTTCCCCTCTCTCGCCACCCCGGGCGAGGGAACCGCACCGACTCCCTCGCCCTCGGCGAGGGAGAGGGTTGGGGTGAGGGTGGGTGTCTGGTTCACGCACAATCCGGGCTAGAGCGCAAGGGCGCGTAGCCCTCGCGCTCGTCGCGCGCCATTGCCTCGGCCAGCCGGGCGGCCGGGGGGCCGAAGCCTCCCCCGCCGGAGGTCTCGATCACGACGAGATCTCCGAGGCGAAGCGTCAGCGTTTCCTTGCCCTTGACCTCTCGACCCTCGGAGCCAGGATTCAGGGTGACCCTGAAGCGCGCGCCATCGGCGCCTCCCGCCGCGCCCCACGGCGGGACGAGCCTGCGCTCCAGCATGGTGGTGAGCGTGACTTCGGGCGCCAGCACCCGGTAGGCCCGGCGCAGGCCGAGGCCGCCCCGGCGGGTCCCCGCACCGGCCGACCCCTCGCGCAGGGCCTGCTCCTCCACGCGGAAAGGATACTCGGCCTCGATCACCTCGACCGGCGTGTTCATCACGTTCGACATGTGCACGCGGACGGCAGGCGCCCCGTCGCGCGCGGACGTCGCCCCCTCCCCTCCCCCGTGCACCTCGTAGAGGATGCTCCACCGGCCTCCCGCGCCCCGCGCCCCGAACAGGAGGAGGCCGGACGTCGTCGGGCCCCCGGCGGCGATGCGATCGGGCAGGACGGGGGCCAGGGCCTTGAAGATCGCGTCGACGACCCGCTGCGACGTCTCGTGGTTGCCGCCGACCACGGGCCGGTCGCGGTCGGGGTTGAGCACCGTGCCCGGCGGCACCTCGACCGCGAGCGGTCGATAGCAGCCGTCGTTGGGGGGCACCTCGTGCGCGATCAGAGCCTTCATCGCGTAGTAGACGGACGAGCAGGCGATGAACGGGGTGGTGTTGACCGGCCCTCGCGCCTGCGGGTCGGTGCCCGCGAAGTCGAAGCGCGCCGCGTCGCCGCGCTTCTCGATGCGCACGCGGATCCGGATGCGCCGATCGTCGATGCCGTCGTCGTCCAGCCAGTCCTCCCCGTCCCACGTCCCGTCCGGCAGGGCGCGGAGAGCGGCGCGCATCTGCGTCTCCGACTCGGCGTGGAGGCGCTCGAAACAGGCGCTCACCGTGTCGGCCCCGTAGCGCTGGACCAGCTCTCCCAGCCGGCGCGCCCCCACGTCGGCGGCGGCGAACTGGGCGAGGATGTCGCCCTCGCGCTCCTCGCGCCCCCGCACGTTGGACAGCACCAGCTCGAGCGCATCGCCCTCTCGCCCGCTCGCCGCGAAGAGCCGGGTGGGCGCGATGCGCAGGCCCTCCTGGTAGCAGTCGGTAGCGTCCGGCACGTAGCTGCCGGGCACGGCGCCGCCGATGTCGGCCCAGTGGGCCAGGTTGATGGCGAAGGCCATCAGGCGGTCGCCGGCGAACACCGGGCGGATCGCCTTGACGTCGGGCAGGTGGTTGCCGCCCACCTCGGGCAGGTTGAGAAACCAGACATCGCCATCGCGGAGGCGCGCTGCGGGCACGCGCTTGAGGAATTCCTTGACCGTGAAGGCCATCACGCCCATGTGGATCGGCATGTCCCGGCCCTGGGCGATCAGGCGTCCCTCGGCGTCGGTGAGCGCGGACGAGAGATCGCCGGCTTCCTTCAGGAGGGGCGAGCGCGCCGCGCGCATCAGGACGGCGCTCATCTCCTCGGCGCCGGCGTACAGGGCGCTGCGCACGACCTCGAGGGTGACCGGATCCACGCGCGGCGCGCCCGTCACGATCCCACCTCGATGACGAGGTTGCCGGCGGCGTCGGCCGCGGCCCGCTGTCCGGGATAGACCAGGACGGTGGACTCCTCGTCCTCGATGAGCGCCGGACCGGCGACGATCTGCCCCGGGCCGAGGGCCGGGCGCTCGTAGCGGGGCAGATCCACCTCGCCCGTCTCCGGGAAGTACGCGGGGTGGTGCCCGGCGACCTCGGCTCGTCCGGGCGCGGCGCGCGGGGCCGCGGCCGGGACCGGCCCGGGCACGCTCGCGGACACCCGCAGGTTGACGCACTCCAGGGACTCGCCCGTCGCATACCCGTACAGCTGGCGGTGGCGCGCCTCGAACGCGGCGCGCACCGCGCCGGCGCCATCCGCGGCCGGCACCTCGAGCTCGTAGTTCTGGCCGACGTAGCGCACGTCCACGCTGCGCCGGACGGCCACGCGCTCGGCCGGGTGACCCTCGTCGAGGATGGGGGCCAGGCACTGGGCCTCGAGATCGCGGAAGGGGGCCTCGACCACTCCCGGCCCCCAGGCATCCAGGCGAGCGCGGTGGGTGCGGACGGCGTCGTAGCGCAGCGGCGAGACCAGGCCGCCCAGCGCGGAGAAGGCGCCGGAGTGCGCGGGCACGACGACCCGCGCGATGCCGCACTCGCGGGCCAGGGCGCCCGCGTGCACCGGCCCCGCTCCTCCGTAGGCGATCAGGGCGAACTGGCGGAGATCGTACCCGCGCTGGACGGACACCAGGCGAAGCGCCCGCAGCATGTTCGCGTTCGCCACCGCCACCACGCCATGAGCGGCCTCGCGGGCGGACAGGCCGAGCCGCCGGCCCACCGCGTCGAGGGCGGCGCGCGCGCGCCCGGGGTCGAGGCGGATCGAGCCCCCGTAGACGCGCTCGGGGTTCAGGTAGCCGAGGACCAGGTTGGCGTCGGTCACGGTGGCGTCGGCGCCCCCCTGACCATAGCAGGCCGGCCCGGGCACGGCCCCGGCGCTCCGCGGGCCCACCTTGAGCGCGCCCACCTCGTCGACGCGGGCGATCGATCCGCCCCCCGCCCCGATCGACTCCACCGCCACCATGGGGAGCCGCACCGGGTACTCGCCGAGCCGCCGCTGCGACGCGGTCTCGGCGACGCCGTCCGCGATGAGGCACACGTCGGTCGTCGTGCCCCCCATGTCGAAGGCGAGCGCGCGGCCGAGGCCGAGCGTGCGCGCGGTGTGGGCGGCCGCGGCCACGCCCGCCGCGGGGCCCGACATCGCCATGGCCAGCGGCCGCACGCGCGCCGCCGCCACCGACATCATGCCGCCCGTCGAGTGGAGGAGGTGGAGCGCGCCCGGGCCGTCGGACCCGCCCAGCGCCGCGATCAGCCCGTCCACGTACCAGGCGGCCAGGGGCATCACGCTCGCGTTGAGCACGGTGGTGACGGTGCGCTCGTACTCGCGGAACTCGGCGTTGACGTCGCTCGAGATGGACACGTGGCCCACGCGGGAGGCGAGGGCGTCCCGCAGGGCCTGCTCGTGGGCGGGGTTCGCGTAGGCGTGCAGCAGGCACACCGCGACGCTCTCGACGCCCTCCGCGGCGAAGCGGTCGACGATGGCATCGAGGCTGCCGAGGTCGAGGGGCAGGAGGACCGCTCCATCCGGCCCCACGCGCTCGCCGACCTCCATCCGCAGCCGCCGCGGCACGAGCGGCTCCGGCTTGGCGGGCAGGTCCAGCCGGTAGATGTGGGCGCGGTTCATGCGCGCGACCTCGAGGACGTCGCGGAAGCCGCGGGTGGTGATGAGACCCACCCGCGCCACCCGGCGCTCGACGATGGCGTTGGTCACCACGGTGGTGCCGTGGGCGATCGAGGCGACCGCCCCGGCGCCGCCAACCACGGCGGCGATCCCGGAGACCACGCCCGCGGCCGGGTGCGCCGTCACCGTCGGGATCTTGCCCGACCACGTGCGCCCGCTCGCCGCGTCGTGGGCCACGACGTCGGTGAAGGTGCCGCCGACGTCCACACCCACGCGGATAGCCGTCAACGACCTTCCGCCATCCGCCGCAGCATGGTCACCGCGATCTCCGGACCGCTCTCCTCGGGAACGTGGTGCGGGCCCGGCACGATGTCCACGGTGGCCCCGGCAATCTCCGCCGCCCACGCCCGCGCCCACTCGGGCGTGAAGATCTCGTCCCGGTCGCCGAAGATCAGGTGGGCCGGCTTGGGCCAGGTCTTCAGGGCCTCGAAGCAGCGCGCCTGGTCGGCAGCATTCCCGGCCTCGGGCTCGGCGAAAGGCAGGCACCACGGGAAGCGCCGGGCCCCGGCCTTGGACGCCGCGTCGGGATAGGGCGCGTCGTAGGCGCGCTTGACCGCGGCCCGACGATCCTCGGTTACCTGCGGCCAGCGCGAGACGATGTCGCCGCAGGGCAGGTCGCCGCTGCCCGGCCCGAACTTCAGGCAGTACCCGCGCCAGCGCCGGATCATGTCCGAGTACGGGAAGCCGTGGTGGTGCAGCCAGGTGTTGAGGATGACGAGCCGGTGGAAGCGCTCCGGCATGTCGACGGCCTGGCGCAGCCCGATCGGCCCTCCCCAGTCATGAACGACCAGGGTGACCTCGGACAGGTCGAGGGCCTCGACGAGCGCGCGGATGGACTCGACGTGGCGCTCGATGACGTACCAGGTGTCGCTCGCGACCTTGTCGCTGCGGCCGAACCCGATGTAGTCAGGCGCGATGCACCGGTACCCCGCCGCGACCAGCGGCGGGATCATGTCCCGGTACAGGTAGCTCCAGGTAGGCTCGCCGTGCAGCAGCAGCACGGGCGGCCCATCGCCCTCGTCGACGTAGTGCATGCGCAGCCCGCGCCAGTACTGGTAGTGCGGCGCGAACGGATACCCCACGAGATCCTCGAACCGCGCCTCCGGGGTGCGGATCACCTCCACGGGTCGCTCATCAACCCCGGCCGAGCGAGGACGACGCCGGCAGCCGTGTGGCCTCCGGGCTCCACACTCTCGCCGGAAGAGCGGTGGACGGTTCCGTCGATGAGGCCACGGTCGAACACCGCGACAAGACCGGACCCTGGCCGGGTCACGGCGATGGCGGTGATAAAACAGCGGTCGGCCGAGGCTCCGTCCGGGGTGCGCACGGCAGCCAGGCTATCACACCGGTCCGGGCGCCTCGGCGGTCGGCACATCTCTGAGTCGGGATGCCCTCGTGGCGGCACGCAGGGGGTGGAGCACGTAGCCCGTGGGTTCGATCCCGCAGAGCCGCGGCGACTCGATGCCGCCGCCCGTATCCGGGAGATCTACTCCCTGGCGTTCTCCGCCGCCCGCCAGGCGTGGATCAACATCGAGTCCCTTCTCCGCGAGCGCTGAGCCCCGGAGGCAACCCGTCGCCGCGCGGCCCTCTAAACTCCACCGCAGCGACACCCCGCGGCGCCTCCCCGGTGCGAGGTTCTCGAGGACGGCTCACAAGCCGCCGGACGGCACCAGATGTGTCGGCACGCCGCGCTGGCGGGCAAGGAGTTCGAGCCGTTGATCCGCGGTGGCGAGGGCGCACCCCTCGCGTTCGGCCACGGCCAGATACAGGCAGTCGGGAACCTTGTGACCCAGGGTCAGGGCCAGCGCCAGCGCGGCGGAGATGAACTCCTCGTCGTCGGTCACCCGGATCGTCCCGTCGGCGATTGCCTCCACGAGCGCCCCGAGAGCCTGCAGCGCAACCTCGCCGGGCATCTCGCCAGCCTCTGCTTTCCGCCGAAGGGCGGCCGCCACCTCCGTCAGCATCAGTCGGGGAGCCACCCAGCCGATCGGCCGCGTGAGCAGAGCCGCCGCTTCCTCGCTTCCGTGCTCCTGAACGACCCAGCGAACCGCAACCGACGCATCGAGGACCGCGATTGAACCCCTCGCCTCAGCCCCAGGCATCGCGCTCCTGCCGGATCACCCTGGCACTGTCGAGCCGAGGGTCGGCGGCCTGCGCGCCGGCTGCCGCCCGCAAGGCGGCGGCCCGACGCGCAAACGCGCTCCGGCGAGCGACGACCGACGCCGCCAGCGTCGACCTGACCTCCTCCTCCAGCGAGACGCCGCGCTGGCTTGCGCGCGCCTTCAGCGCCGCCACGATGCTGTCGTCGACCTGCCGGACCTTCAACTCCGCCATGGCACTCTCCCCGTTGCCCACGGTACCATTGCCCCCACGTGGGGGCCATCGTGAATGCGGTCCGGGCAGGGCCCTCAGGCGGGGACACCCCATGCCCGTCCTCGACCGAGGGCACCCCCACTGAAGACGTTTGAATGCCGCCTGCCGAAACGAAGGCGGATCGGGCGAAAAGCCAATCACGTGGCGCTACTTGATAGCTGGCGAAGAGTCCGGCTCAGGCCAGGGAAGCTGGGCCGGCCGGAGCGTTTCCAAGAGGCGCGCCAGCCGGAGCACGCCCGCGTCGTCGAACCGCCGGCCAATCACCTGCACGCCGATGGGCAGCCCGCCCGCGCTGGCCGTCCAGTTGATCGAGGCCGCGGGCTGCTCGGACATGTTGTACGGGACGGTGAACGCGATGTGCGGCAGCGCGTCGTGGGGATCGTTGCCCGGACAGGCCGCGGTCGCCTCGTAGGGCAGGATCGGCGAGGTGGGCGAGAGCACGAAATCATAGGGCTGGCAGGCGGCCACCGTCGCCTCCCGCATCGCCATGACGAGCCCGTAGGCGGCCATCACGTCGCGGCCGCTGAAGCCGCTCGCGCGCCAGGTGCACCATTCCACGATGAAGGGGAGCACCTTCGCCCGCCGCTCCCGGGACAGTCCCATGAGGTCGTGGTGAGAGCGGGCCTCGAAGAAGCGCACCATGCCGTCGAGCATCTCGGCGGTCAGGAACGACGGCATCTCGTCGACCCGCGCGCCCGCCCGCTTGAGCGCGGCGGCGGCCGCCTCCGCCGCGCCCCGCACCTCCGGATGAACGGGCAGCCCGACCGCCATGTCGGGCAGCAGGCCGATGCGAAGCGTCCCCGGATCGAGCCCCTCGAGGCCTCTCGCATACTCGGGCCGCGCCGGCGGCAGGCTCATGAAGTCCCGGGCATCCGGCCGCGCCAGGACATCGAGCAACAGCGCGGCGTCGAGCGCAGTCCGGGCGATGGGCCCGGCGGCCCGCCCCATGTACGGCGGGTGGACCGGCACGCGCCCGAGGCTCGGCTTGAGGCCGACGAGGCCGCAGTGGGTGGCGGGCAGCCGGACCGAGCCCCCGATGTCGGTGCCGATGTGGAGCGGGGCGTAGCGCGCCGCCCCCGCCGCCGCGGCCCCGGAGCTCGATCCCGAGGGGTTGCGGTCGACGCCCCACGGGCTGCGGGTGAGGCCGTGGATGCTGGACATCCCGGACGACAGCATGCCGTAGTCCGGCATGGTGGTCTTGCCGAGGATGACGCCGCCCGCCTCGCGGACGCGGGCGGCCGGCGGCGCGTCGGCGGCCGCCGGCGGGGCGTCCTCGTTGGCGCGCGTGCCGATGG
>DATKEI010000194.1:0-8830 GCA_035544455.1 Binatia bacterium | reverse complement strand
CCGCCTTCCTGCAGCGCCTGGGCCGCACCGGGCGGCGCCCCGGGACAAGGCGCAACTGCCTTTTCCTCGCGACGTCAAATGATGCCCTCATCCGGGCGGCCGGGCTGATCCAGCTCTGGTCGGAGGGGTTCGTCGAGCCCGTTGTCGCACCCCCCGAGCCGTTTCACATCCTGGCCCAGCAGATCATGGCCCTGACCCTCCAGCAGGGCGGCCTCGAGCGCGCGCGGTGGCGGGAGTGGGTGGGCGGCATGCCGGCCTTCGCCGCCATGGCCGAACCTGATATCGACGCCGTCATCGACTACATGCTGTCGCGGGGGATCCTGTTCGAGGACGGCGGGCTCCTGTCGCTGGGAACCGAGGGCGAGCGAAGCTTCGGGTACAAGAACTTCCTCGAGCTGTTCTCGGTGTTCACGAGCCCGCCGCTGGTCACCGTGCTGCACGGGCGGAGCGAGCTGGGGCAGGTGCACGAATCCTCGTTCCACATCCGGGGTGAGGAAACCCCGATCCTCCTGCTGGCGGGCCGAAGCTGGAAGGTCTCCCATGTCGACTGGGGCCGGCGCGTGGCGCATGTCGAGCCCGCGGGCGAAGGCGGGCGCTCCCGCTGGATGGGCACCGGCCAGCCCCTGTCCTTTGCCCTGTGCCAGGCGATGCGCCGGGTGCTCGAGACGGGGACGTGTCCGGGCGAGCGCTCGCTGCGGGCCCGGCGCCGGCTCGAAGAGGTGGCGGCCGACTTTCCCTGGCTCGAGGGCGACAGCACGGTGCTCGTGCGGCACCCATCCGGTGAGGTCCGCTGGTGGACCTTCGCCGGCTTCCGCGCCAACCGGGCCCTCGGTGAGGGGCTCGCGCATCTGGCGGCGAGGCCTCCCCGCAGCGACAACTTGTGGCTTGGCCTGCGCAAGGACGCGGAGGTTCATGACGTGAAGGATGTTGTTGGAGTGGGCCGGGGAGCGGGTGCCGACGCGATCAAGGTGCCTGTCGACGCGATCGCCCTGGACGGTTTGAAGTTCGTCGCCTGTCTGCCGGCCGCGCTTGCCGAACGAATGATGGCGAGAAGGCTTCAGGATGCCGCCGCCGTCGCATGGGTGCTGGATCACCCGCTCCGGTCCGTGACCGAGGCCGGCAGGGATGACGGGAGGGAGTCTCACGGGTGAGGGTGGGCGTGTGGTTCACGCATAGTCCGGGTTAGAACGGTTACACGCCCATGGCTCCGCTGGTCCGGTGGTACACTCACAGCCGCTGATTCGACGGGCAGTTAGCCGAACGGAGGCGTATAGGATCCCGGTGGGCCTCCCGGACTTCAAATCCGGTGTCCGGCTCTAGACAAGTCGGAGGTGGGTTCGACTCCCACACGCTTCCGCCATGCGTACCTTGCGGGTCCGAAGAGAGGGTGAGCGACAGGGGCTTGCCGGCGCCCGCGCCCTCGCGTGTCGACTCGCCCCTCACCCTGGCCCTCTCCCCCTCCGGAGGCGAGGGGATGGAACACGGCTCTCGGAGAGGAACGGGGTCGGGGGAAGGTCGAGCCCGTGGTCACGCATTGCCCCGGGCCGCGACCTCGTCGGGCGCGTGGGTCCGGCGCGCGCCCTACGGGTCGTCCGGGAGGACCGCGATCGGCGGCGTCGGCGGCACCGGGGGGACCGCTCCGAGCGGATTCAGCTTGATCATCGGGGCGCCGAGAACCGTCACCCCGCCGGCGTCGATCACGATCGACGACCCACCGGCGATGAGGGTGATGCTCGTGGTGCCATGGAGCGTGATCGTGGCGGCCTTCACCAGGACGCCGTTGGCCGCCTGGAGGGAGAACTCCGCGCCGTAGGCCTCGATGCGATTGCCCGTCACGTTGACCGTCGACGCTCCGTCGACGCCCACGCGCGAATCGCCCTTCACGTGCAGGTTGTGGTTGTTGTGCACCAGCTCCTTGACGTCCCCGCGCTTGACGCCGTCCTTCTCGTTGCCCGTCTTGATGCTCCGGTTGCTGCCGACGGTGATGCTCTGGCTGCCGCCCACGCTGACGCTCTGGCTGCCTTCGACGGACTCCAGCATCGTCCGCTCGGCGTGGATGACGAGCTGTTCCTGGCCCTTCTTGTCCTCGAAGCGGATCTCGTTGAAGTTGGTCGGGGTGCCATTCATGGCGGAGCGCGTCTTGATGCCGCTCTGGGTCTTGTTGGCCGGCAAGTCGTACGGCGGCATCTGGTCCTTGTTGTAGAGGCTGCCGACGATGATGGGCTGGTCGGGATCGCCCTCCAGGAAGTCGACGAGCACTTCCTGGCCGCGCCGGGGCAGGAAGATCACGCCCCAGTTGGAGCCGGCCCAGGGCTGGGTCACGCGCAGGAAGCAGCTCGAGTCCGCGTTTTCCTTCTCCTTCCGCTTCTTCTTGCCGATCCGGTCCCAGTGGAACAGGACCTTGACCCGCCCGAACGCGTCGCACACGATCTCGTCCTCGGGCGTCCCGACCACCACCGCCGTCTGGGGGCCGGTCATCTTGGGCTCCGGGGTGAGCCGCGCGGGGCTGAACTGCTGCTGGCTCTGCAGGACCGAGAACTGGCAGTGGTAGCTGGCCGGCCCCTCGGCCGAGCTTTCGAAGGCGTTGTCCCGCAGCTCGTACGAGGCGCGCGTGATGAGGTACTCCCGCTCCTGGTCGGGGCGGGGGCCCGTGGTCAGGGTGAAGAGACGGCCAACGGCCATCTCGCGCACGTTGCACTCCGCCTCGGCGCGGTCGAAGTCCGAGTGGAGCTCCTGGATGCGCGCGCGCACCAGGTGCTCGCCGGTCTCGGTCTCGAGGTATTCACCGGGCCAGTCGAAGACCTCGGAATCCGCCCGCTCGTGACCCTGGACGAGCTGGGCCCTGACCCCCAGATCCGCCTTGGGGTTCTTGAAATCGTAGTCGTCGAGGGCGACGACGCCCGGCTGGGGGGTCAGGGCGACGTCCCAGGCGTGGATGAACTCCTCGCCGAGGCGGGCCTGCTTGCCCGGGGGGAAGAAGGCCAGCGTGGACCTCGGCGCGAGCGGCTTGTGGGTGAAGTTGGAGTCGACCAGCTTCATGACGTGCCGATCTTCGTGGTGGTCGAAGAAGTAGTGGATGCCCTCTTCTTCCATGATGCGGCTCACGAAATTGAAGTCGGTCTCCCGGTACTGGACGCAGTACTCGCGCGTCGCGAACTTGCCTGTCAGCTCGTTCTCGAACAGGGCGTCGGGGTGATCGGCGAAGACGTCGGCGAGGATCTGGGGGACGGTCTGCTCCTGGAAGATGCGGCAGTCGGCGGTCCGGGTCAGAAACCACAGCCACGGCCGGACCGTGGCGCGATAGTGGAACAGGCGCCCCACCATCCCGTCCTGGGCGAAGCGGGTGACGTGGCCGTTGAAGAACCGGAAGCCGCCGCCGCTGAGCTCGACCCTCACCGTGACCTTCTTCGCGAGCAGGCTCGTGAGGGGGATGTTGGGGTTGGACGATACCGCCGAGAGCTCGAACTCCGACAGTCGCCCGAGCTCTTCGCTCCCGCGCCATGCGCGGAAGCGAAGCATCTCCTGCCCCTGGGGATCCTTGCCGAGCGGAGTGGTGAGTTCGAAGATCCTCGCCATGGCGTGCAGTGGCGCGACTCTACGCCCGACACCGGAGGGCAGTCAACGGAGTTCTTGGCACGCGGCCGGGAGCTACACGGGTCCGAGCGCGATGGTCTGGCGCCGGATCGGGCGCTGGAGGACCACGCCGGCGCCCCCGTCCGTGGAGACCGTCAGGAGGAACCGGGGATGAAGGGGAGCGCGTCGCGGCTGGGCGACCACTCCGGCGGCACGGCCACGTAGGAGCGATCGAGCGCCGCCAGCGAGGGGCACCCCAGGAGCTTCAACGTGCGGATCAGGTCGCTCCGGAGAATCGCGATCGCGCGGCGAACGCCCGCTTCGCCCGCCGCGGCCAGGCCATAGGCGTAGGCACGGCCCACCAGCACGGCCCGGGCGCCCATGGCCAGCGCCTTGATCACGTCGCTGCCGCGGCGGATTCCCCCGTCGACCAGGACCTCGATGCGCCCGTCCACGGCGTCGAGCACTTCCGGCAGCACCCGCAGGGTCGGCGCCACCCCATCGAGCTGCCGGCCCCCGTGATTCGAGACGACGATCGCGTCGGCGCCGGCGTCCATGGCGCACCGGGCGTCGGCGGCGGTGTGAACACCCTTGATCACGATGGGCCCTTGCCAGACGTCGCGGATCCACCGCAGATCGTCCCAGCTCACCATCGACTGCTCGAGGGCCACGCCGACGTCGGCATACGGCATCGGGTGCCCGCCGGGGAGCTCGACGTTCGGGAAGCTCATGAGGCCGCCGTCCGCCAGGAAGCCGGCGAGCCAGCGCGGGTGGGCGACGAGTCCGGGCAGGGCGCGGACCGTGGGCCAGAACCCGCGTGAGATGAGGCTGTTCACGCCGTTCCGCACGTCGCGCTCGCGCAGGCCCGCCACCGGCGTGTCGATGGTGACCACGATGGCCGAGAAACCGGCGGCGCGGGCGCGCCTGAGCGCGGAGGTGGTGACCTCGCGCCCGCCGACGAGGTAGACCTGATACCAGGCTGGGCCCTTCGTGGCCGCCTTGACCTCTTCCAGCCGCGTCCCCGACAGCGTCGAGAGGATGTACACCGTGCCGGCGTCGCCGGCCGCGCGCGCGGCCGCCGCTTCGCCGTTCCGGTAGAACATCCGGCTGCTGCCCACGGGGGCCAGGAGAACGGGGAGTTCGAGCGCCGTGCCGAGGACGGTGGTCCGGAGATCGCAGGCGCGCGTCGCCACCGCCGAGCGGGGGCGCAGGGTCACCTGCTCGAAGGCGCGGCAGTTTCCTCGGAGAGTGACCTCGGCCTCGGCGCCCCCGTCGATGTAGTCGAAGACGGCCCTGGGCAGTCGGCGCTCGGCGAGGCGACGGAGGTCGGCGATGTCGACGACGCGAGGAGGTCCGACCTGGCGCGCCGCGGCCGGCGAAACCGCGGGGTCAACCGCGGGCTCGCTCATGCCGGCTCTCCCGTCGCACCGTTGACCCGCTCCAGCCAGAGGGATTCGCGCAGAGGCGCACCTCCATCATGGTTCGACGATCGCCTCCCGATCTCGCTCCGGGGCGAGCTCCCAGTACACACCAGGCGCCTGTCATGAGCAATCCGGGCGGGCGGTCCCGGAGCCCGGCCCTTCGCGAATGCACCCGACCCATCCTGCGCACCCTCACACCCCGTCCCCTGTCCCTCCCCTGCGGGACGGGCAGGGGCGGCCGGGTCCAAGGGCGCTCGCCCTGGACCCTCTCCGGCCCGCGGCGACATGCGCCCCGCCGTGGGGCCGGGGTGCCCAGGAGCGACGAGGCGGCGCAGCGATACCGGCCCCCGGCGGAGCCCGAGGCCAAAGCGGCGTGTGGTACGCTCCGGGCGCGAGCCTGTCCCGCGGGCCCCGCGCGCGCACGCGCCCGGAGGGCGGTGGGGCAGGCGCATCATCGACGCGCCATGACCAGGCCAGCGAATCGCTCAGCCAATCTCCCCGCGGCGGGCCGGGCGGCGGTCCCGCGGAACGGGGCGAGCCTCCCGCCGGCCGCCGATTCCCGGCGGAGACAGTGGATCGCCGGGGCGGCGGCGGCGGTGCTGGTTGCGCTCGCGGTGGGGTTCTTCGTGTATCGGGCCGCCGAGCCGCCCGGTGTCGTGTTCCCCGACCAGGGCAACCTGCACATCGACCTGCCGAGCTCGCCGCACGAGCCGTACAACTCCGACCCGCCTACCTCCGGGCCGCACCTGCCGTACCTCGCCCCCTGGGGGATCCACGCCGAGCCGATCTCGAAGGAGCTGCAGGTTCACAATCTGGAGGACGGCGGAGTGCTGGTGCAGTACGACTGTCCCTCGGGATGCCCCGAGCTCGTCGACAGGCTGAGGGCCATCGTCCAGCAGTACCCGACCCTGGTGGTGCTCGCCCCGTACCCCGGCATGAAGCATCGCATCGCCCTGACGGCGTGGACGCGGATGGACGCCTTCGATGACTTCGACGAGGCCCGCATCCAGCGCTTCATCAAGGCGTATCGCGGGATCGACCACCACAAGTGAGAGCGGCGCCGGGCGGGTCCGGCGCCGCCAGGGCGGTTCGCGGCGGGGCGGGACCGGGGCGGCAAGCGCGATCGCGGTAATCGCCTGGGCTGGCGGTAGAATGAGCCCGATGATGCGCGCCGGCATGGCGGGGATGCTCGTGCTTGTCCTGGCCAGTGCGATGACGGCCTGCTTCCGGCCGGTGATCACGCCGATCACGCCGCCGCCGTACCGGGGCGCGGTGGCCGCGCCCTACGAGGCCGCGTGGAAGGCGCTGATCCGGGCGCTCGCCCTCGAGAACGTCCCGCTCCGCGCGGTGGCCAAGGACTCGGGGGTGGTGGCCTCCGACGATTTCTTCTCGCCCATCGGGGTGTACGCGGACTGCGGGCGGCTCGGGGGCAGCCAGGTGGAGGGACAGGCGCTGGTGGCGTTCACGATCTTCGTCCAGCCCAACGGGGGCTCCACCGAGATCCAGGTGAACTCGAAGATGCGGAGCCAGGCCTTCCAGCGCGGCGCCTCCGGGAGCCTCTGGCCCCAGCCCGTGTACGAGTGCGCGTCCACCGGGCGGTGGGAGGCGAATCTCATCGACACCGTCCGCCGCCTGGCCGAGTAGGCGATGCCGGCGCGCCTGCCCGAGCTGATCCGCCGCGCTCGCCGCCTCGCCACCGAGCGGGACCGCCTTGTCCACGATCTGGCGCGGGACTGGAGCGCCGCCCTGCGGGGGCAGGGGCTGTCCGTGCGCGACCTCGACGTGCTGTGGGAAGGGCTCACCGAGGACGCCGTGCGCCGGCTGCTCCGCTCGCCCCTGCGCACGGCCGGACCCGAGGCCCTGCGCCGTGAGACGCACGAGGTGATCACCCGCGTCCGCGAGCGCGTGGAAACCGAGCTTGCCGCCGGGGGCTGAGCCCGCGTCCCGGCCCGCCGGCGCCCGGGCGCCCCGGCGCCGGCCGCCCGTGGTGCAGGCGGCCCTGCGCGCGCTGCCGTCGGTGGACGCGGTGCTTGGCGCCCTCGCCGGGGATCGCGCCCTCCGCCAGGTGCCGCGGTCCCGGCTGGCGGATAGCGTGCGCCGCGCCCTGGACGCCGAGCGGCGGCGCGTGCTGGCCGCCGGCGACGACGGGCCCCCGGCCCCGGTGTCGGCCGCGGAGCTCGCCCGCCGCGCCGCCGCCGAGATGACGCGGGCCGGGGCATTCTCGCTCGCCCGCGTCATCAACGCCACCGGAGTCGTGCTCCACACCAACCTGGGCCGCGCCCTGCTGTCGCCCCTCGCCCAGGAGCGCGTGATCGAGGCGGCGGGCGCCTACACCAATCTCGAGATCGACGTGTCGCGCAAGGAGCGCGGGTCGCGCTACAGCCACGTGCAGGGCGCGCTGCGCCGCCTCACGGGGGCGGATTCGGCGCTCGTCGTCAACAACTGCGCGGCCGCTGTGCTCCTGGCCCTGGACACGCTGGCCCGCGGCAAGGAGGTCATCGTCTCCCGGGGCGAGCTGATCGAGATCGGCGGCGAGTTCCGCATCCCCGACATCATGCGCCGCTCGGGCGCGATCCTGCGCGAGGTCGGGACGACCAACCGCACGCACCTCCGGGACTACGCGGGCGCCATCGGCCCGGACACGGCGCTGATCCTGAAGGTCCATCCGTCGAACTACCGTGTGGTGGGGTTCACCGCGAGCGTCGGCTCGAGCGAGCTGGCCGAGATGGCCCGCGCCCGGGGCGTGCTGCTGATGGAGGACCTGGGCTCCGGGTGCCTGATCGACCTGCGCCCCCACGGCTTTCCGCACGAGCCGACGGTGCCCGAGGTCGTGAGGAGCGGTGTCGACCTCGTCAGCTTCTCGTGCGACAAGCTCCTGGGTGGCCCGCAGGCGGGCATCCTCGCCGGCCGCGCGGACGTGATCGACCGGCTGGCCCACAACCCCCTCAACCGGGCGCTCCGCATCGACAAGCTCACCATCGCCGCCCTCGAGGGCACGCTCCATGCGTACGAGGCGGGTGACGCGCTCGAGACCGTTCCGACCCTGCGCATGCTCTGCGAGCCGGTGGTTATGATCCGCGCCCGGGCGCGGGGATTGCTACGCCGCATGACCCCGGCGGCGCGCGAGCGTCTGGGCGCTTCGCTGGTCGAGGCCCGCTCGCAGGTCGGCGGCGGCGCACGGCCAACCGTCGAGCTGCCGACCGCGGCGCTCGCCCTTGGCACGCCGCTCCGGCCGGCCCACGCGCTCGACGAGGCCCTGCGCGCGGCCCGGCCGCCGGTCCTCGCCCGCATCCTGGACGACCGCCTGCTTCTCGACTGCCGGACGGTGGCGCCCGCCGATATCCCCGTGCTCGCCGCACTCCTCACCGCCATCTGACCCCATGACCAACCCCGCGCGGCGGGAACCCGGAGGAGCGGCGGCCGCGCCCCCCCGACGTCGGACAAACGACATGACGAGCCGGGCGCGGCGGCCAACCGGGGGGGGGGTGTTGGGGGTGGAGCGGCGGGCGCTCCCCCCCAACTCCAGCACGTGAAGCACGTCGTCGTCGGAACCGCCGGCCACATCGATCATGGCAAGACCTCCCTCGTCCGGGCCCTGACCGGCATCGACACCGACCGGCTGCCGGAGGAGAAGGCGCGCGGAATCACCATCGACCTCGGCTTTGCCTTCATGGAGGACCCGGGCGAGGGCGGGGTGGTGATCGAGATCGTCGACGTGCCCGGCCATGAGCGCTTCGTGAAGAACATGCTGGCCGGCGTGGGCGGCATCGACATGGCGCTGCTCGTGATCGCGGCCGACGAGGGGGTGATGCCGCAGACGCGCGAGCACCTGGCGA
>DATKEI010000193.1:0-10672 GCA_035544455.1 Binatia bacterium | reverse complement strand
GAGCATTGCCGGCACTCGATCGGGCCACGAGATGGATGGTGGGTGGCTCCGGCAATCCGCAGAAGATACGGTCCCGCGGGGAGGGCCCCCACCCCACCCGGCGCCGCGACTGCACGAACTTCTGACTCAGCACACTAGATGCCGATCCGGCGGCCGAAGAGGCCCTGGGGGCGCCAGAGGAGGACGGCGATCATGATGAGGAAGGCGATGGCGTCCTTGTAGGCGTACGAGACGTAGCTGCCGGCCAGGGACTCGGTGACGCCGATGATGAAGCTGGCCGCGATCGCCCCGTTGACGTAGCCGAGCCCGCCGGTCACCACCGCCGCGAAGGCCTTGAGGGTGAGAATCGCCCCCATGTCCGGGAAGATGTTGAAGAGCGGCGAGACGAGGACGGCGGCCGCCGCGGCCAGCGCCGCGGACAGCGCGAAGGTCAGCATGGCCACCTTCTGGACGTCCACGCCGACCACCGCGCACGCCTCGCGGTTCTGCGAGATGGCGCGCATGGCCCGGCCCGCCCGCGTGCGCGTCACGAAGCGATGCAGCCCCCAGAAGATGACCAGGCTCGCCCCGAGCACGAGCAGGCGCTGCCAGGCCATCCGGATGCCGCCCACATCGAGGATGCGCGAGGACAGGGCGGTCGGCACCTCCTTGGGCTGGGTGCCGAAGACGATGATGGCGAGGTTGGTCAGCACAATCGAGGTGGCGAGGGTGGCGATGAGCTGGACGTGCCACGAGCGAGGCAGGATGGCCTGGATCACCGTGCGCTGGTAGATCACCCCGAAGGCGACCATGATCGCGGGCGCCAGCAGCCCCGCGACGGGGTAGGGCAACCCCAGCTCCCGGTACCCGAACCAGAACGCGTAGGCGCCCAGCATGAAGAACTCGCCGTGGGCGAAGTTGATGAGCCGGGCCACGCCGAGCATGAGGGCGAGCCCGGTGGCGACCATCGCATACATCGAGCCCAGGGTGAGGCCGTGGATGAGCTGCTCGAGGACGTCGATCACCATGGCGCGGGACCGGAGGGGGCCGAGTCCTCCCCTCCGGTCCGAAGGCGGCGTGGGCTAGTTGAGGAGCGCCGGGCTGGTCGGCAGCTTCTCGAGGATGCGGAGCTTTCCGTCCTGCATCTCGATCAGGATCATGTTGATCCACGCCTGGTGGTTCTCGTCGAACTTGATCGGGCCGAGCGGGGAGTCCTTGACGTCGACCTCCTTGAGGGCGGCGCGGATGCTCTCCCGGTCCGCCTTGCCGTGCTTCCGGAGGGCGATCTCGATCGCGGGCGCCACCGCCCACTTGAGGGTGATGGCGGCCAGGCTCCCGTGGATGCGCGGCGGGATGTTGTACCGCTCCGTCCACTTCTTGTCCCACTCGGGGTCGAGCCCGGTGACCCAGTACCCGGCCTCGACCACGCCGTCGCCGATCGTCGGATTGTCCTTCACCTGGTGGAGGAACTCGGCGGAGGCGAGGCTGCCCCGGGAGTAGATCTTCTGGGTGAGCCCGAGCTCGCGGTACTGGCGCATGAACGGCGCGCCGTCGCTCGCCAGGATGACGCCGAGGATCGTCTCGGGGCCGGCCCGCTTGATCCGCGTGATCACCGGCCGGTAATCGGGCTGCCCCGGGTCGAAGAACTCGGTGGAGACCAGCTTGATGTTCGACTTCTTGAAGGCGGCCTCGTAGGCGTTGGCGGCGCCGCGGCCAAAGTCGTTGTTCATGGCCAGGATGGATGAGCTCTTCACCCCGTGGCGCGCCATGTACCGGGCGAAGGTGTACGCCATGATCTCGTCGTCCAGGGCCACGCGGAAGGTCCACTCGTTGCCGCCCTTGCCCGACATCTCGCGGATCTTGGGATGCGAGCAGGCCTCGATCACCATGGGGACGCCGATCTCCTTCACGACCGGCATCGCGCCCAGGCAGGCGCCGCTGTGCGTCTGGCCGATGATGACGTCCACCCTGTCGACGTCGGCCAGCTTGCGCACGGCGCTCACTGCCTCGCCCGGCGTCGCCTTGTTGTCGGCGAAGTAGGCCTCGATCTTGCGGCCCATGATGCCGCCCTTGGCGTTCAGCTCCTCGACGGCCAGGGTCGCGCCCCAGCGGACGCCCTCCCCGGTGATGGCGGCGGGGCCGCTCATGGCCGACGCGAACCCGATCCGGATGGGCGGGGCCGGCGACTGGGCGCCGCTCGCCAGGGGCAGGGCGGCGAGCAGGGCAACGAAGAGGGCGAGGGCGATTCGCATGGGTGTCCTCCCGGAGGTGGCGCGGGGTCCGTTCACGCGCGCGGGGTGAAGTGGGGGATGACCTCGCGCCCGAACAGCTCGATCGCCTCCTGCATCTCGGGCACGGTGTTGGCGACGAAGAGAAGCCCGGAGCAGGTGGTGACGCCCGCCCGCTCGTAGACGCGGATCCGCTCGCAGATCTCCTCGGGGCTGCCGATCAGGTTGCGCTGCTCGAACCCGCCCGCCTGCTGGTCGCGCAGGGTGGAGCGCCTGAGCGATTCGAGGTGCTTGTAGAGCTGGGAGCCGTGGAAGCGCCGGACCGCCTCCTCGTGGGTGCGGCCGATCGAGCACGCGAACTGGGGGGCGATGTCGATGGCGGCGCCGTCGCGTCCGGCCTTGGCCGCCGCCCGGTGGACGTCCGCCACGCCCCGCTCGATCTCCTCGGGGGAGAGCACGGCCGGCATCCACCCCTCGCCGTACTCGCCGGCTCGGCGGCGCACCTCGGGATGGTTGCCGCCCGCGTACATGGGCAGCGGGCTCTGGCGCGGCTTGGGGAAGCACTCGACCTCCTCGAAGTTGACGTGGCGCCCCCGGAAGGTGGCCCGCCGCTCGGTGAAGAGCTGGCGCAGGGCGCGCATGCCCTCGTCGACGATCTCGCCGCGCCGGGCGTCCCGGGCGCCGGGGTAGAGGGCCTCGTACTCCTCGCGGTAGGCGCCGGTGCCGACGCCGAGGATCACGCGCCCGCCGGAGAGCTGGTCGAGGGTGGCCACCTGCTTGGCCAGCACGGGCATGGTGCGCATGGGCAGCACGATGATGCCCGTGGCCAGGCGGATGCGCTCGGTGCGGGCGGCCACGTAGGTGAAGGTGATGAGCGGCTCGTAGAAGTTCGGGGGATCGGGCCACTCGCGCTGCACGTAGCGCTGGGTGGTCATGTGATCGTTGCCCCACACCGAGTCGAAGCCGACGCGCTCGGCGAGGAGAGCGGTGGGCAGGATGTCCTCCGGCCGCGCGAACGGCACGGGGTACATCATGCCCTCGATGCACGTCGGGATGTGAACGCCGAATCTCACCGGCATCGCAGCTCCTTCCAGGCGGGGGAGAGGTCGCGGCCGAGGTACTCGATCTGGCGCGCGAGGTCGGCCCCCTCGGGCACCACCGCGATCGGGGCGTCGAGACCGGCCTCAGCCCAGCGGGCGAGGGCGGCCCGGCAGTCCTCCGGGGTGCCGGCCACGGCGAGGGCGTCGACGATGTCGTCGGTGACGAGGCCGGCGGCGCTCTGGCCGGCCACGAGCGCCTCGCGGAACACGCGGGTGCGGGCGGTGTCGAGCCCGGCGTCCTCGAGGATGGACTGCCCGTGGAGCACGCCGAGGTAGCGGGCGAGCACCGGCCGCACCCGGGCCCGCGCCTCCGCGCGGTCGCCGCTCACGGCGACGAGCACGTACGCCACCACCGCGAAGTCCTGCCGCTCGCGCGCCGCCGTGCTCGCCCGCACGCGCCGCACGTGGGCGGGCGAGCTCAGCACGGAGCAGTGCACGCCGTCGGCGATCTCGGCGGCCAGGGCGAGCGCCCGCGGCCCCTTGACCCCGAGCAGGATCGGCACCGGGGTGGGCGGGAGCGTCTCGAGGACCACGTCGTGCGCGGAGAAGCACTCCCCCGACCGCGTCACGCGCTCCCCGGCGAGCAGGCCGCGCACGATGGCCACGCCCTCGCGCAGGCCCCGGAGCGGGGTCTTGAACGGCAGGCCCATCTGCCCCTCGATCCACCCGCGGTTTGAGCTTCCCATGCCGAGGACGACGCGGCCGGGGGCGATCCCACCGAGGGCCGCGGTCTCCATGGCGATGAGCGCCGGGTGGCGCGTGGAGGGGTTCACCACGCCGAGGCCCACGACGGCGCGCTCGGTGACGGCCGCCGCCGCCGCGGCAAGGGCATAGGCGCCGGGGTGGAAGTAGTCCTCGACGATCCACAGGCTACCCAGGCCCGCGCGCTCGGCGTCGCGGGCCCACGCGGTGACGCGTCCCGGGCCGCCGTGGCCCATGAGGGCCAGGCCGAGGCTATGGGTGAAGGTCCAGTCCATACGCCTCGCGAAGCCCCGTGAGCAGGTGCGCGAAGCTCTCGCCGGCGGCGGGCACGGGGGGCAGCCACGCCCGGCTGGCCCCCGGGTCCTTCAGGCCGCCGGAGGTGAGCACGACGACGACGCTCTGCCCGGGGTCGAGCGCGCGGGCGGAGACGAGCTGCATGACGGCGGTCACCGCCGCCGCCGCCGACGCCTCGGCGAACAGGCCCTCCTCGCGCGCGAGCGCCCGCTGGGCCTCGGCGATCCCCTCGTCGGTCAGTCGCACCGCCTGGCCGCCCGAGCCGCGCAGCGCGGCGAGCCCCTGCCACGTGCCGTAGCGCGAGGCGATGGAGAACGCCGCCGACGGCCCCGGCGCGTCCACCGGCTCGGGCGCCTCGAGGCCGCGCTCGAGCGCGTGGGCGAGCGGGCCGAAGGGCTCGGCCGCGACCATGCGCGGGACGTGCTTGACGAGGCCGAGGCCGGCCAGCTCGGTCCAGCCCTTCCAGATGCCGTGGAGCCCATCGCTGTACGCGCTCGGCACCACCACGACGTCGGGCGCCGTCCAGCCGAGGTCCTCGGCGATCTCGTAGGCGATGGTCTTGTAGCCCTCGATGCCCCAGGGATTCGAGCCGACGGGAGGCATCGCGTAGCCGCTTGTCGGGTACCAGCCCAGGCGCTCCACGCCCTCCCGCATGAGCCGCCAGCGCGCTTCCGACGTCGGACAGGCGACGACCGCCGCGCCGTAGGCCTGCATGAGCGTCTTCATGGTCTCCGGCACCGAGTCCAGCGTGAACGCCACGCACGGCAAGCCCGCGCGCGCCGCGTAGGCTGCGGTGGAGGCGCCGTGGTTGCCGGTCGACGAGATGGTCACGACCCCGGCGCCGATGGCCACGGCATGGGCGACCGCGACCGCGCACAGCCGGTCCTTGTACGACCACGTGGGGTTCTGGCTCTCGTCCTTCGCATAGAGGCGGGGTAGCCCGAGGCGCCCGCCCAGTCGCTCCAGGTGGACGAGGGGCGTGGCGCCTTCGCCGAGGGTCACCGGGCGCTCCGTGCGCACAGGCAGCAGGGGGCGGAACCGCCAGAGACCGCGCGGCGCGGTGGGCCAGGTGTCGGGCGTCACCCGCGCGAGCGGCCCGAGGTCGTACTCGACGGTGAGGTTGACGGCGACACCCTGCGCGCGGCACGCGGGGCATCCCGCGAACATCCGCGGCTCTTGGAATCGCGCCGCGCAGCGGAGACACACCAGTCCAACCACGCGTGCCTCCGGGTTGATCACGCCGGCTAGTGTATGAACGGCATCCGGGACTGTCAAACGGCCGACATCTTCCACTACCACGCCGAGCGGTACAGGTTCTCGGCGGTGCTGCCCCGGGTGTGCTCGGGCGTTCGGGCGGCCCCGGCCTGAACGGCCTCGTGGTCGAGACCGGGCGCGGGCGCGCCGGGCTGGCGTGCCCCGGGGGAGCCATGACCACCGACCCGCACTTCGGCCTCGTCCTGGCCCTGACCATCCGCGGGCTGGCGGTGGCGACCTACCAGAGGCGTGCGCATTCGGTTGCCACAGCCGCCCGCGCGCGCGGCAGCACAGTGATTCCGGTGTACGATGGGTCACCATGACGAGTCTGGATACCATCGTTCAGGTGGACCTGGAGATTCTCGGGGGCACTCCGGTCTTCCGGGGGACGCGCGTGCCGGTGAAGAACCTCCTTGATTACCTGGCCGCCGGGGACACACTCGATCAGTTCCTCGACGACTTTCCCACCGTGAAGCGTGAGCAAGCAGTCGCGGCGCTAGAGCTCGCCAGAAATCTCTTGACTGCCGGTGCGCATCCTGCTCGATGAGTCGTTGCCCCGGACGTTCGTCCGGCTGCTGCCCGAGCACGATGTCCGCACCGTCGCGGCGATGGGCTGGACGGGTAAGCGAAACGGCGAACTGTTGGAGTTGGCAGCCGCCGACTTCGGCGCCGTGCCATTTGTCCTCGTCGCCCCGACGAACCGGATAGACTCACTCCGTCCGCTGATACCCACACTCCTCCAGGCTCTCCAGACCCTGGCGCCTCGTCGTTTGGTCCACGTGCGGGCCTAGCCGAAACCAGGGCACTACGCGATCCCGGTGTGAATCGTGATGGTGCCCATGCCCGTCGTGCGGTAGCTCACGCCGCGCAGGCCGGCGTCCTGCATGGCCTGGCGCAGCTCCTCGGGGCCGAGGAAGCCCTCCACCGACTGGGGCAGGTAGGTGTAGGCCTCGGCATCGCCGGAGACGAGGCGGCCGAGCCGGGGCACGATCCGGTTGAAGTAGACGCGGAACAGCGGGGCGAAGCCGGGCAGGCGCGCCTGCGTGATCTCGAGGGCCACCACCCGCCCGCCCGGGCGCGTCACGCGCTTCATCTCGGCCAGACCGCGCCCGAGATCGGCCAGGTTGCGCAGGAGGAAGGCCGACGTCACGCACGCGAACGTGCGATCCCCGAAGGGAAGGGCGAGGGCGTCGGCAGCCACCAGGGGCACCCGGGGCGGCGGATCGACCGCCGCCAGCTTGCGCTCGGCCTCCCGCAGCATCCCGATCGAGAAGTCGGCGGCGACGACGAGGCGGTGCGGATGCGCCTCGCGCAGCGCCAGGGCCAGGTCGCCGGTGCCGGTGGCGAGGTCGAGCAGCGGCCCCTCCGGGGCGGGGATGCTCTGGCGGGCCACCTGCCGCCGCCAGGCGTGGTGCATGCCGAGCGTCATCAGCCCGTTCATCAGGTCGTAGCGGGCGGCGATGCGCGAGAACATCTCGCCCACGCGCCGGCCCTTGTCGGGGTCAGGATCGGGCGACGTCACGGGCCGGACAAGAGGTGGCGCGCCGGGTGCGGCCGGCGAAGTCGCTCCGGAGCGGAGGGCGACGGAGTCATACCCACAGCCCGCCCAGCACGGCCGCGAACAGGACGACCGCGATGTAGCCGTTCACGTTGAAGAAGGCCACGTCGAGCCGGGAGAGGTCGCGCGGCGACACCAGCGAGTGCTCGTAGACGAGGAGCCCGGCCACGGCCACCACCCCGGCCCAGTAGAGCCAGCCGAGGCCCATTTGCCAGCCGAGCGCCACGAACGCGGCCACCGTCAGGACGTGGCACACGCGGGCCGCGGCGAGGGCGGCGGGGATGCCGAAGCGCGCGGGCACGGAGTGCAGGCCCTCGCCCCGGTCGAACGCGACATCCTGGCAGGCGTAGATCAGGTCGAAGCCCGCGATCCACACGGTGAGGGCGAACCAGAGGACGAAGGCAGGCGGGTCGAACTGCTCGCGCACGGCGATCCAGCCCCCGGCGGCGGCGATGCCGTCGGTGAAGCCGAGGATCCAGTGCGAGAGCCAGGTGAAGCGCTTGGTGTATGAGTAGCCGACGAGGAAGACGACGGCGAGGGGGGCGAGGGCGAGGCAGAGCGGATTGAGCATCCACGCCGAGACGAAAAGGAGCGCTCCCGCCGCCACCGCCGCCGCCAGCACCGCCCCGGGACGCAAGAGGCCGGCGGGCAGGTGCCGGCCCCGGGTGCGGGGATTCCGGGCGTCGATCCACCGGTCGACGAGGCGGTTCACGCTCATGGCGAGGGTGCGCGCACCCACCATGGCGAGGGTGACCCACAGGACGACGCGCGCCCCGGGCCAGCCGCCCGCGGCCAGGACCATGGCCACGTAGGCGAAGGGCAGGGCGAAGACGGTGTGCTCGAACTTGATCGCGTCGAGGAAGTGCCGGACCGCACCCAAGGCGGCTAGAGCCCGTAGTCCTTCCAGCGCCGCGTCACGAGCGCCCGCACTTCCTCGGTCATCGCGATCTCGTCGGGCCAGGGCTGGCCGATCCCGTCCATGTCCGTCTTCTCGGTGGCGTCGATCCCCATCTTGCCCCCGAAGCGGTGGCGGACGGCGGCGTGGTCGAGGTCGTCCATGGGGCCGTCCACGAGGACGACGTCGCGCCGGGGGTCGATGTTGCCGGTGGCGCGCCAGGCCACCTCGGAGAGGTCCTGGACGTTGACGTGGTCCGAGACGACGACGATGGTCTTGGCCAGCATCATGAGCCCGAGGCCCCAGAGCGCGTACATCACCTTGCGGGCGTGGCCCGGGTAGCGCTTCCGGATCGACACGATCACGAGGTTGTGGAACACGCCCTCGGCCGGCATGTTCATGTCCACGACCTCGGGCAGCATCAGCTTGATGATGGGCAGGAAGATCCGCTCGGTGGCCTTGCCGAGCCAGTAGTCCTCCTGCGGGGGGCGCCCGACGATGGTCGCCGGGAAGATCGGCTGCTTCCGCCGCGTGATCGCCGTGAGGTGGAACACTGGGTAGTCGCGCGCCAGCGAGTAGTAGCCGGTGTGGTCGCCGAAGGGACCTTCGAGGCGGCGCTCGGCCGGGTCGACGTAGCCCTCGAGGACGATCTCGGCCTCGGCCGGGACCTCGAGGTCTATGGTGCGGGCCGGCACCAGGCTCACGCCCGACCCGCGGAGCCAGCCGGCGAAGACCATCTCGTCCACGCCGGGCGGCAGCGGCGCCGAGCCCGAGTAGATGGCGATGGGGTCGCCCCCCAGCGCGATGGCCACGTCCATGCGGGCGCCGCCGCGCGCCGCGGCCACGCGCTCGTGCTCGGCCGAGCCCTTGTGCATCTGCCAGTGCATGCCGAGGGTCTGGTCGTCGAAGACCTGCAGCCGGTACATGCCGACGTTGCGGGCGCCCGTGGCGGGGTCGCGCGTGAAGACCAGGGGCAGGGTGATGTACCGGCCGGCGTCCCCGGGCCAGCACCGGAGCGCGGGCAGGCTGGCCAGAGACGGCCGGTCGGTCTCCACGACTTCCTGGCACGGCGCCGAGCGCACCCGGCGGGGCCCGGCCTTGGCCAGGTCGAAGAGGTCGCCCAGCTTGTGGAGCTTGCCGAGCCAGCCGCCGGGCATGCGCAGGTCGAGGAGCTTGGCCACGCGCGCCCCGACCTCGTCCAGGCGCTCGACGCCGAGGGCCAGGGCCATGCGGGCCGGCGAGCCGAAGGCGTTCATCAGCACCGGCGTCGTGAAGCCCTCGACGTTCTCGAAGAGCAGGGCCAGGTTCTGGCTGGCCGGGCCCTTGGAGACGCGGTCGGTGATCTCGGTGATCTCGAGGTCGCGCGAGACAGGGGCCGTCACGCGGCGGAGCTGCCCGTGCTTCTCGAGGTGGGCGACGAACTCGCGCAGGTTGTCGAAGGCCATCGCGTCCTTGGACGGGCCGCCCTACTCGTGAAAGTAGGTCTTCACGAGCCAGCCGGCCAGGATCGGGAAGGCCAGGCTCGACAGCACGCGGACGGTGACGAAGCGCCAGCCCATGAGCGGCGCCTCCCACGCGATGATGCGCTGCATGCCGAAGAGCGACCACGACGTCATGTAGGCCACGAGCGGGCCGAGCGCCATGCCGGAGTTGGCCATGACCACGAGGAGGGGGACGCTGACCATGGGCCCGCCCGGCGTGACGACCCCCGCCAACGAGGCGAGGGCGATGGCGGCCAGGCCCGACTGGCGTCCGAAGTACCGGGCCACGGTCTCCTGGGGAATGATCACCTGGAGCATGCCGGCGAGGATGAGGGCGGGGACGAGGCGCGGGATCACGAACCAGAGCAGGCTGAGACCGTTGCGCGCCCCGATCGCCGGCAATCCGGGATCCTTGATGTAGGCGACACCGGCGGCGAGCACCGCGGCTCCCACCAGGATGAGCGTGGACATGTCGGGGAAGCCCCGGGACATGCGCGGGATTATACCGTTCCCTTCCCCGGTCCCCTCCGGCTTGACTTGCCGCCGCCCCGTCGCGTTTCATCTGGGCATGACCCGCGCCGACCTGGTGGCGGCCATGGCGAAGGCCTCGGGAGGGAGCAAGGTCGCCTCCGGACGAGCGCTGGCCGCGTTCCTGGAATGCGTGGGCCGATCCCTCGCCGACGGCCGCCGCGTCACCCTCGGCGGATTCGGCACGTTCGTCGTCGGCCATCGCGCGGCCCGGAACGGCCGCGACCCCCGGACGGGCAAGGCCATCCGGATCCCCGAGTGCCAGGTGCCGCGGTTCAAGGCGAGCCGCGGGCTCAAGGCCGCGCTGAAGTGATTGGAGCCGCGCGACACGAGGCGACGGCAGGGGCCGAGGGCGAGCGGAAGGCATCTGCTGAAGCGGTTGCGACGGGCCTTCTGGATGGACTGCGCCGGTCCCGGGAGCGACTTCCGGCGGTGCTGAACGCGGCCGATGGCGGGCGCGGTGGCGGCGGGGGCCTTCGCGATGACCTCCGCGCCTTGACAGTCTCGAAACGCCCCGCGTACACTGGCGCAGACGCTGGGGGATCGTCTAGTGGTAGGACACGTGGCTCTGGACCACGTAGCGGGGGTTCGAATCCTCCTCCCCCAGCCACTTTGTTGACCGGCCCGGCTGTCGACCCGGCCACATCAGCTCA
>DATKEI010000192.1:0-4613 GCA_035544455.1 Binatia bacterium | reverse complement strand
TCTACGAGCTGTTCCAGCTCATCGGCACCGGCAAGTACGTGGCGAGCGCCCTCGGGGTATGGGCCATGGCCCTCCTCGCCGTGGCCATCATCGGCGCCAGCCTGATCGTCGGCCGCAGGCTCGGCGCCCTCTTCCGCGTGTAGGCCTCCGCCCCCGGCCGGTCGTCGCCCGTCAGCAGCAGCCGCCCCGGATGGCGGGACCCGTGGGCAGGGCGCGATCGGGCTCCCAGCCCCAGGGCCGCGGGCCGAGGTCCGGCGCGAAGACCTGGCCGCGCTTGACCGTCACGAAGGGCAGGAAGGCCCGATCGACGCGCAGGCTCGCCCCGAGGACGTCCCGGACCACCCAGTCGCCGTCGCGCATCTCGAGCACGGAGATGTCGGCCTGGCGGCCCACGGCGAGGCTCCCGATCCGGTGCTCGGCGCCGATGGCGCGAGCCGGGTTCGCCGTGCACATGGTCACCACCTGGGGCAGGGTGAAGCCGAGCCCGAGGAAGCGGGTCATCATCTCGGTCATGCTGTGGACGGTCAGGAGCCGTCCCGGGACGGTCAGATCGGTGCTGATGCAGTGCGGGAGCAGGCCCTGGTCGATGACCCGGCGCCCCACGTCGAAGCTGAAGTTCATCCGCCCGTGCGCGGTGTCGAGCCACACGCCGCGGTCGGCGGCCTCGCGAGCCTCCGGCACCAGCTTGCCGTTGGCGTCCAGCACGCCGCCGGGGTTGGCGGTGAAGTAGTGGGTGAGGATGTCGCCCTTCTCGAGGAGCGGGAGGAGCGAGCGGATGACGCCGGGGTCGTAGCGCTTCTCGGTGTCGCCGATGTGGACCATCAGCCTGATCCCGCTCTCCCGCGCCGCCCGCCGGGCCAGGCGCGGCATCTCCATGCCGAGGATCTCGAGGGCGGGGGAGACCATGCGGGCCTTGATCCCGTGGATGAGGCCCTTGTGCTCGGCGCAGACGCGGAGAGTGTCGTCCAGGTTGATGCTCTGCGCCGAGATGATGTCGGGCATCGTGGCCAGGCCCGTCTGGCAGATGTGGAGGAACGGCACGACCTCGGTGTGGCACTGGGGGATCACGTGGCGGGGGAAGCCGGCGAACGTGGCCGCCCCCGCGCTGCCTGCGTCCACGAGCGTGGTGACTCCGGAGTACACCCCGGCCAGGTCCGGATGGACGCCCATGCGGTTGAAGCCCTCGAAGACGTGGGCGTGCAGGTCGATCAGGCCCGGCGTCACGATACGGCCCGCCACCTCGATGGTCCGCGCCGCCTCGGCGGGTGCGATATCGGGGGCGATGCGGGCGATGGCTCCGCCCTGCACCGCGATGTCGTGACGGCCGTCGAGCCCGGCCGAGGGATCCACCACCGTGCCCCCCTTGAGCAGGAGATCGTACATGTCGTCCCTCCGGACAGGCGATGAGGTGCGGCTCGCGCCGCGGTCGGCGCGGCCCCGGAGGATGCTGCTCCGGAGGGGCCGGGCTGTCAAGGGCGAGTCTGCGACCGTGCGAGGGCGCGACAGGGCGCGCGCGGCCGGCGCGCGGGGGGGGGCGAAGACCCATGAAGCGCGCGTGTCCGGAAGTCAGAGATGGGCCGGAGCTGCTACCGACAGCATCGAAGGAGAGTGGGAAGATACTGCGCCAGGCGCGCGGGCCGGGGGCACGCCGCGGGCCCGGCGCCATCGAAGGGGCGAGAGGGCGGAGTCGCCGGAAGACAACGAGGACAAGGAGGGAGGGGACGACGATGGTACGCGCGACGGACAGAGTCGAGATCGGCAGGACGGGGGTGCAGGTGTCCCGCCTCGGGCTGGGGGGGGTCGCCCTCTCGGGGGCGCCTCCGGCCACCGACCCGCACCAGGCGACGGGCGAGGACGAGGCGGCGGCACTGATCCGCCGCAGCCTGGCCCTGGGCCTGAACTACCTGGACACCGCGCCCATGTACGGGATCGGTGAGAGCGAGCGGCGCTACGGGCAGGCCCTGCGAGACGTCCCCCGCGACAGCTACGCGCTCTCGACCAAGGTGGGGCGCGTGCTCAGGCCCGTGGGACCGGGCAGCCCCCAGGCGACCTGGATGTTCGACTTCAGCGCGGCGGGCATCCGCAGCTCGTTCGCGTCGTCGCTGGAGCGGCTGGGGTTGACCCACGTCGACATCCTGTTCGTCCACGACCCGGACGACAGCTACGAGCAGGCGGTCGCCGAGGCCTTCCCCGTGCTGCTGGATCTGCGCGCCCAGGGGCGCGTCCGGGCCATCGGCGCGGGGATGAATCAGTGGGAGATGGAACTGGAGTTTGCCCGGCGGGGATACTGCGACTGCTTTCTGCTCGCCGGTCGCTATACCCTGCTCGACCAGACGGCGCTGCCGGAGTTCCTGCCGTACTGCCTGGGCAACGCCATCAGCGTGGTGGCGGGAGGGCCCTACAACAGCGGCATTCTCGCCGTGGGGCCGCGCGACGGCGCGACCTTCAACTACCGCGCCGCCCCCGCGGCGATGATGGACAAGGCCCGGCGCATCGCCGCCATCTGCGAGCGCCACGACGTGCCGCTCCGGGCCGCCGCGCTCCAGTTCGTCCTCGCCCACCCCGCGGTGGCGTCGGTCATTCCGGGGGCTCGATCGGTGGCCGAGGTCGAGGACAACGTCAAGCTCGTCGAGTTCCCGATTCCGGCCGCGCTGTGGGCGGAGCTGAAGGACACCGGCCTGATCGCCGCCGCCGCCCCCACGCCGGCCGGCGCGGGCTGACGGGAGGGCACCGTGAGATGGGCCCGTACGTCGCGCGGGCGCGGGGCGAGATCTCGTCGTCGGCGCCGTGGACGAGGTGGCGAGGTGGCGACGGGCTGTTTTCCGTCTCCGGCGACGATGCGCTCCGCGGCGCGGTGGGCGCGCGGGCGGCAACCGTTGCCGCCGCCCGCGCGCCCAGGGCGCCGGGCCTCAGGCGGGCATGAATCCGTAGAGCTTGCCGGCGTTCTCGCAGACGACCTTGCGGCGCACCGCCGGGGAGAGCCCGCCCAGCTCGCGCTCGATGTACTCGGCGGAGTCCGGCCAGATCCCGTCGGGGTGCGGGAAGTCCGAAGCCCACATGATGTTGTCCTCGCCGAGCTCGTCGATGAGGGCGATGCCGATGCGGTCGGACTGGAACGTCGCCTTGCACTGCCGCCGCCAGTACTCGCTCGGCCGGATGCTGAGCCCGAGATCCTTGAACTGGTCCTCCCACTCGAGGTCCATCCGGTCGAGGATGTACGGGATCCAGCCGATGCCGCCCTCGCCGATCACCATGCGCATGCGAGGATGGCGCTCGAGCACGCCGCCGTAGATCATCGACATGAGGACGTTTGACATGTAGATCTGGAAGCCGGTGATGTGGACGGCGAAGCCGGCCTTGGCCACCCGGTACTCGAGCGGCGGCGCCACCGGCTCGCCCGTGGTGCTCGGCCATAGCGTCTTGCGGACGGCATCGGGCATCCGCCCCCCGACGGTGTGGAAATGGAGCGGCAGTCCGGAGTCGTCGATGGCGTCCCACAGCGGGTTCCAGGACGGGTCCCAGAGCGGTGGCATGTCGAGCGTGTTGGCGACGTCAAGGCCCCGCACGCCCCCGCGCTTGACCACGCGCTGGACCTCCTCGACCCCCTTGTCGACGGGCCGGCTCGGAACGCAGGCCAGACCCGCGTAGCGCTCCGGGTGCGTGTCGCAGAAGTCGGCGAGCCACTCGTTGTAGACGCGGATCATCTCGACGGCGGCCTCGTCGTCGTTGATGCGCGTGGTCGAGCCGAGAATGCCGTACAGGACCTCGGCCTGGACGCCGTCGCGCTCCTGGTCGCGGAGGCGGAGGTCCGGATCGCTCAGGCGGCGGATGCCCTTCTTGCCGTCCTCGTACAGGCCCGTGGACGCCATGCGGTCGGAGCGGTGGATCTGGCCGGGGACGTACTCGCGCCCGGCCGAGCCCATCCCGTTGGCGAGGCCGAAGGTGCCGCCCCCCCGGCTCACCCAGACCGGCCCCTTGGGTCCGTCGATGACGTAGGGCATGCGGTCCCGCAGCGAGGGCCGCGCATTGGCGGTGAACAGGTCGGGGGGGAGCCAGCAGAGGTCGATGTGGCAGTCGGCGGAGATGCGCTCGTAGTGCATGCGGCCTCCTCTCGTGCGAGATCGGGACGGGATGAGCGGAACGTGCCGCCACGATAGCATGGCTTCCGCAGGTCTTCCCGCACCCGGGCGGGCGGGGCGGGGCCTGGATCAGCGGTGATGCAGGAAGATCTGGCCGAGGTCGAGGAGCCGGTCGGCCAGCCAGACCACCAGGAACGTGGCGGCGATGTAGAGGGTGGACAGCGCGGCGATGGTGGGATCGGTGTAGTTCACCACGTAGGGCGAGGTCCTTGACGACGTTGGCGATCATCTTGACTCTGCCGCCGCCCAGGAGCTCGGGTGTGGGAAACGCGCTCAGCGTCCACGCGAACACGATGAGGCTTCCGGAGGCGATCCCGGGCATGGACAGGGGCGGCGTGACCCGCCAGAAGACGCGCGCGGGCCGGGCGCCGAGGCTGGCCGCCGCGCGCTCGTAGGTGGGGTCGATGTGGCTGAGCGCCGCGGCCAGGACGAGGATCATGGTGGGCATGGAATAGTGGACGAGGCCGACCAGGA
>DATKEI010000191.1:0-9125 GCA_035544455.1 Binatia bacterium | reverse complement strand
GCCGCGGCCGTCAACGCCGAGGCGCGCGAACTCGAGGCCGCCGGCGCGGACGTCATCCAGCTTGACGAGCCCTGGCTCCGGAACGATCCGGAAGCGGCCGCCCGCTATGCCGTGCCCGCGATCAACCGCGCCCTCGCCGGGATCGGCGTCCCCACCGCGCTCCACCTGTGCTTCGGGTACGCGCACGTCGTCCGGCGCCCCAAGCCGACCGGCTACTCGTTTCTCCCCCAGCTCGCAGGGACGATCGCCGGGCAGATCTCCATCGAGGCTGCGCAGCCTCGCCTGGACCTCGGCGTGCTGGACGAGCTCTCCGGCAAGACGATCGTGCTGGGCGTGATCGACCTCGGCGACCCCGCCGTGGAGACGGCCGATCAGGTGGCGGCGCGGATCCGGGCCGCGCTGGTCCGGGTGCCCCCCGAGCGGCTCGTCCTGGCGCCCGACTGCGGGATGAAGTACCTGGCCCGGGACGTGGCCTTCGGCAAGCTCCGAGCCCTCGCCGCCGGCGCGCGCCTGGTGCGCGCGGAGCGGTAGCTCCCAGGGTGCGGCGCAGGCGCGATCCCCGATGGCAGTGTGCGCCTGGCAAACGGCGGGACCGGCGGGTTGCCGGAGGGATGTGCCGACAACGCGCCAGGCGGGGTGGGGGCCCTCCCCGCGGGACACGCCTGTACCGCGGGAGCGCCGCCGGCACGCAATGGGGCCACGAGATGGGTGGGGGGTGGCTTCGGCCATCCGCAGAAGATACGGTCCCGCGGGGAGAATCCCCACCCCACCTGGCGCCGCGAGTCCACGAACTTCTGACTCGGGACACGAGGTCGGGCTAAGATGCCCCGCCTAAGATGCCCCGCCAGGGAGGACGCGTTCATGAGGACCATCGACATCCATGCTCACCTGGTGCCGCAGGCCCTGTGGCGGGCGGCCGACGCCGGCAAGGAGTGGCACGGGTTCCGTCACGAGGCCGGCGATGGGGTCGGCACCCTGATCGGCGGGGGAAGGCGCATCCTTTTCACGTCGCCCAAGGTGCGCTTCACGCCGGAGGAGCGGCTGTGGGACATGGACGCGCAGGGGGTGGACGTGCAGGTCATCTCCATCCACACGCCCCTGTTCGGCTATCACCTTGGCCCGCCGGAGGCGCGGGCCCTCGCGCGCGACGTCAACGACGAGATCGCCGCGATGACCCGGCAGTGGCCCCAGCGCTTCGCGGGGCTGGCCACGCTGCCGGTGCCGGACGTCAAGGCGGCGATCGCCGAGCTGGAGCGGGCGGTGACCGTCCTCGGCCTCAAGGGGGCCGAGCTCGACACGGTGGTGAACGGCGAGAACTGGGACGAGCCGAAGTTCCTGCCGCTGTTCAAGGCGGCGGAGGCCATGGGCGCCGTCCTCTTCTTCCATCCCCAGCCCCAGCACAACTTCATGCTGGAGCGCACGACCCGCTACGGGCTCTTCAACAGCCTCGGCGTCATCGTCGAGGACGCGATCGTCGTGGCCATCCTCATCCTGGGCGGGGTCCTCGAGGCGTGCCCGTCCCTCCGCGCGTGCATCGCCCACGGCGGCGGGCCGGCCTGCTTCGCCATGGGGCGCATCGACCGCGCGTGGCACGGCCGCCCCGAGGCCCGGCACATCCCCCACCCGCCGAGTACCTACCAGCGCCGCCTCTACTACGACTGCGTGACCGGCAGCGAGGCGGCCCTCCGGTTCCTGCTCGACCAGGTGGGGGCGGACCGCGTGGTGCTCGGCAGCGACTGGCCCTTCGTGCCATGGAACCCTTCCCCTGTCACATGGGTACAGGGGCTGGCGAGCCTGACCGCGGAGGAGAAGGAGCGGATCCTCTGGAAGAACCTGGAGTCACTGCTCGGACTGTAGGAGGCGCCGCCGGAGCAAGGAGGTGAGCAGCAGCCGCGCGCCCGCCCTCGTGGCACAATGACGCGATGACCACGCTGCGGCCCGCCCCCGATTTCCTGTACGGCACCGCCTGGAAGGAAGAGCGCACCCCGGGTCTCACCGAACTGGCCCTGCGCATGGGCTTCCGGGGCATCGACACCGCCAACCAGAGGCGGCACTACTTCGAGGCCGGGGTGGGGGAGGGGCTGACCGCCGCGTATCGCGCCGGGGTGGTGACGCGGGCCGACATCTTCCTGCAGACAAAGTTCACCTACCAGGGCGGTCAGGACCACCGGCTGCCCTACGACCCCGCCGCCGACCTCGGCACGCAGGTCGCCCAGTCGATGCGGAGCTCGCTCGAGCACCTCGGGACGGACCATGTCGATAGCTACGTGCTGCACGGGCCCGCCTCCGGCCAGGGCTGGAGCGACGACGACGCCGAGGTCTGGGCGGCGATGGTGAAGGAGCGCGAGGCGGGCCGCACGCGAGTCCTCGGCGTGAGCAACGTCTCCCTGCGTCACCTCGAGCGCATGGCGGCCACGGGGGTCGAGGCGCCGGCGTTCGTGCAGAACCGCTGCTTCGCCCGCCTCGGGTGGGATCGCGACGTCCGGATGTTCTGCCGGGCCCGCGGCATCGTCTACCAGGGGTTCTCCCTGCTCACCGCCAACCCCGAGGTCCTCCGCCATCCGCTGGTCGCCGGCATCGCCAGCCGGGCTCAGGCCACGGCCGCCCAGGTGGTGTTCCGGTTTGCCCAGGCGGTCGGAATGCTCCCGCTGACCGGCACCTCGGATCCCCGGCACATGACGCAGGATCTGGCCAGCCGCGACCTGTCGCTGTCGGCGGATGAGGTGCGGGCGATCGAATCGCTGGCCGGCTGATCGGGGCGGCGAGTCTCCGCTCGGTCACCCGACCTGTTCACGAACGCGCGCTTCAGCTCCTGCGCGCCCCCTCACCCAACCCTCTCCCTCCGGGGGCGCTTCGCCTCAGAGGGCGAGGGAACCGCACCGACTCCCTCGGGAGAGGGATGGGGTGAGGGTGGGCTCCGGGCTTCACCTACCACGGTCCCCGCACCCGCGCTCGCAGGGCGCCGGCGGGCGGAGGGCGAGGGCGGGCCGGGCAGCCGATGGACCAAGCCCGGGGCTGACTCGGCCCGGCGACCCTTGAGGCAGGAAGTTGTTTCATGCTGAGACGTGTTCGCCCCGCGGGCCTTCCGGCCTCGCGGCCGAGACCGGGGACCCCAGCCGGGAACGGGCCTCCGGGAAGTCTGGCGGGGAGTCGGCGCGCGCCGGGCTACGCGGGCAGCCGGTCGCCGTCGGGGGGCGCCGCGACCTCGAACGCGTTCACCACCCCGCACAGGAGCCCGAAGTAGTTCGCGGCCGCGGTGAGCTCGACCAGCCACTGGGCGCCGTGGCGCTTCTCGAGGACGTCGAAGGCCACCTGGTCCACCCGGTTCGTGCGCATGAGCTGGCGCGTATAGGTGACGATCTCCCCCTCCTCGACGGGGAGCGCCCCCGGGTCTCCCTTTGCCCGCAGGAGGTCGATCGTCGACTCGGGAACGCCGTTGCGGCGGGCCGCCGCCACCTGGGCCGCCCACACGTAACCGGCCTCGCGCTCGCGCACGGCGGTCAGGATGGCGACCGAGCGCAAGCGCCCCTCGACGATGCTCTCGTCGCGGAAGAAGGTGACGAGGCCGAGCATGCGCTCCGCCAGCCGGGGGCTGTGGAGCAGCATGCTGAACGGCCCGCGCACGCCCCCGAACACCTGAATGACCTGATCGACGACGGCGTGGTGGGCGGCGGGCACATCGGGCTTGCCGGTGACGGCGGCGATGCGCGGCATGGCGAGCTCCAGTTCTCCGGGCGACGCCCGGTGGTCATTCTCGGGCGTCGCCCGGTGTCAGATGACGCCGCGGTGTGCGAGGTCGGCGATCTGGTCCTTGGTGTAGCCGATGGACGTCAGGATCTCCTCGTTGTCCTGACCGAGCTCCGGGGCCGCGGTGCGGATGGGCAGGCGCCGGGGTCCGTGCGAGACGGGGTGCCCGAGGATGGTGAGATCGCCCAGCGCCGGCGAGCGCACGGGCTGCGCCATCTCGAGGTGCCGCACCTGAGGATCGGCGAAGGCCTCGTCCACCCGGTAGATCGGCCCGCACGGCACCCCGGCGTCGTTGAGGATCTGGATCCACTCCGCGCTCGCCTTCTGCCGGGTGACCGGCATCAGGACCTCCATCAGGAGGTCGCGGTTGGTGGAGCGCGCCCGCCCGGTGGAAAAGCGCGGATCGGTGAAGAGGTCCGGGCGCTCGATCGCCCGGCAGAAGCGCTCGTACAGCTCGTCGCCCGACGCGGCGATGTTGAT
Organism: Binatia bacterium; assembly: GCA_035544455.1. GTDB lineage: Bacteria > Methylomirabilota > Methylomirabilia > Rokubacteriales > CSP1-6 > DATKEI01. The sequence continues at coordinate 4,898 of DATKEI010000191.1, read as the reverse complement.
GTGCCCGTCCTTCGTCTCGAAGACGCCGGTGGGGATCCCGGTGGGATGGTTGTTCCCCGCCTGGGGCGGGACCTCGCCGCTCATGAGCCACCGCGAGGCCTGGAAGTCGAGCATCGACAGCATGGCCTCGAGGAGCGAGGTGTGCACCCACTTGCCCTCCCCCGTCGTCTCCCGCTCGATGAGCGCGACGAGGATCCCCTGGGCGAGGAGGATGCCCGAGCACAGGTCGGCGATGGGGATGCCGACGCGCACCGGACCCTGGCCCGGAATGCCCGTGATGGACATGAGGCCACCCATGCCCTGGGCGATCTGATCCACCCCAGGCCGATCGCGGTACGGCCCGCTCTGGCCGAAGCCGGAGATGCTGCCGTAGATCAGGCGCGGGTTGATCGGGCGCAGGCTCTCGTAGTCGATGCCAAGCCGCCGCTTGACGTCCGGCCGGTAGTTCTCCACCACGATGTCGGCGTCCTGGGCCAGCCGCTTGAAGATGGCCACCGCCTCGGGGTCGCGGAGGTTGAGGGTCAGGCCCTTCTTGTTGCGGTGCAGGTTCTGGAAGTCGAACCCGTGGCGATTGCCGCCCATGCCGTCGCCGCTGCGCCCGCCCGGCATCTCGATCTTGATTGCCTGGGCCCCCCAGTCCACGAGCTGGCGGACACAGGTTGGACCCGCGCGCGCGCGGGTGAGGTCGAGCACGGTGAAGCGCGACAGGGGCAGGGCGCTATTGCTGGCCATGGTTGCCTTCCCTCCTCGGCCGGACGCGTTTCCGGTTCGAGGCTCGTCGATGGTCGATGGCGGCCAGCCCTGTCTGCCGGCGCGGCTGGCGAACATGGCGGGATTCTACGCGACGACCGCGCGCCGCACCAGTGCGGGCGCATCGGGCCAACCGCGGCGGGGGCCCACTGTCGAGGGGCCGGGCGCCACCTCGGATCGCCTCCGCGCACGAGGGCGCGGGCCCGCCTTCGATCGCCACGGCCGGGGCCGGCGGGCCTTCGCGCGCCGATGTCCCGCCCGGCTCGACAACGGGGAGGTTGCGTGAATATGATGAAACCCCTCCGGTCAGCCGGAAGGGAGTCAAAAGGAGGACGCGATGGCGAAGATTCTTCGATGCGGTGACCTGATGCCGGGCTGCAGCTTCGTCGCGGAAGGCAAGGACGTTGCCGAGGTGATGGCCAAGGGGGCGGAACACGCCAAGAAGGACCACGGCCTCGCCGAGATCCCAGCCGACATGGTGGCGAAGGTCCAGGCCGCCATCAAGGACACGTAAGCGGCGACGTCCACCGCCGACGCGGGCGGGCGCGCTGGCGCTCGCCGAGCGGCGGCGCCACGCCATGAGGGTGTGCCGTATGCCGTGGCTTCAGGGCAAGTCCGTGACGACGTGCGGACAGGGGGACTCGAATGGCGGCATCAAAGGCGGACGACTTCGTGGGGCGGCACCTGATCGTGGACGCGTCGACCTACACCAGGCGCAACCTCACCTCCACCGACACCGTCTTCGCGCTCCTGGAGGGGCTGGCGCGCAACCTCGACATGACGCTGCTCCTTCCGCCGATCGTCTGCCGCTACCCCTTCGCCAACGACGAGCTCGCGACCTTCTGCGACGACATCGAGCTCGAGCTCGCGCAGAAGGTCAAGGACATGGCGGCGGATGGGGAAAAGCCCATCGACCTCAGCCTGGCCCCGGTGCGGATCATGCGCGAGTTCCTGCGGCGGCGCCAGCTGCAGGAGAGCGGCGTGACGGGACTGAGCATCTGGGCCGAGTCACATGCCGCCATCCACACCTGGGATGAGGACAACTACTACGCATTCGACGCCTTCAGCTGCAAGGACTTCCGGCCGAAGGACGCCCTCCGGCTCTTGCTGACTCACTTCGACATCGAGGTCCTCAACTGCGTCAATCTCCTCCGCTTTCAGCGCTCCATCCCGAAGGTCTCCAACTTCCAGATCAACGACAACTGGGAAGTCATCGTCAACGGCGCGGTCGCGGGCGAGCTCGAGTCCATCAACTTCGACGAGATCGTGTCGTGAGGTGCTGAACCGGAAGTTCGCCGACCTCCGCCACGCGCCGGACCTGGACCCGCGCGTGCTCCGGTACGATCCGACCGCGCTCCCCCAGGCGGTCGTCGCGATCGGTCCCCGCGCCCGACCGAAGCACAAGGGCGGTCTCCGACTTGCCGCGCCCGGCTTCACGTGGGTCCTGTTCTTCTTCCCCGGGCGCTGGTACACCGTGACCTCCGTCTACGACGCCCCGGGAGATCTGGTCGCTCACCATGTCGACCTCTGCGTGCCCTCGGAGGAGCGGGACGGCATGCTGTCGTTCCTCGACCTCAAGCTCGACCTCATGATCCGCGCCGGCGGCGAGGCGTCGTGGCTCGACCAGGACGAGTTCCGGGACGAGGTCGACGCCGGCACGATCGCCCCGGAATGGCAGCGGGCGGTGGCGCAGACCGTCGTCGCCCTCGACCGCGAGCGCAACGAGGGCGCGTTCCCGCCGGCCGCGATCGCGGGCTACCGTCCGGCGCTGCCCACGCGATAGCGCTCCTGGGTCGACGTCACCTCGCACCCGGTGGCGGCGGCGCCGCGCGCCTGGTGCTGGAGCGGCTCGTCGGCGCGGTTGCGCGCATATCGGGTGACGAGTCGCTCACGCGCCGGTGCTCCGTTCCACCTTGAAGGGCGCTCGCCCCGCGTACGGCGCGGCGGTTCCGAGCTCCTCCTCGATGCGGAGGAGCTGGTTGTACTTCGCGACGCGCTCGCCCCTCGCGGGCGCGCCCGTCTTGATCTGCCCGGCGGCGGTGGCGACCGCGAGGTCGGCGATGAAGTCATCCGACGTCTCCCCGGAGCGGTGGCTGATGACCGTGCCGTAGCCGGCCGCGCGCGAAACGGCGATCGCCTCGAGCGTCTCGGTGAGCGTTCCGATCTGGTTCAGCTTGATCAGCGACGCGTTGGCGACCTTGCGTTCGATGGCCCGGCGGATAATCGCCGGGTTCGTCACGAAGATGTCGTCGCCCACGAGCTGGATGCGTTGTCCGAGGCGCTCGGTCAGGATGCGCCAGCCATCCCAGTCGTCCTCGGCGAGGCCGTCCTCGATCGACCAGATCGGGAACTGGCGCACCCAGTCCTCGTAGAACTCCACCATCTGGGCCGACGTACGCCGGCTCCCGTCCGACTTGCGGAAGACGTACGCGCCCTCCTCGAAGAACTCGCTGGCCGCGGGATCGAGCGCCAGGACGATGTCGCTCCCGGGGCGCAGCCCGGCCCGCTCGACACCGCGAAGCACGAGCTCGATGGCCTCGACGTTCGCCCTGAGGTTCGGCGCAAAGCCGCCCTCGTCGCCGACCGCCGTCGTGTAGCCCTTTTCCTTCAAGGTGGCCTTGAGCGCCTGGTAGCTCTCGGCGCCCATGCGGAGCGCCTCGCGGAAGGACGCGGCCCCCACGGGAGCGATCATGAATTCCTGGAGGTCGACACTGGTGTCGGCATGGGCGCCGCCGTTGAGCACGTTGAACATGGGCACCGGAACGGAGGGCGATCCGCCCGTCCCGATTCGCCGGTACAGAGGGACGCCGCTGCTCGCGGCCGCCGCGCGCGAGACCGCGAGCGAGACGCCGAGGATGGCGTTCGCACCCAGGCGGGACTTCGTGTCGGTGCCGTCGAGAGTTCGCAGTCGCTCGTCGACCGCCGCCTGGTCGCCGGCCTCGGCTCCGCGCAGCGCCGGCCCGATGACATCGTTCACGTTCGCGACCGCCCGCGTGACGCCCTTGCCGCCGAAGCGGCGCTCGTCGCCGTCGCGCAGCTCGACGGCCTCGCGGCTTCCCGTCGATGCGCCGGACGGAACGGCAGCACGCCCCTTGGCTCCGTCGGCGAGCTGCACATCGACCTCGACGGTCGGGTTGCCGCGCGAATCGAGGATCTCGCGGGCGCGGATGGATGCAATCCTCGTCATGAGGCATGGTCTCCTTGTGCGCCGGTCGTGATCATCGCCAGGGCAGGGTCAGCGCAGCGGCTTCCATGCCGTCGCGTGGAGGGGGACGAGGTCGCGCATCAGCACCACCGAGAACTCGCGCTCGGTGGGGGCGAGGAGCGGCAGCACCATCGACAGGACGGTGATGCCGCCGGAGGTGATGCCGCTCCAGACTCGCTCGACGCTGCCCACGCGCACGTGGCCCTCGGCGTCGCGCAGCAGGCACTGCACGCGGTCCGGGGGCCGGGCTCCGGCCAGGATGACGTTCACCTCGATCGCCGTCAGCTCCACCAGGACGGCCTGGAGCACCTCCGCGCCGTGGGCGGGCGTGGCGGCGGCCAGGACGGCCGCGAGCAGGATCGAGGCGCGGGCGCGATTCCTCACCTGGGCGCGGCGATCTCCGGGCGCTTGAAGGGGGGCGGGATGGGATCGGACACCATGCTGAGCATCGTCTTCCGATACACCCCCGATGCGGGGAAGGCAACCCCGCAGTTCAGGAGCCGACCATGAGCGAGATCTCCTTGTCGGCGTCGATGTTCCCGCCCGCGGCGCCGCTCAGCCGGCGCCGGCGCGGCTGCCGGATCGCGGGCGCGGCCCTCGACGTCTTCATCCGGGAGCCCCCGTCCGAGGCAGCTCGCCATGGGATCTCGACAACGTGGTCGTCTTCCCGCATATTGCCGGCGGGCCCGCTGGCTACTCGGAGCGCGTGCAGGCTCGGTCTTCGTGGACAACCTGGCTCGGTTTGGCGCCGGTGAGGCACTGCGGAACCCTGTCGACCTCGCGCCTGGCGACGAGAACCCCGGGGGCGGCCCGCCGGCCATCCGGGTGACGGAGGATGGCTCGATGCCCACGCCCACCCCCACCCTTGCCATCAACGGGCCCCGCCTGTGGGAGAGCCTCATGGCGTCCGCCCGGATCGGGCCGGGCCGCATCGAGACCGGCC
>DATKEI010000190.1:0-11254 GCA_035544455.1 Binatia bacterium | reverse complement strand
CCGTGCGCGACGCTTGCACCGCACGGTCGACGCGATGCTGCGGCTCTGCTTCGGCCCCGAGCCCGAGGCCCGGGTCGTCGTGGCGCGGATCAATGCCATTCACGATCAGGTGCACGGGACGCTGTCCGAGACCTCGGGGATTTTCCCGGCCGGCACCGTCTACTCCGCCCGCGACCCCGCCTTGCTGACCTGGGTCCACGCGACGCTGATCCACATGAACGTGCGCGTCTACGAGCTCTTCGTGGGTTCACTGCCCCACGAGGACAGGGACCGCTACTGCATGGAGGCGAGCGCCATAGAAGCGTCGCTCGGCATTCCCGAAGGGCGTCTACCGAGAAGCGACGACGAGCTGCGACGATACATGGATGCGATGCTCGCGAACGGCGAGATCAGCGTGACCGAGACGGCGCGGACACTGGCGCGGGCGATCATGTACCCGGAGGCCCCTCGCCTCGCCGCCCCCGCCTTCTGGGTCATGCGCCAGACGATCATCGGCCTGTTGCCCCCGGCGATCCGGAGGGGCTATGGCTTCTCGTGGAGCGTGCGGAGCGAGTCCAGGTTCCGCCGCGCCGCGGGGCTCGTTCGCGCACTGCTGCCGCTGACGCCGTCCGTTCTTCGCTACTGGCCGGCCGCGCGCGCCGCCGGCCACGGCGGGCCCCCGCGAGGTTGTCCGCTGTCCGGGGTCTCCCGGCACCGCCCGCAAGGGGACTCGAGGTGTCCTCGGGGGCGGTCCGGCTCACGCTGACGACGGGCGCCCGTGCCCGCCGCTCGGGGAGCGCCCCGATCCGCGAAGTCCGAGAAGCTCGCCACCATTGCCTTCGCGGCGCGACCTACCCACGCCACATGAGGGTCACCTCGGGGACTCGCCGGGGGTCGGAGCTACCGGCTGGCGCCCGGGCGCCGGCGGTTCCGCCGCCAAGGCGAAGCGGCCGAGGAACGCCTCCTCACTGAGGTGGCCGGCGGCGGCAATGGCCCGGCGCTGCTCGGGGCGATCGAGGTCCTCCGCCTTGAGGCGGATCATGTAGGCGTGGAGCGTCTGGTACGCCTCGGACCCCATGTCCACGTACCGCACGCGGATGCGGCCGGTGCCGGGATCGATCATCTCCGCAAATGGGATGGGGATGAACCGGCCGCCCTGGATGGTCGCCATCGCCTCCGTCCCGCCCTCGAGCAGGAATCGCGTGGCCCAGTAGCCGAGGCTGCGACAGTATTGGATATCGAAGCCGCCCGGCGGCGCGCAGCGCAGCTCGTAGCCGAGGTCCTTGGCCACAATGCTCACCTCGAGGCCGCGGCTCCTGAGACTGGCGCTCACCCGCTCCTTCAGCAGCCGCGCCAGCTCGAGCTCCTGGAGCCGCACGTTGCCGTAGCTATCGTACGTCACATCGCCCAGGGTCTCGGGGTCGAGCTTCACCAGAAGGCCTTCGGCGAGGAGGGCGACGCCGTGCTCCCGCCCGGCGGCGCGGCGCTTGATGATCGCCCCCTCCAGGATGTCCACCAGCCGCTCCAGGGGGATGCGGGCGTCGGAAAACTCCTCGCCGATCACGGTCAGGGTGGCGCCGGCCGCCCCTCCGATCCCGAGCGCGAGGTGCCCGGTGTGCCGCCCCATCACCGTCACGAAGAACCACTTGCCGGTGGTGGCGGCGTCATTCATCAGGTTCTTGACCAGGCCCTTGCCGACATCCACCGCGGTATTGAATCCGAAGGTCGGCACGTCCGGGGGCAGGGGCAGGTCGTTGTCGATGGTCTTCGGAACGTGCACCACCGCCAGGCGTCCCTCGAGGGCGTGCGCGACCCGCGAGGTGGCGAACGCAGTGTCGTCGCCCCCGATGGTGAGCAGATACGAGACGTCGAGGGCGCCGAGGGTCTCCACCACCCGCCGGAGGGACTCCTCGGCGCGGGCGGGGTTGGCGCGTGCGGTCCGCAGGACGGAGCCGCCCTCGAAGTGGATCCGGGACAGCCCATCGATCTGCAGCTCCTGGACGCGCGACCGGTCGCCCTGCATCAGCCACTTGTAACCGTCCTGAAAGCCGAGGACCTGGAGGCCCCGGTTGCGCGCCTCGATCGTCGCCGCCACAATCACCGCATTGATGCCGGGCGAGGGACCGCCCCCCACGAGAATGCCCAGGGTCTTCATGCGGTCGCAGGGCCGGTGACGCCTGTGCGGTCCACAGACACGTCACCCCGCCTCGCCTTCACTGGCATCGCGGCCCGGCGGGCCGTATCCAGCGCAACGCGAGCAGCCCGCGCTGCGGTGAAGCGCGTTCCGCGTCTGACCCACCCCCGGGTGGGCGTGTGCGCACGCACGGTCCGGACTAGGCGACCGCGCGCTCGAGCTCGGCCGTGTAGCGGCCGTAGCGGGCCGCGCCGTTGCACCGCGCGCGGTGGTAGAAGGCCTGCTGGCCCGCGGCAATCCGCCCGGGGTCGCCCTTCCACGCCTTGAGCGAAGGGGCCTGGAGGGCCCGTCCATACGAGAAGCTCAGCGGCCAGGGGTGGGGCCCCGCCATGGCGTTCATGGCGTTCAGGTGCGAAGTGGCCACCTCGTCGCTCTGTCCCCCGGAAAGAAAGACGATGCCGGGCACCGCCGCCGGGACCGCGCGGCGGAAGCAGCGGACGGTCGCTTCCGCGACCTCGGACACGCCCGCCTGGCGGGAGCACTTGCTCCCCGAGAGCACCATGTTGGGCTTGAGCAACATCCCCTCGAGGGCCACCCCCATGCGGGCGAGCGCGCGAAACACGACGTCGAGCGTTGCCTTCGTCACGTCCTCGCATCGCTCGATGGTGTGGTCCCCATCCATGAGCACCTCCGGCTCCACGATGGGGACGAGACCGCCTTCCTGGCACAGCGCCGCGTAGCGCGCGAGGGCGTGCGCGTTGGCGTCGAGACAGGCCGGGGTGGGCAGGCCGGGGCCGATGGTGATGACGGCGCGCCACTTGGCAAACCGGGCGCCGAGGCCGCGATACTCGGCCAGGCGTTCGCGCAACCCGTCCAGCCCCTCCGTCACCAGCTCGCCGGCCGCCCCGGCCAGGGGCTTCGTTCCCATGTCCACCTTGATGCCGGGGATGATGCCCTGCCGGGACAGGACCTGACCCAGCGGGGTGCCGTCGTCAGCCGCCTGACGGATGGTCTCGTCGTAGAGGATGACGCCACTGATGAACTCCGCCGCCCCCTTGGTGGTGAACAGCATCTGGCGATAGATCCGGCGATGCTCGGGGGTGTTCTCGACCCCTACCGACGAGAATCGCCTGGCGATGGTCGAATGGCTCTCATCGGCGGCGAGGATACCCCTGCCCTCGGGTACCAGCGCCCTGGCGGTGGCGTTCAGCTCGACAGTGTTCATGGCGGCTCCTCCCCTGGTCCCCGTGTCTTTCAGGGTCATGGCCCAGGAGCAGTATAGCCATGGCGGTGCGCGTCATCCAGTCCGGTCCCAGACCCCGCGGCCCCTCGAGGCCGGCGCGGAGCCTTCAGCTCCAGCTCGGGCCGCTCAGTACCGCTCCTGCTCGACCTTCACGCCGGTCTCGAGGAGGGCGTCGATCAGGGCAACGGCCTCGGCGACGTCGGCGTCAGCCGCGCAGGGGGCTCCGGTGATCTGAACGCGGAGCCGCCGGAGCGCGGCCCGGTCGGCGACCTCGAGCGGGATCCCCCCCGACGGGGTGACCTGCCGGAGCCACGCGGCCGTCGTCCGGAGGGGCGCGATCGGAACCCCGAGGCGCGTGCGCAGGAGCCACCAGATCCTGAGGCCGCCGGCGTCGGCGTCGCCCCAGTGCTGGAACCGCTTGGCCGGATCGCGGCGGGCGATGCTCGCCAGACTTTCCACCAGGGCCGGCGCCGGGAAGCCCGCCGTGTAGACGGCGACCTCGCCGCGCGCCCCCAGGCCCTCGGGACCGCCCGCCTCCTCCACGTAGGCCAGAAAGGGAAACTCGTTCTCGATCGTGGTCACCAGTCCAATGAGCGGGAGCGAGAGCGCCTCGACCCAGGCGCGGGCCCAGGCATCGGGCAGGTGCGCGGTCGGCGTGAAGTCCTCCAGGCGATAGCCGCGGCCATCGACCTCCAGCGTGGCCCGCCCCGCGCAGCGGAGGAGACCGGGCTTGCGGCGCACCCCGTAGGCCTCGAGTAGCTCCGTGGCGTCGTCGGGGGCGATCCCGTCCCAGCGCGGATCCGCGCGAATCAACAGGTCCACCACCCGGGCGCGCACGCCGCCGAGGCGCTTGGAGTCGCCGAACAGCCGCTCGCTGACGACTCGCTCCCAGCCGGCGGCGCCCATCGCCAGCGCCACCACCGCGCGAAGAGCATCGCGGACGTCTCGTCCCTCGCGCTTGAGCCGGTCCCGGGTCATCCCGAGCGGAGAGAGGTCGGCGGCGCCCGCCGAGTCCTCCACCAGGGACAGGTAGCGATCCATCCAGGGCGGCGGACCCGCGGTCGCCCGGAGGGCGCGGACGTCGTCCGCGAGGGCCGCGAGCGCCGCGGCCAGGGGCTCGAAGCCGTCCGCCTCGGCCAGGCGGTAGGCGGGGGCGACCTCCGCCGGACCGAGCCGGACCTCGCGCGGGATGCCCTCGGCGTAGCCGCGGTGGCGCACGAGCCGGACCGCTCCGGCCCGCGCCAGATCTTCCGCGGCCACGCGCAGCGCGAGCAGCGCCTCCCGCCCGTCGGGCTCGAACGCCTCCGGGAAGTGGCGGGCGTCGAGCCGCACGATCACCTCGCGCGGCCAGGGTCCGGGCCGGGCGAACGAGCGCCCGCGCTCGTACCGCTCAAGGAGCCGGTGCAATAGCTCCCGGCGCGCCGCCGCCAGCGGGCTCGCCATCGGGCTTGAACTCCTTCGTGAAGTCGAGGACGGTGGGCACCCCCGTCGTCGCGTCCTTGTGGATGTAGAGGCTCGTCTCCACCGACGGCGCGACCAGCTCGCTGCGCTCCTTGGGCGTGGCCATGACGAGCTGCAGGCCGAGGTCGCGCGCGAAGCGGAGCGTGGCCCGGATGCGATCCTCGTCCATCTTCGAGAAGGCCTCGTCGAGCAGGACCAGGCCGGCCCGGGCCCGCCCGTCCGGGGCCAGGCTCCGGTACAGCCGGCGCATGGAGGCGAAGATGGCGACGTAGTACGGCGTCTGCGTCTCCCCGCCCGACCGCTCGGCCGCGACCTGGTTCCACAGCGAATGGGTGCCATCCGGGTGCTGGATGCGCAGGTCGTAGTCGAAGTACTCGCGGTAGTCGGCCCGCTCCTCCAGCTCCGTCTTGACCTGGCGGGCCTCGCCCTGGACAAGGCGGTCGAACAGCTCGTCGAGGGTGCGGCGGGTGCCGCCGTCGTCGACGGCGCTGGCGCCGAAGAGGGAATCCTTCTCGAACCGCCCGGCGTCCATGATGAGGTCGTGAAAGGCCCGGTGGGCCGCGGCCACCTGCAGCGTGAACTGGTAGCGCTCGCCGCCGAACGGCACGTCGCGCAGGGCGCGGTTCAGCTCCTCGAGCTGGCGGCGCACGTCCACCAGGTTCTCGCGAAGTCGGAAGATGATGTCCTCGGCGAGCTGCTGGATGGCCTCCTCCTTGGCCTGCGCGATCTTCTCCCGGTAGGCGGGCAGCCGGCTGTCCCGCCAGAGATCGCGCTGGGCCACGAAGTCCTCGTAGCCGTCGCCCTCGATCGCCGTGGCCAGGCCGTAGGCGTTGGCGTACTCGGTCTTGAGCCGCACCAGGGTCTGGACCAGGTTGTGGACGCGGCTCTCCATGGTGCGGAACTGGCGCTCGAACACGTCGCGCACCTCGGCGGCGTCCCGGTCGGCCCGCTCGCGCCGGTAGCGCTCGTCGTAGAGCGCGCGGCGCTCGGGGTCCACCGCGGCAAACGCCTCGGCGAGGGCTCGAGCGGCGGCCCCCGCCGCCCGCTCGGCGTCCATCCGCTCCTCGGCCAGCCGGCGCATCTCGCCGTCGAGATCGCCCAGCTCCCGGTTGAGCGCGGCCTTGCGCTGGTCGAGCCGCGAGGCCTCGGCCTTGACCGCATCCAGCTCCTGCTGGAGGGCGGCGACCTCATGGCGGTCGATGCGATCGAGCTGGCGCTGGAGCAGGGCGGCGCGGGCGCGGAGGTCGGGCAGGCGCTGGGCCTCCTCGACCAGGCGCGCCAGCTCGCTGGCCTCGGCCACGGCCTTCCGGCAAGCGGCCGCGGCGCGCTCCAGCCAGCCGACGTCGCGGGCCAGGTCGAGCACGGCCGCCGACAGCGCGGCCAGGCGCCGGGCGATCTCGTCCAGGCGGCGCGCCCGGGCCGCCTCGCCGATGTAGTGCCGGCCGAAGACATCGGGCGACGTCTGCCGGGCCACGCCGTTCTGGTAGACCATGACGGTGTCGGTGATCGCCCGCCGGTGCCGCCGCAGCTCCTGCTCGTCGTCGCAGCAGGTGAGGTCGCCGAGGAGAAAGTCGACGTAGGCGCGGGCGAGGGGGTCGTCGGTCGCCACCTGGCCGGCGAGCGACCGCGGCTCGGCGCGGCGGAGCATCGACTGGATGCGCTCCATGTCCACCAGCCCGGCGTTCGCGATGAAGACCTCGCCCCGGCCGGGCAGCCGGTAGTCGCGCTTGTTGCGCTCGTACAGGCTGAGCGCGCGCGGGAAGTCCTCGGGCGCCACGATGACGTCGAAGCGCCGGGTGTTGAGGTAGCCCTCCACCGCGTCCCGCCAGCGCTCGGCGGGCACCTCGATCAGCTCGCACAGCGGCCGGGGCTCGCGCGCTCCCCGCAGGCGCGTGCGCAGCAGGTGCAGGAGCGCCTCGGCGCCGTCCGGATACCGCTGGCGGCCGCGCTCGAGGTCCGCCTGCTCGGCCTCGAGCGCCTGGCCTTCGCGCTTCACGGACTCGAGGTCGTCGCGGAGCCGGAGCAGGGCCATGCGCACGGCGTCGTCGGCCTGGGCCAGGCGCCGCGTCCAGGTCGCCAGGTCCCGGTTCGCCAGGGAGCCCTCGCGAGCCAGACCCTCGCGCAGGCGGGCGACGACGTCGGGGGCCTCGGCAGCGCCGGGGAGCGCGTCGTCCGGGAAGAGCCCCGGCCGTCCCTGCCGCAGGTCGCGCGCATCCTGCGAGAGCAGGGTGTCGAGGGCGGCGCGCTGGGTGTCGAGGACCCGCCGGGCGCGCGCCTCGGCGTCGCCGGCGTGCCCGATCTCCTGGCGGGTCCGCTCGAGATCGGCCTCGAGCGACTGGATCTGCTGGAACCCCGGGGTGGCGAGCAGCAGCATGGCAACGCGGTCGCGCTCGCGGCCGAGGAAGTCGAGCTGATCCTGCACGCGCGACAGCTCGCTCCGGCGCTCCACCTGCCCCGCCTCCGCCCCGGCAATCCGCGTCCGGATTGCGCCGAGGCGCTCGTCGCCCAGCTCTCGCTCCGCCTGCAGCGCGAGGTACCGGTGGCTCTCGGCGGTGCGGCGCTCCTGGGCGATGCGCTCCCCCTGGGCGCAGACGCCGTCCAGCGCGGTCAGCCGGCGCTCGGCCTCCCGGGCCTGGGCCTCGAGCTGCTTGTAGTGCTCGAGGTTCGCCTGGAGCGCCACCGTGTCCACCGGCCGCGCGTCCAGCAGGTAGTTGAAGACGAAGTCCCGGACCTGCCCGAGCGGCCGGAAGTCGAGCGCCTTCACCAGCAGCCGGTGGAAGGCCTCGGGCAGCGCCCCGAGCCGGTGCCGGATCTCGTCCCGGTACGTCCCGGCGTCCGGATAGACGCGGGACTGCGGGATCTCCCGCGCGGCGGCCCGGAAATCGCGCAGCGTGCGGACGAGATCGCCGGGCGCCACGGCGGGGACGTCGGCGAGGCGCGTCCGCGGCAGGACCATGTGAACGCGGTTCACGCTGCTGTCGGCCTCGGTGGCCTCCATGGCGATGCCGCAGGTGAAGTCGCCGGCCGGATCGCGCTCGTCGGTGAACTGCAGCAGCACGTACGACGCGCACGTCCCGCGGCCAAAGCGCACCTGCCCCGGCCGCGCCTCGTCCTCGGAGCCCAGCCGCCAGCGCACGTAGCCGTACAGGTTGCGGCGGCTGTGCTCGTTGGCGGCCTTGTTGAAGCGCGCCTGCTGCTGGTCGGCGATGAGCGCCCACTGGATGGCGTCGAGGACGGTGGACTTGCCACTGCCGTTGTCGCCGAGGAAGAGGCAGCTGCCCCCGAGGCGCAGCGTCTCGTCGGCGAAGTGGTACCAGTTCACCAGGCGGATCGCCTCCAGACGGATCATGCCGTCTCCTCGCGGGCGTCCGGCTCCGCCTCGGGCTCGTCGTCGTCGGGCCCGCCGCCCTCGGAGCCGCTGCCGTCGCCGCCCCGGGCGTCGGCCCCCGCGTAGGCGCGCACCCGCTCCGCCATCTCGGCGATGCGGTCGGCCGGCAGCACCTTCTCGATCAGCGGGCTCACGCCGAAGGTCTCCGTGTCCCCGGCCGAGAAGCCCCGCTCGATCGTCACCACGGAGTGGCGCGCCAGCCGGCGGAGGCTCTGCTCGAGCCCCCGCCGCGACAGCGACCACGCCGGCTTGCCCGCGTGGATCAGGCGCTCGCGAAGCGCGCCCACCGTCAGCTCACAGCGCGCGTCCTCGGACACCTGCTGCATCTGCTCGTGGTAGGCGAGCCGGAGCGCGCAGAGCACCAGGCTCTCGAGCTTCGACAGGCGCACGCGCTGCTCGCCCGACTCGTGCACGGCGCGACAGAGGCGGAGCGCCAGGTCGATGTCCAGGCGCCACCCGCCGAGGCGCAGGTAGCCGTCGATCAGCTCGCGATGGCGCTCCGCGAACCGCCAGTCGGCGTCGGGACGCAGGGCCGAGCCTGGCGTGAGCACGTGGCCGGAGAGCAGGCGGGTCACGACCTCGCGGAAGCGCTCCTGCTGCGCGGGCTCGAGCCGGGGGTATTCGACCAGGAAGTCCACGTCCGGTCAGCGCCGCCGCGGCCGGCGGACCAGGAAGCCCCGCGGAAAGCCATAGGGGCCCCGGCGCTCGACCCGCTCGTCGAGCGAGCCCGGCTCGCGCTCGAAGCGGAATGGCGAGCCGCCGTCGAGGCCATAGGCCACCGTGTAGATCAGCCGCACGTACGCCTCGTCCGTCTCGGGCGCGGCCTCGGCCAGGGGCGCGCTTGCCCGCCCGCCGAGCAGGCCGTCGACGAAGGCCTCGACGCGCGACCGGGCGAACGGCCGGCGCAGTCGCGGGGCGACCAGGCGGCGCAGATCGGCGGTGTCGGCCGCCGGCCGGCGCGCCAGCGGCTGCGCGGCCGGGCGCGGGCGGCGGCGGGGCGCGGTGTAGAGAAAGCCGTCGGCGAGCAGCTCGCAGCGGTACAGGTCGAACGCGAAATCCGGCGCCTCGTCGCGTGCGAGGGCGTCGACCACGTACTGCAGCTGCCCCTCCGTCCGCGTGTCCTGGCGCAGGAGGTACATGAGCTTGCGCAGGGCCACGCCGCTGAAGCGCGCGTTGCGCACGTCGATGTCGTCGGTGACGGCGGGCAGGGTCTCGAACTGCATCCGCAGAAGGCCGAGGTCCTCCGCCACCCGGGCCGCCGCCGCGGCCCGGTCCAGGCCCCCCTGCTCCGCGTACCAGCGCCCCGCCGCTTCCAGGGCGCGCTCGTCGCGCTCGATCGCGTCGAGGCGGTGCAGGATCTCGCCCCGCCACTTGTAGAGGTTGTCCACCGTCTTGAGCCGGTGGTAGTTGGCCATGACGCGCTGGCGGTAGCGCTCGAGTCCCTCTTCGAGCACGCCCGCTGCCGTCGCCGCCTCGTCGAGCACCCGCTGCGTCGACGCGTAGATGTTTCGGTTCAGGATCTTCAGCTCCCGCACCAGGTCCAGGGTGTGCCGGCGAGCCTCGGCCAGCGACACGCCGGGCCGCGCCGCGAAGACCTCGGGCTTCAGCAGCGAGGCGATCGAGTGGGCGTACCCCTGGAATACCGGCTGCTCGTCGCGGGCCACCTTCCCGAGCGTGTCCAGGATGCGCGCGGCGTAGGGGTAGAAGTTCAGGACCTCGCCGACACCGCTCCGGTACTCGAAGTGGAACCAGCCCGCGCCCTCAAGGCGCGCCACCACCCGCCGGGCCGCGGCCCGGAGGAGCGCCGCCTCGTCGTCGGGCGCGCCCGCGCTCTCCTCGCTGCCGGGCGGGGCCAGCAGCTCCTGCCGCCGCTCCTGCCAGATCGGCGACTCGCGCACCAGCTCCTCGGCGGTGTCGAGCACGACACCCCGGAGCAAGAAGAACGGCTCGCGCTCGAACTCGTAGTGGTAGTAGACGCCGAGGATGGCCCAGTACAGATGCGCGTGGCCGCCGGCCAGCGGGCCGAAGAGCCCCGCGGGCACGCGCGAGAACAGGGCCGGGCGATCGGTCACGTCGGGAGCGCTGGCCTTTCCGGCTCCGCGTCCAGCTCGTCGAGGGTGAATCCGGCCCCGCGGCTCCTGGATGCAAGCACGTCGACCGGCGCCGCGTGCATCTCGCGGCGGTACGGACAGCTCGTGCATCGGCCGGCAATCCCCTCTTCCATACTCACCTACAGGGCTCCTTCGTCGGTCCGATCGTGGGCGCGCGATCCGCCAGGGCAGGGCATCCGCCCCCATCCATCTCGTCTCGGCCCGCTGGGCCGTCCGTCAGCGCAGGTCGCTCATTCTACCCCACGGCATGTCCCCGCTCCGGGCGGCGACGGGCCCGGGGCCTGCCCTCGGCTCCCGCCTCCGGCCCAGCACTTCCACGCGGGCCTTCGAGACGTCCCCCCCCGACCATGATTCAGAGCAACTGAACCTCATAGGCCCGAAACGCGGGGTCCGCGGTCACCAGCGTCAGTCCCTCGGCCCGAGCCTGCGCGATGAGGATGCGGTCGAAGGGGTCTCGGTGATGCCGAGGGAGGTCGTGGACTCCCAGCGCGTGGCGCGAGATGACGGGCAACTCGTCGAAGCCCGAGGCGTCGACGAAACCAGGGAGCTCGGTGAGTTCGAGCGCCGAGATCTCGAGCTTTCCCAGCGAAGACTTGATGGCGATCTCCCACGCGCTTGCCGCACTCACGAAGACGACGCTGCTCCTCGATTCGATGGCCTCCCGCTGAGCCGGCCCTATACTCGGCAGCGAGGGAGTGGAATGGCCATCGACGTGATCTCGCGGCGCTTCTCGGTGGACAACTTCGAGCGGATGGCTGCCGTCGGCATCCTCGGGCCCGATGAGCGCGTCGAGCTCCTCGAGGGCGTGGTCGTCCCGATGACGCCGGTGGGCGACCGCCACGTCGGCCGGGTCAACTTCCTGAGCGAGCGCCTCACGGTGGCGCTGCACACGCGCGCCATCGTCCAGGTGCAAAGCGCGGTTCGACTCGCCGCGGACT
>DATKEI010000189.1:0-4521 GCA_035544455.1 Binatia bacterium | reverse complement strand
CGGCACACCGACGCAGGCGCCGGGCGGGATGGGGGCCCTCCCCGCAGGACCGTATCTTCTGCGGATGGCCGAAGCCACCCACCACCCATCTCGTGGCCCCATTTGAGTGCCGGGAGCGCTCCGCAACACAGCGTGTCCCGCGGGGAGGGCCCCCACCCCGCCTGGCGCGTTGTCGGCACATGTCTGACTCGGGACACTAGGTCATCAGGCCGTAGAACTTCCCCGCGTTCTCGCAGGTGATCTTGTGGACGACGTCGGGCGGCAGGTGGCCGAACTGCTCGGCGATGTACCGCGACGACTCGGGCCACACCCCGTCGGTGTGCGGGTAGTCCGACGCCCACATGAGCGTCTCCACGCCCATCTCGTCGATCAGCCGGGTCCCGATCCGGTCGAACTGGAACGTGGCCTTGCACTGGCGCCGCCAGTAGTCGCTCGGCCGCATGGTGAGGCCGAGGTCGCGGAAGCGATCCTCCCACTCGAAATCCATCCGGTCCAGGGCGTACGGAATCCAGCCGATGCCGCTCTCGCCGAAGGCAATGCGCAGGCGCGGATATCGCTCGAGCACGGCGGCGCCGATGACGGCGGCGAGGATGTTGACGAGGTTCATCTGGAAGGCGGATACGCCGGTGAACAGGGCGGCCCGACGCGTGAGGCCGGTCTGCTTCTCTCGCACGCCGGGGGGCAGCGACGGGAAGGTGTGGAAGTGTAGCGGCAGGTCGACCTCGTTCACGGCCTGCCAGAGGGGCTCCCAGACGGGATGCCACATCGGTTCCATGTCCCACGAGCAGGACAGCTCCAGACCGCGCAGACCCAGGCGGGCCGCGCGATGGACCTCCTGCACGGCGGCGTCGATGTCGCCGTAGGGCAGGCACGCCAGCCCGATGTGCCGGTGCGGATAGTGGCGGCAGAAGTCCGCGAGCCAGTCGTTGTAGATGCAGAACATCTCGCGAGCGGCCTCGTGATCGCCGAGCCGGGTGGCGGCGCCGAGGATGCCGAAGATCACCTCGGCATCGACGCCGTCGAGGTCGGCGTCCTTCACGCGGAGGTGGGGGTCGACCACGCGGCGGATCCCCCGCTTGGCGTCCTCGTACAACCCCGTCTCCGCCATCTTGTCGACCCGGTGGTTCTGGCCCGGGACGTACTTCTGGCCCGAGGGGCCGACGCCACAGACCAGGCCAAAGGACATCCCGTTCCGCGAGGTCCAGTACAGCCCGTCGGGCCCCTCCGTCACGTACGGCATCCGGCCCTTCATCGCGGCAGAGGCGTTCGCGGTGAACAGGTCCGGAGGCACCCACGGCAGGTCGATGTGGCAGTCGGCCGAGATTCGCGTATAGGGCATGGTGTCCTCCTCTGGCAGATGCCGCGATGCTAGTCTCAGCTCGCCCGCCCGGGCAAGGGAACAGCTGCCCAGGCCGGTCAGGCACACCCAGACGATGATGCCGCGCAACCCCGACCCACAGGGAGCCCCGGGGGTCGTCGCCGCACCGCAGGCCGCGGGCGAGCAGGCGGAGGCCGCGGGTGCCGGCCCAGGCGCCGGCGACAGCCGCGGCCATCGCGAAGACCAGCACGCCGTCTCGCCCCACGTTGCTCGACCCCCTCTCGGGAGTCATGGTGGGCGCCGGCCCGCGCCGCTTCAATTACCGCGAAGGCAGCGGCCGCGCTAGAGCTTGGCCACGCCAGCCCGCGCGCAGTCCTCGTCCTGCTGCGCCGTGCCGCCTCCGACGCCACAGGCTCCATCCACCAGCCCGTTGCGGATGATCGGCACCGCGCCCTGGCTCGGGATCATGTGCCCCCCTTCCGCGGCCGCGATGCCCTGGATGATCGGGCTCCCGGCGCGCTCGGCCAGCTCTCCGCTGGCGCGCCCGAACCCGGCCGATGCCACGGCCTTGCCCTGGCACCCGTAGACGCTGCCCCAGATGGCGCCGTCCATGCGATTGAAAGCCACCAGCCGCCCGCCCCCATCGCACACCGCCACGCTGATCCGGATGTTCATCTCCCGCGCCTTGTCCAGCGCTCCCTGCATGACCTGGTTGGCTTCCGCAAGCGTCAATCCCATCGAGGATGGCCTCCTGTCCGTGTCCCCGGCGCGGCCGGGGTCCCGGCCGGCGCCACTCGTGAAGTGCGACCGCGCGACGAGCCCCCGGGGCTCGCCCTCCGCCCGGCCGCGCACGCCAGACCCTAGCCGGGGAGGCCCTCCGGGTCAAGCGATGGCGGAACCGCGGCGCGGAATGCCTCCGTCGTTGCCGCTGGCCGTGCCGCATACTGGCCACACCTGGGCATGCCACGCTCGCGCGTCGCCACAGCCATGTACCGGAGGAGGCGGGGGCGGAAGGCCCGCACCTGGCTCTCGGCCCGGTCCTGCCGACGGGCCCTGGCCCTGATCCTGGGCGCGCCAGCGGGCATCCGGATCCTGGTCGGGGCGGTCGCCGTGCTCGCGCTGTGGGGCGCCGTGAACGGGGTGTACCAGGTGATCCGAAAGCCCACCGAGCTGTTCTTCCCGGTGAGCGGCACGCTGGCCAAGGCCCCGCCCGAGACCTGGCGCCAGTACGGGCCCCTGTTCCGCCGGCACTCCACCTCCGTCATCACGCCCGAGCTGCTGGCCGCCCTGGCGCAGGTCGAGGGCGCGGGCGACCCGGTGGCCCGCACCTACTGGCGGTGGCGCCTGACCTGGCACCCCCTCGAGGTGTACCGGCCGGCCTCGAGCGCCGTCGGCATGTACCAGATCACCGACGGCACCTTCCAGGAGGCGAGGCGCTACTGCGTGCGCGACCACGTGGTGGTCGAGGACGGTCCCTGGCACGATCCGCGATCGTGCTGGCTCAACGCGCTGTACACGCGCGTCGTGCCGAGCCACGCCATCGAGTTGACCGCCGCGCTCCTCGACCGGAGTGTCGTCCGCGCGCTGGAGCGCCAGCGCATCGGCAACGCCACCCCCCGGCAGAAGCAAGATCTGGCCGCCCTCATCCACCTCTGTGGCGCGGGAGCTGGCGACGCCTACGCGCGCCGCGGATTCCGCCTGAGCGCGGACCAGCGGTGCGGCGACCACTCCGCCGCCCGCTACCTCGCCCAGGTGGACGCGATGAAGCGGCGGTTCGCCCGTCTGGCCGCCGGCGGGTAGGCGTGTGCCGACCAACGCGGGACCCGGGACGCCAGACGGCGGTCCTCGGACACCGCGAGGAGCCGCTCCCGGCCGGGCACCTCCTGGCCCGGCGATGCGCCTGGTGGGCGCGAGCCGGCCGCGTCGCCCGCACCGGCCGGCGGCGGCCGTGGATGCTGGCCGCGACCGCCGATCGGCGGGCCGGGCGGATGCGCGGAGAGAGGGTGGATGCTCTCGGCCGCGTCCGGCGGCGGACTTCAGGCGACCCCTTCGACGATCACAAGGTTGGCGCGGCCCGCGGTCAGCCGGAGCGCCTTGGGCCCCCGGTATTCCTCGGAGTCGTACCAGCGCCGCGCGTCCTGCACGGTCGGGAACTCGAGCACCACGACGCGATTCGGCTTCCAGTCGCCCTCCAGCGTCTCGTGCGCGCCTCCGCGCACGAGGAAGCGCCCGCCGTACTTCGCGAGCGTGGCCGGCACCTGCTTGCGGTACTCCTCCATCGCGGCGGGGTCGGTGACGGTCACATCCACGATGACGTAGCCAGGCATCGCGTCCTCCTCGGAGTATCTGGATCGGGGCCCGATAGTAGCACTGGCTCGAGGACCGCCGCGGAGCGGTGACGGCGCGGCGCGCGCGATCGGGATCGACCCGGCGGGCCGCTCGGCAGGCTCCCGGGCCGCGGCCCGGCCGGGGTGCCCGTCGTCTGCGCCTGGGTCCAGGGGGCGGCGGTCCCGTCGAGCGAGTGGACCACGGGGAACGCGCCCCCGGGCCGCCCCAGGCCACCTCGCGCTCCTCGTCCTGGCCGAGCCCGGACGGTCAGGGGCGAACACCAAGCGGCGCGGGCTGCCCGCCTCGCGGGTGGCCGGGGGAAAGCGCCGCCCGGGGTGGGCTGCGCCAACGTCACTGGCGTGGGTGTCGCCGGCTTCGGCCGGGCAACTCTTACCACGTAGGTCTCGCCGCTTCGTGGTGTCCGCGGCCGGCGCGCGGCCCGTTCACCCGCGGGCCGCGCGCCGGCCCGAACGCATACCCGATCAATCAGGCCTCGCCGCCGCTCACCTCCGCGCTCGAGTCACAGCGCGCCGTGCCGGCCGCTCGCGCCCGGGTCCCTGTGCCGTGCCGGCCGGCGCGGCTCTCCTGCCTGGGCGTCGCGGCCGAGAGCGGCGCGCCCGGCACGGCCCTTGCTCATCGACGACCACTGACGATCAACATTAGGAGGGCGCTGCGATGGCCACACGAAGCGAAACCAAGACCACCAGAGACCAGGTCGCGGAGCTCCTGTACGAGGCGCTCGAGACCGAGATTGGCGGCGTCGAGGTCTACGAGACGGCCCTCACGTGCGCGGTCAACGAGGACCTGAAGAAGGAGTGGACGGAGTACCTCGAGCAGACCCGGAAGCACGAGCAGGTCGTGCGGGACGTCTTCGC
>DATKEI010000188.1:0-7830 GCA_035544455.1 Binatia bacterium | reverse complement strand
TCCGGGCTGCCGCACCTCGCCCTCGGCAATTGGCTGATCTCCAAGAAGTAGCGGGGGCCCGCCGAGGGGAGGCCGTCCGCGCCGCCTTCACCCGGCGGCCGGCCGGACCGGGGACCTTGGCGTAGGCGATGGCCGTGCGCGTGCTCCGCGCCCTCGGCGTGGCCGGCGTGCTCGCGCTCGGCGTGGCCGCCTTCACCCCGCTCGCGAACGTCCTGAACGGCTGGATGGCGGGGACGCCGCGCCTGGAGCCGGCGGAGGCGATCGTGGTGCTGGCGCGGGGCGGGGTGGATGCCGACGGCGTGCTCACCAACGCCTC
Source organism: Binatia bacterium (assembly GCA_035544455.1). Classification (GTDB taxonomy): domain Bacteria; phylum Methylomirabilota; class Methylomirabilia; order Rokubacteriales; family CSP1-6; genus DATKEI01. Next base: position 7,514 of record DATKEI010000188.1, on the reverse strand, counting down.
GCTGCGCCGCACGCTGCTCGGGGTCGATCTCTACCGGAAGGGCCTGGCCCCGCTGCTGGTCTTCTCCGGTGGCGTCCAGGGGGGCCAGGGCGAGGCCGTGATGCGGGCAGGCCTTGCCCGGGGCCTCGGCGTTCCGGACGCGGCCATCCTGACTCCCTTCGCCTCCACCGTCCGAACCACGCGCGGGGAGGGCGCCGCGATGCGGCAGATCCTGGCCCCCCGGGGGATCCGGAGCATCCTGCTCGTGGCGGATCCCGTCGACATGCCCCGGACGCGGGCTGTCTTCGAGCGCGCCGGCTTCACCGTGCTGCCCGCGCCCACCGCGTCCAGCGGCTCGTCCGATCCGGAATCGCGGCTGAATCTCCTGCGCGACATCGCGACCGAGGTGGTCGGTCTCGCGTACTACCGTCTCTCCGGACACCTGTGACGCCGCCCCGCACGAGAACCGCCGGGCCGCGGGGACGCCCGCCCGGCCGGGCCGGCGCCGCTCGCCGGCCGCTCCCGGAGTCTCGTGCGAGCCGGGCGCCGACCGCCGCGCGGCACGCCTCGCGGCACTTCGTCGGCCCCCCCGCTCCCACGCGAAAGGACAGGGCATGGTCTCGCTGGTGATGGTGCTGCTCATGGTGACGACGTCGGCGGGCGCCTACGCGGTGGCCACGCGCCGGCTGCGCCTCCGGCGGGCGGACCTTCCGCGGGCGCTCGGGGCGGCCCTCGAGTGCATCGGTCTGGCCGTCGTGTTCCTGCTGCTCAACGCGGTGATCGGCGTGGGCGTGATCATCGGGGTCCGCGCCCTCACCGGGCACTTCGTGTCCGTCTACTTGATGCGCGATGCCACCATGGTGCTGATCTCCGGACTCCAGGGCCTGATCTTCTGGTGCTGGTGGCAGCGCGCCCGGGGCGAAGCGGGCCGGCGCGCGGGCTGAGCGGCGCGCGCCGGCGGCGATCGCGCGATCAAGGTGACGCTCGAGGGCAGGGATCTGTGAGGAGGCAAGGCCAGCGGTGGCGCGCCGGAGGGTCGGGTTGCCGCGGGGCGCCTGGCGCCGCCCCCGCCGACGTCAATAGCCGCGCCGACGGTCCACGACGTGGCGGAGGGGCCGGCCCGCGACCCAGCGCCTGAGGTTCTCGTTGAAGATCACCGAGACCTCGGCCGGCGTGCTGGGACCGGAGATGTGGGGGGTGACCACGGCGTTGCGGAGCCTCCACAGGGGATGGTCCGGGGGCAGCGGCTCCCGCTCGAACACGTCGAGCACCGCGCCCGCGATGCGGCGGGATGACAGTGCCCGCACCAGCGCGACCTCGTCCACCACGGCGCCCCGGCCCACGTTGACCAGCCACGCCGAGCGTTTCATGGCGGCCAGCTCGCGCGCGCCGACGAACCCGCGCGTGTGGGCGGTGAGCGGCACGGTGAGCACCGCGAAATCGGCGCGCGAAAGCGCCGTCCGGATCGCGGTCGCCCGGTACACGCGGTCGACGCCGGGCACGCGTCGCCCGGAGCGGCTCACCCCGAGCACGGTCATCCCGAAGGCGCGGGCCGTCCGGGCGATGGTGCGGCCGATGTCGCCGAGGCCCACCACCGCGAGCGTGGCTCCCCGCAGACGGCAGGGGTCGACCGGTCTCCACTGCCGGCGCGCTTGCTGGGACCGGAAGACCTCCACGCGCTGGGTCACCCACAGGCACCAGCCGAGGGCGTACTCGGCCATCCACGGCCCGAAGATGCCGGCGGCTCGGGTCACCACCACGTCGGGGGACAGCTCGGGCCCGAGGAGCTTCTCGACCCCGGCCCCGGTGCTCTGCACCCAGCGGAGTCGCCCCGCCCGCCGCAGGAGGGAGCGGGGAAAGTCCCAGGCGTAAAGGATCTCGGCCTCGCCGATGGCGGCCTCGGCCTCCGCGGGCGAGCCGGCCACGCGCACGGAGAGCGACGCCCGGGGAAGGCGGATCAGGCGGGCGTAGGCCAGCGCCTCCGCCCGCGTGGGCTGGTACACGAGGATCGTCCGGGGCGGCGACGTCCCTGTTCCGCGCGCCATCGCCGGGCGCGAGCCCTGGCCCACCCTATTCATGAGCGGCGCCCCTCGCATCCACGAGCGCGCCCCTCACCCCGACCCTCGCCCCCGAAGGCATCTGGTCCCGCATGCTCGGGCTCTCAGCTCAGGGCGGCGAGCACGCGGTCCTCGAACGACAGGTCGAGGGGGCGCTCGGCCAGACCCTGGTCGCAGTACCACCTCCACGTCTGGGCGAGGCCGGAGCCCAGCGTGTACCGCCAGCGCACGTCGAGGTCGCGGCGGATCTTGTCCGTCGTGTGCACGGCGTGGCAGTCGTAGACGAGATTCTGGCCGAAGAGGGGCCGGGGCGTTCCGAGCCCATCGAGCACGCCGGGATCGACGTGGCGCAGGGTGACCGGGCGATCCATCACCTCCGCGATCAGCTCGACGAGACCGACCTGGGTGACCGTCTCCTCGCCCATCACGTTGTAGGCTTGCCCGTACGCGCGCGCATCGCCCAGCACGGTCGCCATGGCCTCGGCCAGGTCCTCGACGTGGCCGAACTGGCGCAGCCAGCCGCCGTGGCCGGGGACGAGCACCGGGCGCCCGCGCACGATGCGATCCATGAAGAACGTCTCGTTGTTGCGCGTGTTGAGGGGGCCGTACACGTGGGTGGGGCGCACGATGGTCACCGGCCACCCGCCGCTCCAGGCGGCGAGCAGGGCGTCCTCGCCCGCGATCTTGTGGCGCGCGTAGTCGCCCCAGTACAGGCTTCGCGGCGTGTCCTCGCGGTAGGGGATGGCGAGGGCGTGATCGTACACGCGCGCGGTCGAGACGAAGACCACGTGCGGCTGCCCGGCGAGGGCGGCGAGGAGCGCGGACACGTCCTCGCCCAGGGTGGGGGCGTACGTCACGTCGAAGACGCCGTCGAACCGGCGGCCCCGCAGCCGCTCGGCGAGGCCCGCGTGGTCCTTGCGATCCCCCGCGATCGCGGCCACCCCGTCGGGCCGGCGGTCGGCGCGCCGCCCCCGGTTGAACACGGTGACCTCGTGCCCGCGCCGCTGCAAGGCCCGGACGAGGTGCAGGCCAATGAACTCGGTGCCGCCCATCACGAGAACCCGCATGACGGCGCGGATTCTAGCACACGGGCCGGATCAGGCGATGGTCACCACCACGCACGTCGTCGTGCGCGTGACGCCGTCGATGGTGCCGATCGACTCGGTGACGAGGTCGCCGATGGCGTCGAGCGATGGCCCCTCGACCACGGCGATGAAGTCGTAGGGCCCGGTCACCGCGTCCATGGCGGCCATGGTGGCCCGCGTCCCCTTCACGTTGCCGAGCGCCTTCTTCACGCCCTTGGTCTTGCCCGCCGCCGTCTCGATGAGCACGTACGCCTTCATGCCTGGCCCTCCGTCAGGATCGGGTCCGCCCGCGCCGCCACGCCGCTGCGCCCGCGGCGCCGAGGCCGGCCACCAGCGCCGCCACCGGCCAGAAGTTGGTCCGGAACAGGGGGATGCGGTAGAACGGCGAGCGGTGCTGTCCCGGTCGCACCGCGCCGTCGAGGAGGCCGTCGACCACGCCCATGGCCACGTCCATCAGCACCGCGCTCGTCACGGTGGCGAAGGCGGGATCGGCGAGGGCGGGATGCCCCACGTAGCCGCGGCCGCCGTCGCGCAGCGGGTAGTTGGGCACGAGCCGCCGCGCCAGCGGGTAGCGAGCGGGCGGCAGGTCGCGGAAGCCGGGGTCGACGAGGTCGGGCCGGAGGCACAGCATGATCGAGGTCTCCCACAGGCCGCCGTGGGCGTCGTCGGCGAACGCCTGGCGCTCGGCCGCCGTGAGCGGCCGCGAGAGCTTCTGCTCGATGCGCTCCCGGAACCCGCCGCGCAGGAACTGCCACGCCAGCGCCCCCGTGAGCGACGCCATGGTGACGCCGTGGCGCCGCGAGACGATGGCCGATGCCTCCTCGAGGGCCACCAGGTGCCCCGGCCCGCCATGGCCATTGGCGACCAGGATGTGGCGAAACCCGGAGCGCGCGAGCGACCGGCCGTAGTCCACGACGGCGTCGCGCACGACGCGCTGGCGCACGCGGATGGTGCCGGTGGCGTTGAAGGTGAAGGTGCCCAGGTGGAGGGTGGGGACGAGCACCGCGGTCCACCCCGGCCGGTCCGCGGTGATCCGCCCGGCCACCGACTCCGCGAAGTACCGGCCGACGAAGGCATCGACGCCGAGCGGCAGATGGGGCCCGTGCTCCTCGAGCGGGCTGACGGTCAGGATGACGACGGTGCGGTCGCGGTCGAGGCGATCGAGCGCCTCGCTGGACATCTCCTCGAGGCGGAAGACGTTCACGCGCCCGTCCCCCTGGTCGCGGCCAGGTACTCGGTCCGGGCCCGGTCGAGCTCGTCGATGAGCGCGCGGCGCTCGGCGAGCAGCCGCGCCGCGGCGTGGGCGCGGGTCACCGAGACGGCGCCCAGGTGAAGCTGGTGGCGCAGGCGCCCGATCCCGGCCACGTAGTGATAGGCGAGCAGGCCCGTGACCGGAAGGGAGACGAGGAAGGCGCCCGCCCAGGCCGGGCCAGCGAGACGCCAGACGGCCGCGGTCTCGAGGCCCCAGAACAGCGGGTAGGCGACGACGCTGGCGAGAAAGCGCGTCGTGGCATAGCTCGTCTCCTTGCGCGCGGTGCGGCGGGCGATCCAGCGGGGGATCAGGTAGGGCAGGGCGTTGACGGCGGCCCCGTAGACGAACACGGGGAGCCCGATCACGGCGCCCCCGCCGCGGCGCAGCCGCTGGCGCACGGGCCGGTGCGCCAGCCGCTCCCGGACGGCGTCGTCGCGCACGCGATAGGCCGCGAGCAAGGCGCGATAGGCGATGATGCGCCCGCGGATGTGCGCGACCCGCCCGGGATCGGCTCGCTCGAAGTGGGCCACGGCCTCGGCGATGCTCCGGCCGAGCCGGACCGTGTCGATCTGGCGGGCCGACAGCCCCCGCTCGTCCTGGAGGTCGCGGATCAGGCGGTCGCGGTAGAGCGCCTCCACCGCGCGAGCGACGTCGGCGCCTTCGAGCCGGTCCGTCTGGACGACCTGGGCCTCCATGGCCCACTGCAGGGCCTCGGTGAGGGCGCCGACGGCCTGGGCCGGATCGTCGCGGTACGGGCCCAGGTGGGGATCCAGCGGGACCGGCTCGCCGAAGGCGACGCGCACGCGGCTCCGGAACGACTTGAGCGCCTCGAAGCTCAGCCCGACCGGGATGACGGTGAGCGGCGCCTGGCGGGGATCGGCGGCGCGGCGCGCCTCGTACTCGAGGGCGATGCGGGCCGCGCCCGTCTTGATCCGCTCCACGCGCCTCTCGGCGTGGGTGGTGCCCTCGGGGTAGATGCCGATGACTCCGCCGTGGGCGAGGATCTCGAAGCAGGCCGCGAAGGCCTCGACGTTCCGGTCCCTCCTGTCCGGATCGTCCTGGCGGCGGTACACGGGGATCGCCCCGCACGCCCGGAGGAATCGGGACTGGAGCCGGTTCCGGAACATGGCGGCGGTGGCGAGGTAGTGGACCTTGCGCGTGACGAGGCTGCCCACGAGCAGGGAGTCGATGAGGTTGTTCGGGTGGTTCATGCAGAGCAGGACGGGGCCGGTGGCGGGAACCCGCCCGGCGTCGCGGGCATCGACGGCCCTGAAGAGGAACCAGATCCAGAAGCGGCCGATGGCGCGGACGGCGCGGTACGGGAGATCCGTCCCCTCGGCCGGCCGCGGGGAGAGCGCGGCGCTCATCGGACCAGGAACTGACGAAGGGTCTCGGCGAAGGCTGCGGGCTGCTCCGTCATCCGGTCGCCAGCCACGTCCACGCGCGTGCCGCGCTCGCGGGTGTGGTCGGTCGCGTCGAAGCGGGCACGGAAGACCAGCGCCCGACTGCCCGCGCGGAGCCGGAGCGCCTCCTCGGCGCTCTCGTCGCCGAGCCGGACGACGACGACGTAGAAGCCCTCGGCGTCCGTCATGCCGCGGTAGCCGAGGCCCGTGCGCTCCCGCACGACCTCCACCGGCACCCCCTCGCGCGCCCGCCCGGCGGCGTCACGGACGTAGCCGAGCACGGTGTAGCGGTATCGGACCTCGTGTTCCGCGCGGGCCAGGGGAACCGCGGCGCCCGCGTGCAGCGCGCCCAGCGCGAGCACGATGGCCACCGGGGCAAGAGGCATTCTCGTGAGGCATATCAACTTTATATGCCGCTTCACTCGAGAAGTGCCTTGAGGATCGACCGATGGCACTGCGACTCCTCGACGCAGGAGCACATGAGCGCCACCGGCTGCTCCCGGACGACATCGCGAAGCCGGGCGAGGGCAGGGCCGGCCGGCGGCGCCTCGAGCCCGGCCAGGTACCGGCGTCTCATTTCTGGCCAGTCGATCCGGCCGCCCTTCCAGGCGCGCAGGTTGTCCAGCTCGGCGCCCAGCTCCTTGACCCAGAGGTCCACCGCCTCCTTCCTCACGCCGCGTGGCCAGAGGCGCATGACCAGGACGCGGAGCCCCTCACCCGGCACGGGCGGATCGTAGACGCGCCGGATGGTGATGTGGCTCCTTTGCGGGGTTGCGCCGCCGCGGGGGCGGTCCCCGGGCGCGGTCGCGCGATCCGGCCGCCCGGGACCGGCGGCGCGCGGCGTCAGAACCACGACGCCTTGTCCACGACGTTGCGCAGCGGCTGGCCCGCGCCGAAGCGCCGGCAGTTGTCGATCAGGATGTCCAGGCGGCGGTCGTCGAGATAGGGTCCGAAGCCCGCGGTGTGCGGGGTGATCAGCACGCCCGGCGCGGTCCAGAGGCCGTGGCCGGGGGGCAGGGGCTCGACCTCGAACACGTCGAGGCCCGCCCCCGCGATCTCCCCGGCGTGCAGGGCCGCCACGAGGTCGTCGAGACGCACCGTCTTGCCCCGGCCGATGTTGATGAGGAACGCCGTCGGCTTCATCCGCCGGATCCGCTCGCGGTTCATCAGGCCTTCCGTGGCCGGTGTGTGGGGGACCGTCATGATGACGAAGTCAGCCCGGGGCAGAAGGGTGTCGAGGGCCTCCGGGCGGTGGAGCTCGTCCACGCCGTCCGGCCGGTCCTCGCGCCGGGCGTCCACCCCGATCACCTGCATGCCGAAGGCACGGCACAGGCGGGCCGCCTCGCTGCCGATACCCCCCACGCCGAGGATCAGGGCGGTGGCCTCGTGCAGGTGCACGACCCCGGTGTCCAGGGGCAGGGGCCGGTACTCGCCGCGCATCTGCCGGGGCAGGTAATGATGGAGGCCCCGGGCGAAGGCGAGCACGAAGGCCATGATGTGGGCCCCGATGTGGTCGTTGTAGATCTCGCGGAAGTTGGTCACGACCACGGGGTGAGCGATCAGCTCCGGATAGTAGAAGCCGGGGGGCGGGGCGGCCTGCGGCGCCTGGAGCCAGCGCAGGCGGCGGGCCGCGGCCAGGACATCGGGGGGCAGGGTCCCGAAGGCGGCCTCGGCGTCGGCGATGTCGCGCGCCGCCTCGTCCCGGGTGGCGGGCTGGAGCACGCGGACGCCGATTGCC
>DATKEI010000187.1:0-7304 GCA_035544455.1 Binatia bacterium | reverse complement strand
GCCGACTTCGCGGCGTACCCCGCCGTGCCCGCGGTGGCGGCGGGCCGGATCCACCTCGTCGACGGCAAGCTCGCCACCTGGTACGGCCCCCGCATCGCCGAGGCGCTCGCCGTGCTGCCGGGCCTTCTCTAGACCACCTTCTCGCCGCGGAGCGCGTCGAGGTCGGCCGCGGAGTAGCCGAGTGGCGCCAGCACCTCGGCGGTGTGCTGGCCGAGCTTCGGCGCCACCGCGCGGACGGCGATGCGGCTCGCCGACATCTTGATCGGCGTGCGGATGTGGGCGACGGGGCCGAGCTCGGGGTCGCTGGCGTGCACCACGAGCTCGCGGTGGACGACCTGCGGGTCGGCGAAGAGCTGGCCGTAGGTGTACACGGGTCCGCACGGGACGCCGGCGTCGTCCAGGAGCTTGACCCAGTGCTCGGTGGGCGCGGTGGCCAGGACCGCCTCGATCTCGGCCTCGAGCGCGGGCCGGTTGCGCATGCGGTCCATCCCCCGCCGGAAGCGCGGATCCTCCGGCCACTCCGGATGCCCGAGGGCCCCGGCGCAGCGCTCCCAGATGTGCTGGTTGGAAGCGCCGATCATGATGAACCCGTCTGCGGTCCGGAAGCGCTGGTACGGAGCGTTCTGACGGTGCCGCGAGCCCTGGCGCGTCGGCTCCCGGCGGTCGGCGAGCCAGCCCGCGCTGGTCCACGAGCTGAAGCCGATCGCCGTCTCCAGGAGCGAGCACTCGACCCGCTGGCCCACGCCGGTCCGCTGGCGCTCGTAGAGCGCGGCGAGGATGCCCTGGACGCCCCACATGCCGGTGCCGAGGTCGCAGATGGGCAGGCCGACCGAGGTCGGCGGGCCGTCCGGCTCCCCGGTGACGTGCATGATGCCGCCCATCCCCTGGGCGATCAGATCGAAGCCGCCCTTTTCCCGGTAGGGACCGTCGGAGCCGAATCCGGAGAGCTGGGCGTAGATCAGGCGCGGGTTCTCGCGGCGGAGGGTCTCGAAGCCGAGGCCGGCCCGCTCCATGACCGTGGGCCGGTAGTTCTCCACGAGGACGTCCATGCCACGGACCAGCGCGAGAAAGACCTCGCGCCCGCGCGGCGTCTTGTAGTCGAGGGCCACGCTCTTCTTGTTGCGGTTGATGTAACGGAAGTACGGGTTGCGCTCGCTCCCATCGCCCATGGCTCGCGACGAGTCGCCCTTGCCCGGGCGCTCCAGCTTGATCACCTCGGCCCCCATGTCGGCCAGGATCATCGTGCAGAAGGGTCCCGCCATGTGCTCCGTCAGATCCAGCACGCGCAGGCCCGCGAGGGGGCCGTGATCATCCTGTCGCGCCATGTCGCCTCCCGGCTGATGCAGGTGAACTCGACGAGCGGCCGCCGCCGGCCGCCCGGACACGGGTACCGCGGAGCGCGTCCCGGCGACGGTCGGATCGAACGGCTACTCGACCTCGAGGATCATCTCGATCTCGACGGGGATGCCCATGGGCAGCTCGGCCATGCCCACGGCCGAGCGGGCGTGCCGCCCGCTGTCGCCAAAGACCTCGACCATCAGGTCGGAGAACCCGTTGATCACCCCGGGCTGCTCGCCGAACCCGTCGGCCGAGTTGACCATGCCCAGGACCTTCACCACGCGCTTGACCTTGTCAAGGCTGCCGAGCAGCGTGCGCGCCGAGCCGAGGAGGTTGATCCCGACCTCCCGGGCGACCTTGTACGCCTCCTCGGCGGTGAGGTCGCGGCCCACCTTGCCGCGCGCCAGTGGGCGGCCCTCGACCCGGATCGGCCCGTGTCCCGACAAGAACAGAAGGTTGCCGACCCGCACGCCGGGCACGTAGTTGCCCATGGGCCGAGCGGGATCGGGCAGGGTGATACCGAGCTCCTTGAGCTTCGTCTCTGCGCCCATGCGGATCTCCTCGATGTTCGGGGAAACGCGAGATGCGAGCCGGATGCGGAAGACTATAGCGGGCTCGGGCGCGGAAGACTACTGGCGAGGGACAGGCCGGCGGGGGCGGCGCCAGCGGCGGAGCCGAGGCCGACGAAGAAGAACGCCGGCCCATTGTCGTCGGCGCGCCACACGATCGCGTCCAGCTCGAGCGGCGCGTCCTCGGGCGGGCGCAGCACGACACGAGCGCGGCTCCCCACGGAGACGGGGTGCTCGAGGGCGACCTTGACCCCCATCGGGCTCAGGTCGATGGTCAGCCGGTCATACCGGCCCCCGCTCACCTCCACGGTAACGGGCCAGGACACCTTCATCCTCGGGTGCCTCCGAAGATCGACGGCCTGGGCATCCATAGGTTCCCGGAACGCTCCGTGCTCCGAAGTTCTCAGACGGGTCGGCCGCGTGTCAAGGAATCCCTCTTCCGTGCCAGAATGCACGGGCCGCACCAGGCATCTCCGGGAGCCCAGCATGAGCCAGGCCGCCTCTGCCTCTCGCGCCGCCACCCTTGTCCTTCTCCGGGATCGCCCGGGGGGAGGCGTGGAGACCCTCCTCGTCCAGCGGCACCGGCGGAGCCGGTTCGCCGGAGGCGACTATGTCTTCCCCGGGGGCAAGCTGGAGGCCGACGATATGCCTCCGGACGCGGAGCGCTTCTGCCGGGGCCTCGGAGACCCCGCGGTGGAACGCCGGCTGAGAGCCGGCATGAGCGCGGCCGACGCCCTCGGCTTCGGGGTGGGCGCCATACGGGAGGCCTTCGAGGAGGTGGGGCTCCTGCTCGCCTATCGGCGCGACGGCGCGCTGCTCCGGCTGGACCGGGAGGACGGCGATCGGTTCCGGGCACACCGCGCGGCCTGCCAGGTGGCGAACCGGGCGTTCTTCGACCTCCTGCGGGCGGAGGATCTCACCCTGGCGACCGACCGGCTCGTCTACTTCGCCCACTGGATCACGCCGGAGGAGAACCCGATCCGCTTCGACACCCGGTTCTTCGCGGCACCGGCCCCGCCCGGCCAGGAGCCGGATCCGGACGGCACGGAGATCGTGGACGCCCGCTGGCTGTCGCCCGGTGAAGCGCTCGCGGCGCGGCAGCGCGGCGAGATCTCCCTGCGCACGCCGACCGTGAAGAACCTGGAGATCCTCGCCGAGGGCCAGACGACCGAGGCCCTGCTGGCCTCGCTTGGCCGCCGCGAGGTGCCGACCATCCGGCCCCGGGTGCTCACGGTCGACGGCAAGCCGGTTCCCGTCTTGCCCGGGGATCCCCGCTGGTACTGATCGGCGGCGGGAATGGCGCGCGCTCGCGGCCGGCGCCGCGACCTCCAGGGCAGGCCGGGTGCCGGGCAAGCGGATCGGTCGCTGGGCTTTCACGCCGGCGGCCGGGGCCGCGAAGCGGGCAGGCGCCGGCCGGGCCCGCCTGACGGGGACGCGTGCGTCAGGCTTGGGCGATCTGGCCGTCGGCGAAGGCGGAGAGGACCTCGCGGTCGCGCGGGTACGTGAGGGTTCGCGCCGCCTCGGCGACGGTCACCCAGCGAACGGCGTCGACCTCGTTCAGAGGCTGCGCGATGCCGCGCAGGATCGTCATCTCCCAGTAGCGGACGCGCTTGGGCCGGTCCTTCCGGTCGCGGTACGAGACCGAGGGCAGCTCCGAGCCGAGCGCGCAGCGCAGGCCCGTCTCCTCCGCGACCTCGCGCAGGGCGCATTCCTCGTCGGACTCGCCGGCCTCGACCTTGCCCTTGGGAAAGCTCCAGTCCGCCCGTGCCTTCCGGTGGATGACGAGCACTTCCAGCTCGCCGCGGCCATTGCGGCGGGCGATGACGCCCCCGGCTGCCCGCACCGCGTCGTTCACGACCATGCCTTGCGCCCCCGTCTCTCCAGCTTGGTCCACTGCTTCGCGAAGTCGGCGCGCGCCGTCTCCCGCCGCTGCCGCTCGCGCTCGATCAGCCGGCCCGCGACCAGGGCGGCACGCGCGCTGCGGGCGCGGCCGGCCAGCTCCCTGATCCGCTCTCCGGCCACCACGGCGTCCTGATGCTCCCCCAGCGCGTCCTGGAACGCCCGTGCGCGCCGGATGAAACGGGTGGCCCGCCGCCCCGCGTTCGGCTCGGCAAGCTCCGCCGCGTAGCGCGCGCGCTTGCCCTTGATGCGCACCTCGTGCAGATCCTCGTCGGACGGGGACTCGCCCAGGGCGTCGACGGCGTGGCGGAGCGCCTGGAAGTCCTCGGCGGCAAGGGCCTCGAGAGACCAGTCGGCGTCGACGACGTTCGGGCGGCGCGCCGCGTCCTCGATCGCCTCGAGGAGCGCAAGATACCGGTCGGAGCGCAGGGCCTCGAGCATCGCCCGGCGCACGTCCGCCCGCTCGCGGTCGAGCAAAAGCAGCAGCCTGCGGCCCCCTCGCGCGTCCACCGGCTCGAGGGAGGCGATCTCGGCGGCCAGGTGTTCGCGCATCACGTCGAGGTCTCGCACCGGCCCGAGGGCGCCCCCGAGCCAGTTGAGCTCCGCGCGCAGGGGCTCGACCCAGCCGGCATCGAGCATGGGCCGAGCGGTGCGGAGCACCGCGCGGATGCGCCGGGTGGCCACGCGCATCTGGTGCAGGTCCTCGGGCTCGCGCCCGAGCCGGGTGCCCGGGTCGTGCGCGATCACGGCGGCGATCTGCTCGGCCAGCACCGCGCGCAGGCGTTCGACCGGCCCCCGGCCCGCGGGCGCGAGGACCGGCGCCGCCGGCGCCGGCAGCCCGAGGGCCCGGAACACCTTGGGTCGCGCGTCTCCCGCGGTGGCCCCGGCCCCCTTCAGGACGCCGGCCAGGCGCTGGAGCGCTGCTTCGTTGCCGCCGGTCAGCTCGATCTCGAGCTCGCGGAACTCGCTGGCCACGCGGCGCCCTTCGAGGACCTTCACGGCATCGAGCACCACCTCTGCCACCGGACCGTCGAGGTCCCGCACCAGGTGGCCCTGGCGCCGCGAGCGGAGGGCCGCGACGGGAAGCAGGGCGGCGCCGCGCGCGTAGGCGGTCACGAGATCGCGCAGGCCGTCCGGCGGCTCGCCCGCCGGACCGGCGACCTCCAGCTCCAGGCGGGCGTCGCCGCGCGGTAGCTTGAGCTGCCACAGCCCGACCCCGCGCTCGACGCGTCGGCGGAGGGTCACGCCGGCGCCGGCCAGGCGGTGGTCGATGGTATCCAGGTACGTGCTGGTGAACACCCGGGGCGGCAGCGGGTCGCCGGGCAGGGCCGGGAGCCGGAACCGGGGTCCGACCTCGAGCTTGAGCTCCCGCTCGCGCGTCGCCTTCAACGGGCCCCGAGCAGGCGCGAGCGCCGCTCCGCTCCGGGCTTCCCGCATCCGCGGGACCGCCCTGTCGACTCGCGAGCCTGGGCCGGCGCGAATCCTGGCACGCGATCAGGGGACCAGGACGATCTTGCCGAACTGCCTGCCCGCCGCCAGCTTGTCCTGGGCGGCCGCTCCCTCGCGGAGCGGCATCATGGAGTCGACGATGGCCCGCAGGCGCCCCCGGAACAGCTGCGCCATGACCTCGTTGAACTCGCGGCGGTTCGACATGGTCGAGCCGATGATCGAGATCTGCTTCCAGAACACGATCCGGATGTCGGTCTCGCCGATGGGACCCGACGTGGCGCCGCAGGTCACCAGCCGTCCGCCCTTGGCCAGCGCGCGGATCGAGTCCTTCCAGGTGGCCGCGCCGACGTTCTCGAGAACCACGTCCACTCCGCGGCGGCCCGTCTTCTGGAACACCACGCGGGCCCAATCCTCCTTCGAGTAGTTGATGCACTCGTCAGCTCCAAGTTCCCGTGCTCTCTGGAGCTTTTCGTCGCTCGACGATGTGACAAGGACCCGGGCCCCGCAGAGCTTGCCGATCTGCACGGCCGTCGAGGAGACGCCGCCCCCGACGCCCAGGATCAGCAGGTCCTCGCCGGCGCGGAGCCGGGCCTGGCTGACGAGCATCCGCCAGGCCGTCATGTTGACCAGGACGAACGAGGCCGCGTCCTCGATCGTCACGTGGTCGGGCAGCTTGAGGACGTTCCTGCCGTCGACCTTGACGTACTCGGCGAGGCCGCCGTAGGTGTGCTCGCCGAGGATCCCGTAGGTGACGCACAGGCTGTCCTCGCCGCGGATGCAGAACTCGCACCGGCCGCAGGCGAGGTTCGGGTTGACGACGACGCGGTCGCCGACCGCCACCCCCGTCACCGCGCCGCCGACTTCCGCGACCTCTCCGGCGATGTCGCAGCCCGACCAGAAGGGCAGGGGAAGCTTCAGCCCGGGGAGTCCCTCCCGCACGAACAGGTCGAGGTGGTTCAGGGCGCACGCCCCGACGCGCACGAGGACGTCGCCGTCGCCGATCTTCGGGTCGGGTACGTCCTGGTAGCGGAGCTTGTCGAGGCCGCCGTGCTCCTGGAAGGCGAGGGCTTTCATCGGTTCATCGCCCGGATGAGCGCGGGCAGCCGCGGGTCGTCGAGCCCGGGCTGATACGGCTGGTAGAGGGCCGTGCGGTCGAGGAGGCCGGCGTACCGCTCCTCGAGCCGGGCGGCGAGGGTATCGTAGGTCGCCGTCACCGCGTAGGTGTCGAGCATCTCGTCGGTGATCAGGTCGGCCATGCCCGGCCAGTCGCCCTCGATGGACTTCCGGTGGAGCTGGCTCGTGAGGTGAGCCCACCCGTGCGTCTCGAGGACGGGCTGGTAGGTGCGGGTGGACCCGTAGAAGGCGATCTGCTGCTTGACCATGCGAGCCTGGACCTGCCGCTCGGCCGCGGTGTCGCTCACGATGACGAAGCTGCTGGTGGCGAAGGTGAAGTCCCGGCGCGCCCGCCCGGAGCGGGCAAGCCCCTCGGCCACCGCGGGGTGCACCACCTCGCGCAGGTACTTCGGGCTGTTGAACGGATGCACGTGCAGGCCGTCGCAGAACTCGCCGGCCACCCGGCACATGTACGGGTTCACGGCGGCGATGAAGATCGGGATCCGCGGGTGCTCGATGGGCCCCGGGTTGAAGAACGGGGTCATCACGTCGAAGGTGTAGAACTGCCCCTTGACGTCGAGCTTGGTCCCGTTCTGCCAGCAGTCCCAGATGGCGCGGATGGCGCGCACGGCCTCCGCCATCTTGGGCCCCGGCGACTCGTACTTCACCGAGAACCGGCGCTCGTTGTGGGCCTTGACCTGGGTGCCGAGCCCGAGGGTGAACCGCCCGCACGAGGCCTTCTGCAGGTCCCACGCGATGTGGGCGGTGATCATCGGGCTCCGGGAGAACACCGTGGCGATGTTGGTGCCGAGGCCGATGCGCGATGTGGTCGTCGCCGCCACCGCGAGGGGCAGGTACGGATCGTGCTGCGTCTCCGACGACCAGAGGCAGTCGAAGCCCATGGCTTCGACCTTGCGCGCGTAGTCGGCGATCGTC
>DATKEI010000186.1:0-4922 GCA_035544455.1 Binatia bacterium | reverse complement strand
CGCCAGGAGCCGGCCCCGGCCCCGCCGACAGGGAGCGCGTGGAGGCAGGCGGGGCGGCCCGAAGGGCGGTGGCGGTGAGGTTCCAGGCGGACGTGGACGGCCAGCCGATGCCGCTCGAGGTCGTCGAGGATTCCGGGCGCTACCGCGTGCGGATCGGCGACGAGACCGTCGAGGTCGACGCCCGGGTGAGCGCAGGCGGCCTGTGGTCGCTGCTGGTCGACGGCGCGTCATCGGTGGCCGAGGTCGTTCCCACCGCCGACGCCTGGGTGGTGACGGTCGACGGCGAGCAGTACCGGATCGAGATCGAGGAGCAGACGCGATACCTCCTTCGCCGCCGCGGGGCCGCGGCCCGCGGGGCGGGCCAGATCAAGGCGCCCATGCCGGGCCGGGTCGTGCTGGTGGCGGTCGCTCCGGGCCAGGCGGTAGAGCGCGGCGACAGCCTCCTCGTCCTCGAGGCCATGAAGATGGAGAACGAGATCAAGGCGCCGGGGGCGGGGACGGTCCGGGACGTGCGCGTCCAGGCCGGGCAGATCGTGAACCCCGGCGACGTCATGCTCGTGGTCGAGTAGGGCCTCGGTGGCTTCGACCACGCTCCCGCCCCCCCCGGCGGCGGCGGACCGCGCGGAGGCGTCGGCCGCGCCCGCGATCCGGTTCCGCGGCGTCAACAAGTGGTTCGGCCCGCTGCACGTCCTCGCCGACATCGACCTCGACGTGGCGGCGGGCGAGGTCGTGGTGGTATGCGGGCCGTCGGGCTCGGGCAAGAGCACGCTCATCCGGTGCGTGAACCGCCTGGAGCCGATCCAGAAGGGGGAGATCCTCGTTCATGGGCAGGACGTGTCCGGGCCCGGGGTGAAGCTGGCGCGACTGCGCGCCGAGGTCGGCATGGTCTTCCAGTCGTTCAACCTCTTCCCGCACATGACCGCGCTCCAGAACATCACGCTGGCCCCCGTCAAGGTGAAGGGGATGGCTCCCGCCGAGGCGGAGAAGGTCGCGCGCGACCTGCTCGCCCGCGTGCACATCCCGGACAAGGCGAGCCACCACCCCGCCAACCTCTCGGGCGGCCAGCAGCAGCGGGTGGCCATCGCGCGGGCCCTGGCCATGCAGCCCCGCATCATGCTGTTCGACGAGCCCACGTCTGCGCTCGACCCCGAGATGATCAACGAGGTCCTGGACGTCATGACCGATCTCGCGCGGGACGGCATGACCATGATGGTGGTGACCCACGAGATGGGCTTTGCCCGGCGCGTCGCCCACCGTGTCGTGTTCATGGACGAGGGCCGGGTGGTCGAGGAGCAGCCGCCGGAGGCGTTCTTCGCGGCGGCCCGCTCGGAGCGGACGCGGGAGTTCCTGTCGAAGATCCTGTCCCACTGACAACCACGGAGGGAGCGTGCCGGCGCGGAGACTCCCCGCGCGGCCCAGGAGGCCTGTGATGACACGGACCAGGATGGCGATGGCGGCGGTGGTGGCGGCGATGGTGGCGCTGGCGGCGGCTCCGGCCGGGGCCCAGTCGTCCACGCTCGAGAAGATCGGCCAGAGCGGGGTGCTGACCATCGGCACCCGCACGGGATCGCCGCCCTTCGCCTACGTCAACAGCAAGAACGAGTGGGTGGGCTTTTCCATCGACCTCGCCGAGGAGCTGGTCGTGCCCGCCCTGGCCAAGAAGCTCGGCAAGCCGGTCAAGCTCGAGAAGAAGGAATCGACGCCGCCGACCCGGATCCCCCTGCTCACCTCGAACGCGGTCGACCTGATCGCGGGCACCATGACCGACACCCGGACTCGCCGCGAGAGCGTGGACTTCTCGATCACGTTCTTCGTGACGGGCGCCCAGCTCCTCGTCAAGAAGGGCAGTCCCGTCAAGGGCATCCAGGACATCGACGGCCGGCGGATCGCCACCCAGCAGGGATCGACCAACGCCCGCATCATCCGCGAGAGGGCCCCCAAGGCCCAGCTCCGCGAGTTCCCCGACCAGCCGGCCGCCTTCCAGGCCCTGCTCCAGGGGCAGGTCGACGCCTACGCCAACGACGGCATCCAGCTCGCCGGGCTCAAGACCAAGGCGCCGAACCCCGACCAGTGGGAGATCGTGGGCGACTTCTTCTCCTACGAGCCCTACGGGATGGCCATGCGCAAGGGCGACGCCGATTTCCGCAACGCGGTGAACGGCGCCCTGATGGACGGCATCGAGTCCGGCAAGTACTTCGAGATCTACGACCGGTGGTTCGGAGCCAAGGGCGAGCTGCCGTATCCGGTGAACCCGGCCGTCCGCGCCTTCATGCTGTACCAGGTGGTCCCGAAGTAAGCGCGGATCTTCGCACGAGGTGAAGTACACCTTCGACTGGTCGGTGCTGTGGACGGGGCAGTCGGGGGAGTGGCTGCTGCGCGGCCTCGGCACCACCCTCGCCCTGGCCGGGCTGGCCTGGGTGCTGGCCATCGCGCTCGGCGTCGTCTCCGGGGCGATGCGCACCATGCCGTTCGCGCCGCTGCGCGCCGGGGCGACGGCGTACGTCGAGTTCTTCCGCAACGTCCCCCTCCTGGTGTGGATGTTCTTCTGGTACTTCGGGGTGCCGCAGTTCCTGCCCGATCCGACCCGGGGCTGGCTGAACGACCACGGCCTCGAGTTCTGGGCGGCGGTGGGCGCGCTCGGTGTCTACAGCGGGGCCCGGTTCTCCGAGGTCCTCCGGGCGGGCATCCAGTCCATCCCCAGGACGCAGCTCGAGGCCTCGGTGGCCTCGGGCCTCAGCATCGTCCAGGCCTATCGGTACGTGATCCTCCCGGTCGCGTTGCGGATCGTGGCGCCCCCCCTGACCAACGAGTCGCTGAACGTCTTGAAGAACACCTCGGTCGCCCTGACCATCAGCGTGGCCGAGCTGACGTTCCAGACGCGGCAGATCGAGACCTACACGGCGAGGGCGATCGAGGCGTTGACGGCGGGGACGCTGATCTACCTGTTGCTGTGCGTGTCCATCGCGTCGGTCATGGCGTGGGTGGAGCGGCGGACCGCCATTCCCGGGCTGATCACGGGGGGGCGGCGGGCGCCCTGATGCTCGATTTCGGGGTGGTCTGGCGCAACCTGCCCTTCCTCATCGGCCAGGGGCTGTTCGGCTTCGGCAACTTCGTCGGGGGAACTCTCCGGCTGGCCATCCCCGCCATCGTCCTCGGCTTCGTCCTCGGCGTCTTCGTCGGCCTCGGACGTCTCGCGCCCCAGCCGTGGATCCGCTTGCCCGCGACGCTCTACGTCGAGTTCTTCCGGGGTGTTCCCCTGGTCATGGTCATCTTCTGGATGTGGTTCATCCTGCCCGTCGCCCTCGGCACCGGCATCCCCGAGTTCGGGGTGGCCCTGGCCGCCTTCGTGATCTTCGAGGCCGCCTATCTCGCCGAGATCGTCCGGGCCGGGATCCAGTCCGTTCCCCGCGGCCAGGTGGAAGCGGCGACCGCGCTGGGACTTGGCGAGCGCCAGACGATGCGGCAGGTCATCCTCCCCCAGGCGCTCCGCAACATGCTGCCCTCCCTGATGAACCAGTTCATCGTGCTGTTCAAGGACACCTCGCTCGCCTCCATCATCGGGTTCATGGACCTGACCAAGGCCGCCCAGGTCGTCAACAACCGGGAGATCCGGCCCTTCGAGCTCTACCTCTTCATCGCCGTGGTGTACTGGATCTGCACGTACTCGATGTCGCGCTACGCGCGCTACCTCGAGCGGCGTCTGAGCCCGGCCTGAGGGGTCTCCGGCCCGCCCCCGGGCTGGCCGTCCCCGCGGAGCAGCGGTAATGCACGGTCCCAGGACAGGAGACGCCCGCTGCCCGCGAACGCTGGCCCGCCGCTCAGCTTTGTCCAGACCGTGAACCTCGACGTGGAGCCCGCGGCCGCGCTGACCGCGCACCCGCGCGGGCTGCTGAGCACGCCCCTTCCGGACCGGCGAGCCCGCGCATGCCCGAAGTGAGGCTTGCCAACGGCGTGCGGCTGCACTGGCGCGCCGCCGGGGTGCCGGGCGGGCCGCCCGTGGTGTGGATCCACGGCGGCTCGGTCGAGGACAGCGCAATGATGGAGCCGGACCTCGAGCCCTTCCTCGACCGGATCCAGGCGCTGCTGCCGGACACGCGAGGCCACGGCTGGTCCGACCGCTTCGAGCGGGTCGAGGACTACACGTACGAGCGCAAGGGCGAGGACCTGCTGCTCTGGCTCGACGCCCTCGGGATCGAGGCCGCGGTGTGGGGCGGGGCGTCCATGGGCGGGGCGCTCTCGCTGTGGGCGGCCATCCACGCCCCTTCTCGCGTGCGCGCGGTCGTATCCATCAGCGGCCCGCCCTATGCGTCCATCCCGGCGGACCGGCAATGGTGGGCGGCGCACCGGCCGCTGGTCGCGGCCGGCCGGTTCGAGGATTACTTCGACGCCAACGTGCGCCTGCGCATGGGCGAGGAGGCCCTGCGCCGCCTCAAGTCACGCCCCGCCCGGTACGCGGAGATGACGGGCCGCCTGCGCCGGCACTCCGTCGCCTCGTTCCTCGCCCTGCTCGACGAGACGTACTCGCGCCGGGAGTGGCTTGCCGACTGCGCGCGCATCCGCTGCCCCGTGCTCGTGATCGCGGGGTCGGAGGATCACTTCCCCACCATGGCCCAGTCCCGCCGCCTCGCCGAGACCATCCCCGGCGCCCGCCTCCACGTCGTCCAGGGCGGCCCCCATTTTCCCAACCGCACCCACCGCCCCGAGGTCCAGTCCGTGGTCGGCCGATTCCTGGAGGAGATCGGCGCCCTCCCGCCCTCCCCGAGGAGGGGCTAGCGTCCCGAGTCGAACGCTCCTCGACTCACGGCGCCGGGCGGGGTGGGGGCCCTCCCCGCGGGACCGTATCTTCTGCGGATCGCCGAAGCCACCCACCATCCATCTCGTGGCCCGATTGAGTGCCGGCGACGCTCCCGCCACTCAGCGTG
>DATKEI010000185.1:0-7492 GCA_035544455.1 Binatia bacterium | reverse complement strand
ATGCAGCGCCACGTCGAGCAACCCCCCCTGGCCGCGTGCGAACACCACGGGCACGCCGGCCAGCGGATCCGACAGGCGGCTGTCGCGGCCGACGATCCGGAGGCGGCCCGGCCGCTCCGTCACCAGCAGGCGCCCGTCGGGGAGGAAGGCCAGCCCCCACGGATTCTCGAGGCCCCGGGCCACGACCTCGACGCGCAACGGGGCGTCGACCGGCCTGGGGGTCGGGGAGCGCGGCGCCTGGGCCGAGGCCGTCGCCGCGATGGCGAGGGCGGCAGATGCCATAACGAGAGATCGAAGCAGGGCCTGCGCCATGAAACACCTCCTCGGTCCACTGTACGCCCCGAGAGCTTGACTCGCCTGCCGGCGCCCCGGCGATCGCCCGCCGGCGGGGCCCCCCAGGGACGATCGGGTTGAGGGCCCGGCAGGGCCCGGCCACAATGACGCCATGCCCGTGAGCGAGCCGCCGCCGGCGACACCCGGCACCCGCATCCGATGGGACCGCCAGCGCGAGACGCGCTTTCCGTTCGGGCGGCGCCTGCCCGGGGCCGAAGACATCGAGGCGATGGGGTTCCCTCCGCCCTGGATCGACCGGCCGTGGATCTACGCCACCATGGTGTGCTCGGCCAACGGCGCCGTCGCGTGGCACCGGGCCGGACCCGGCGACGATCCCGTGCTGGCCATCCTCGGCGGCGACGAGGCGCGCCCCGAGCGCGAGGCAGACCGCCGCCACGTGCGGCACCTCCGCTGCTACGGCGACGTGGCCATCGGCGCCCAGACCCTGCGCGAGCAGCCCCGGCTGGTCCAGACCCCGCAGGAGCCCGGCGACCCGCCGGCGCCGGCGCTCTACGGCTTCCGCCTGGCGCACGGGCTGCCCTTCCATCCCCGCCACGTGATCTACTCGCGGAGCGGCGCGATCGACCTGACCCTTCCCGTGTTCAACACCCCGGGGATCGACGCGATCGTGGTGACCACCCGGGCCGGGGCCGATCGCCTGCGGGCCAGCGGGGCGGCGTCCCGGGGGATCGACCTCGTGGCGGACGCGCTGGACACGCCGGAGGGCCTGCGCCGCGCACACGAGCGGCTGTTCGCCGACCGCGGGGTCCGCTACCTCGACTGCGAGGGCGGCGAGACCGTCCTGGAGGCTCTCCGGACCGCCGGCCTGCTCGACGAGATCTTCCTGACCGTGACGGATGTGGTCGTGGACAGCCGCCGACACGCCGGCGTCCAGACGATCCCCGGGGCAACATTGGCGGGGGCAGACCTGATCGCCGAGGGCAGTGCCGGCGCGGCGGGCGCGTGGCGGTTCCAGCGCTGGCGCCTGAACCCTCGCTGAGTGCCTCCCCGGCCTGTCGGCGCGGCGGCTCAGCGCCGAGCGCTCGGAGTGGCCCCGGAAGGAGCGACGCGCAGCGGCGTGGCCGAGGATGTGGCGCCGGCGGGCACCGGTAACAGGTGACGGTGGCGCGGCGGGAGGGGAGGGACTGCCGGGCGGTCAGTCCCTCCGGCTGATCCGGATGCGCTCGCCGATGCTGAGCCCGAAGCCGCCGCTCTTCTTCGACGAGTCGCGCATGTAGGCCCGCGTCTCCACCTTCTCCTCGTGGGCGAGGGCCTGGGCGCGGGACAGTCGGATGCGGCGGCCGCCCTCCTCGATGGCGAGCACGACGACCTTCATGTCGCTCCCGACCGGGAAGGCCTTGCGGGCGTCCTGCCCGCCTTCGGTGCCGAGCTCCCCGGTGGGGACGAGGCCCGTTTGCCCGGGCCCGAGTCGCACGAAGACGCCGAAGGGCTCCACGCGCTCGACCGCGCCGGTGAGCACGGCGCCAACGGCGACTGCCGATTCCACCAGCGCGCCCGGCGCCAGGTCCTCGGGGGCGAGGGCCAGGGCTATCCGCCGCTTGTCGGTGTCGATGCTCACGACCATCACGCTGATCTCGGCGGAGCCGGCCACCGCCTCCCGCATGGCGCCCTGCCGGTGGCGCGGGATCTCGCTGACGTGCAGGAGGCCGTCCACCCCCGGCAGGAGCTCGACGAAGACGCCGAAGTCTGTTGCGCGTACCGCCCGGCCCCGGATCACCTCGCGCTCGCGCAGCCGCCCGGGCACCGTTTCCCACGGATCCGCCTCGAGGGCCTTCAGGCTGAGCGACACGCGGCCCCTCTCCTCGTCGACGCGCAGCACCTTGACCGTCACCGCCTCGCCCACGTGGAGCCGGTCGGCGAGCCGGCCGCCCCGCGAGTAGGAGACCTCGGACATCGGCACCAGCCCCTGCACGCCGCCGAGGTCGATGAACGCGCCGAACTCCGCAAGCGACACGACGGTGCCGGGGAGCACCGCGCCGGGCACGAGCTTCCGGCGCGTCTCCTCGGCATTCCGGGCCGACTGCTCCTCGAGGAGCCGCCGGCGGGAGAGGACGACGTTCCGGCCCCGGTCGCCGTAGGTGGTGACGCGGAACTCGAGGACGCGGCCGACATACTCGTCGGGGGTCTCCACGCGCCGCATCTCCATCTGCGAGGACGGGCAGAAGGCGCGCACTCCCGCCACCGTCACCTCGTAGCCGCCCTTGATCACGGCGGCCACGCGGCCCTCGACCGGCACGCCGCTCGACGCCGCCATGGCCAGCGCCTGTCGCGCCTGCGCCCCCTGTCGGAGCTTGAAGGAGAGCCGGACCTCGTCGCCCGTGGCCACCACGATGGCCTCGACCTCGTCGCCGACGGCGACGCGCAGTCGCCCCTCGTCGTCGGTCAACTCGGCGCGATCGATCCAGGCCTCGCCCTTGCCGCCGGCGTCGACGAAGACGCTGCCGGAGGCGATGTGAATGACCCGCCCCTTGACGAGCTGGCCGACCTCCACGGTCGGGCGGGCCTCCTCGCGGGCGAACAGGGTGGCGAAATCCTCGGACACCGGCTCTCGCTCTTCGCTCATGGTCTGGGTGTCTGGCTGGTGCGGGTGAAGGTCAGTGGAAGAAGACGCCAGCGTCGATGTTCAGCACCTGGCCGGTCACGCTGTCCGATCGACAGAAGGCGAGCACCTGGTCGGCCACGTCCTCCACCGTCGCCGCGCGGCGCAGGACAGCGCGCTGCCGCGCCCCCTGCGCCACTTCCGGCCGGAGCCGCGAGGTCATGCGCGTGCCCTCCATCAGGCCGGGGGCCACGCAATTCACGCTCACCTCTGGGGCCAGCGCCACCGCGAGGCAGCGCGTCAGGTGGATCAGCCCCGCCTTGCTGGTCGCGTAGGCGATGCTGCTGCCCCCGGGGTTCAGCCCGGCCACCGACGCGATGTTCACGATGCGCCCGCCGCTCGCCTTCAAGTACGGCGCGGCGGCCCGGGCCAGCAGGTAGGGCCCGCGCAGGTTGGTGTCGAACAGGCGGTCCCACACGGCGGCGTCGAGGGCCTCCAGGTCCGGGAAGGGAATGCTGATGTTCCACGCCGCGTTGTTGACGAGCGCGTCGAGCCGGCCGAAGTGGCTGGTCACCGCCTTCACCGCGGCGGGGATGGCCTCGGCGGAGCTCTGGTCGAGGGCCACGCTCCATGCCCGCCGGCCCAGCTTCTCTACCGCCGCGCATGTCTCGCGCGCCGCGTCCGCCCGCTCGAGGTAGGTGATGGCGATGTCGGCGCCGGCACCGGCGAGGGCCCGGGCAATCGCGGTGCCCAGAAGGCCGGTGCCGCCGGCGACGAGAGCGATGCGATCGCGAAGATCCATGCCGGCCGAGAGTACCACGACGGCCGCGCGCGGCGCGGTCCGTTCTCACCGGCGGGGGCCCGCCCCGGGCGCCGCCGTCCCGGACAAGCTCCCTGGCGCCGCGCTCGTGCGGTAGGCTGGAGCCGTTGTCGCCCACGAGCGTCCTCGGGCCGCCGCCTGACGGGCGAGATGGCGGCGAGGCGCCACCGGCACGAGCGCCGCCAGCCAGTAGGCAATCGACTCCCGGGACCTGGAGGCCAGCATGACCACGGTGGAGACAGCGCTCGGCCCGGTGGCGACCTCCGAGCTCGGTCCTGCGCTCATGCACGAGCACATCGTCACGCGGTCCCCCGGGGTGCAGGAAAACTGGCCCCACCTCTTCGACCGGGAGGCCGTGCTCGCCCTCGCCGAGCGGAAGATGGCCGACCTGTACAGCCGGGGCATCCGCGCGATCGTCGACCTGACCACGGTCGACCTAAGCCGGGACATCGAGCTGATCGTCGACGTGGCCCGGCGCTCGCGCGTTCACGTCGTCGTCGCCACCGGCGCCTGGTGGATGCCGCCCCGGTACTTCAGCGCCCACGGCGTCGACCACGTGGCCGAGCTGTTCATCCGGGACATCACCCGGGGCATCGGAGCCAGCGGAGTCAAGGCCGCCATCATCAAGTGCGCAACCGACACCGCCGGCGTGACCCCGGTGATCGAGAACATCCTGCGAGCGTCGGCGCGGGCCCACAAGGCCACGAGGGCGCCGATCTCGACGCACACCTGGGCCGCGGGCCGGTCCGGCGAGGCCCAGCAGGCGATCTTCGCGCAGGAGGGCGTCGACCTCGGCCGCGTCATCATCGGCCACAGTGGCGACAGCGGGACATGGCGCGGGCGAACATGACGTTGGTCGGCGGCGGACGCATGGGTCGCGCGGCCCCTCTGGCCCGGCACCCCGAAGAGAAGATGGCGGAAGAGCGGGCGCGCGCGCGACGCGCTCGGGTTCGCCCCCGTTCCGCGGATCAGGCGGGGTCGAAGGGGTACAGGGGCCGGGGGCGATTCCGGTACGTGAAGAGCGCGGGGTCGGAGCTGGTGCAGCCGTCGCCGTCGCACATGACGATGTGGCGAGCGATGGGCTCGAAGCCGGCCCGGAAGTGCTGGCGCGACTTGATCAGCACATAGCGCTTGCGCCTGGGATCGATGCCGCAGTGGGTGAAGACGCCGACGTCGAAGGGCTCGCTGCGGCCCTCGGACACGAGGATCTGCATGGGTCCGGTGTCGAGCACGGCGGTACGGCCCATCCGCACGCGGGTGCCGGTGGCCATGGGCCCGGTCACCACGAACTCGCCGTCGGTGATCCGCGAGACCTTGCCGGTGACGGTGAGCGGCTGCCCGGGCAGGTTGATCTGCGGCATGTCGATCTTGCCGCCCAGCGGCAGCGTGACGCTGGCCGCCGTGCCCGCCGCGAGGATTCGTCCGACGCTGTCGGGATCGCAGATCGGCCCGGCGACCACGTCCTCGAGGCCCTGTCGCATGGCCTCCGCGATCACGCTCATCACGTCCTGGGTGCCGCCGGAGGCGGTGTTGTCCCCGTGGTCCACGAGGAGGATGGGGCCCTCCCCGAGCGTCCGCGCGTGGGCGATCTGGGTGGCCAGCGGCGCACCCCTGTAGAGGAACGCCTCGCGGCGGTCCCAGGCCAGGCTCAGGACCCGGTCCAGGAGCCCCCGGCCCTCGTCCGCTCGCCGATCGCACACGATCACCGCCGAACACGACAGGTGCGGGATGTCGGCGTGCGGGAAGCCCCCGAACACGGAGGCGTTCAGCACGGCGCCGCTTGCCTCCGCCGCGATGGCGAGGTCCATGACGTCCTTCATGGGCTGGCGGGCGGGCGTGTGGGCCAGGGTGCTCGTCATCATTGGGCGCGTGCCCCAGACCATGACGGGAACGACCTCGCCGTCGAGGGCGCGCACCAGTGTGCGCCCGGCGCGTTCGGCCGTCTCCGCCATGTCCACGTGCGGGTAGGTGCGGTATCCGGTGATCACCGTCGCGCTGTCCACCATGCGCGCCGTCATGTGCGCGTGGAAATCGAGACCCACGGCGATCGGCAGCCGCGGCGCCACCGCCCGGATGCGGCGTAGCAGCTCGCCCTCGCCATCGTCCTGGTGCTCGGCCACCATCGCCCCGTGCAGAGCCAGGAACGCGGCGTCGCAGCCGCCCCGGATCGCCCCCACGATCGCCTCGCACATGTCCTCGTAGGCCGCCTTCTCGACGTAGCCGGACGGGTGCGCCCCGGCCGCGATGGGGACGGCAATCTCCGCCCCGATCGTCCGGGCGACCTCGAGGAACCCGCCGAGCTGCGTGTTGGTGCCGGAGAACTCCTCGATCGCCTCGGACCCGGACAGGGGCCGGAACGACTGGAGCGGCGTCGGGACCGGCGAGAAGGTGTTGGTCTCGTGCATCATCGAGGCGACCACGAGCTTTCTGCTGGGCGGCATTGGCGGTCTCCCGGCTAGTGTCCTGAGTCAGAGGTGTGCCGACAAGGCGCCGCGCGGGGCGGGGGCCCTCCCCGCGGGCAAACCTCCCTCCGGGGGGTGACCGGCACGCCCGAGCATACCGCAGCCGGAAAGGGCCGGGCGCATTGACCTCGGGACCCGGCCGTCAGTACTCTTCGTCCGCGGCTCATCCTGCGGAGGTGCCCCCATGAGCGACAATCGTGCCGTCGTCGTCGATCCGGCCGCGCCGGGCCGACTCGTCATCCGAGCGGTGCCGGAACCCGTCCCCGACCGGGGCGAGGCAGTCGTGCGCGTGCGCGCGCTTTCGCTCAACCGCGGTGAGGTCCGCCGGGCAGGCATGGCCGCGGCCGGCTGGCGCCCCGGCTGGGACCTGGCTGGCGAGGTCGCCCAGCCTGCCGCCGACGGCTCCGGACCCCGCGCCGGCGCTCGCGTCGTCGGCCTCTTGCCGGAGGGCGCGTGGGCCGAGCGCGTGGCCGTCCCCACCCACGCGCTCGCCGAGCTGCCCGACAAGGTGACGTTCTCGCAGGCCGCCACCTTCCCCGTGGCCGGGCTCACCGCCCTCCACGCCCTGGCCAGGGGCGGGGTGCTCCTCGGCCGCCGCGTGCTCGTGACGGGGGCCACGGGCGGCGTCGGCGACTTCGCGGTGCAGCTCGCGCGCCTCGCCGGCGCCCACGTCACGGCCAGTGCCCGGAGCGAGAGCCAGGCGGCGGCCCTGCGCCAGCTCGGTGCCCACGAGGTGACGGTTGGTGACGACATCCCGGCCGCGCCGAAGTACGACGTCGTCATCGAGTCCGTGGGCGGCCGGACCCTCGGCACCGCCCTCGCCGCCCTCGAGCGCGGCGGCACCTGCGTGACGCTGGGCGTCTCCGCATCGAGCGAGGTCACCTTCGACGCGCGGGCGTTCTTCGTGACCGGCCGCACGACGCTCCACGGCTTCTACCTCTTCACCGAGCTCGGGACGGAACCGGCGGGGATCGGCCTGCGACGGCTCGCCGAGCTGGTGGCAGCGGGACAGCTCGCGCCCCACGTCAGCCTGGAGCGCGCGTGGACCGAGATCGCCGGGGTCGCCCAGGATCTGATGGACCGGCGCTTCCCCGGCAAGGCCGTGCTCACCCTGCCGTAGTGTCCCGAGTCGAACGTCCGCCGACGCGGGACACTGGGGTGCCGAGTCAGAAATGTGCCGACAAAGCGCCGGGCGGGGTGGGGGTCCTCCCCGCGGGACACGCTGAGTCGCTGAGCGCTACCGGTACTCAAATGGGGCCACGAGATGGGTGCTGGGTGGCTTCGACCATCCGCAGAAGATACGGTCCCGCGGGGAGG
>DATKEI010000184.1:0-4389 GCA_035544455.1 Binatia bacterium | reverse complement strand
CACCTGCCGGCGTGGGGGCAGCCCGGCCATGTCATCGAGGGCGGACAGGACGCCGTCGGGCACCCGCAGGTACCCGAGCTCGGCCGACACGCTCACGTTCGCCACCATGCTCTTGCCGAGCAGGGCCACGCGGCGCCCGTGCCGGGCGGCGAGGTCGATCACCTGCTGGATGCGGTGGATGTGCGACGCGAACGTGACGACGATGATGCGGCCGGGGGCCGCGGCGAAGCGCGGATCGAGGGCGGCGCCGACCTCGCTCTCGGACCGGGTGTGCCCGGGCCGGTCGACGTTGGTCGAGTCGGAGCAGAGGGCGAGGACGCCGCGCGCGCCCAGCGCGGCGAACCGGCTGAAGTCCGGATGGTGGCCGTCGATCGGATGCGCATCCAGCTTGAAATCACCGGTGTGGACGACGGTGCCGGCCCCCGTCTCGATGGCCAGGCCGATCCCGTCGGCGATGGAATGGGTGACGCGGATCGGCTCCACCCGGAAGCCCCCGAGCCGGATCTCGTCGCCGGGCTTGTACGGGCGAAGGTCGGCGGTCTCCAGGACGCCGTGCTCGGCGAGCCGCGAGCGGGCGAGGGCCAGGGTGAGGGGCGTGCCGTAGACCGGCACCGGCAGTTCGCGCAGGAGATACGACAGGGCCCCGACGTGATCTTCGTGCCCGTGCGTGAGGATCACCCCCCGGAACGCCTCGCGGCGCTCGCGCAGGTAGGTGAAGTCCGGGATGACGTAGTCCACGCCGGGCATCTCGTCGTCGGGGAAGAGCAAGCCGCAGTCCACGGCGATGATGTCGCCGCCGGACTCGACCAGCATCATGTTGAGCCCGATCTCGCCCAGACCGCCCAGCGGGATGAGGCGGACCCCCGGCCCGACGAGGGCATCGATCGGAGCGGGATCGTGGCGATACGCGGTGATCACGGCGGCCCGTTCATGCTACCACCCGGAACCCCGGCTGCCGAGAAACGGGAGGCCTGGCCGGCCGCGTGCCAGGCGCCCCAGCTCCTCGGCTACTACCTGGCCTCCTGCGCGGGCACGACCCGGACAAGCCGCGCAACCTGGCCAAGAGCGTCACCGTCAAGTAGCCGGCCCGCGGCCACGGGGAGTCTCCGTGACGCGGGTCGCGGGGCCGCGGCTGGCTGACCAGGACTACGCCCAAAGTCAGGACCTGCTGCCCTCACGCGCTCTCCTTTCCGAGGGCGAGAGAGCGGAGGCTGGCGAGGCCCGGTGCCCGACCGGCCGGGTCCTCCACCCGGGCGACGGCCAGGTGCTCGGGTCGAGGCGCGGCCCGGGCGCCCGAGGACGCGACGCGCGCGGCCGGGGCCGGGGCCGGCCGCGCGTCGCGCCGGGACCCGCCCCTGCGCTATGCTGGCCGGCGAACTGAACCGGGCGGCCCCGGCGACGCCAGGGGCCGCGGCGAGGAGACGCGATGGCCGCATTCGATGTGATCGTGGTCGGAGCCGGCAACGCCGCCATGGCGGCCGCGATGTCGGCGCGGGAGCAGGGCGCGCGGCGCGTGCTCATGCTGGAAAAGGCGCCGCGCGAGCTCCGCGGCGGCAACACGCACTACAGCGGCGGGCTCTTCCGGTTCGCCTACGACCGCGCCGAGGATCTGGCGCCGATCGTGCCGGACGCCGAGAACCGGGTGCGGGGCTTCTTCGTCGGGGTCGAGCCCTACCCGGCCGCACACTTCCGGGCCGACCTCGACCGGGTCACCGAGGGGCGCTCGGACCCCGCGCTGTCGGAGGTGCTGATCGGCCGCTCGTACGACACGGTCCGGTGGCTCGTCAGCCAGGGCGTGGTCATGGAGCCCGCGGTGTCGCTCAGCGCGGTCCGCGTCGGGGACACCATCCGCTGGTCTCCGGGCGCCGTGATCCGCGCGATGCACGAGGGCGTGGGGCTGTCGCGCATGTGGTTCGAGATCGCGGCCCGGCGCGAGGTCGAGGTGCGCTACCAGAGCTGGGTCCGCGCGCTGGTGCAGGATGCGCGCGGCCGCGTCACGGGGGTGGTGGTGGCGGACGGCGAGGGGATCTCCGAGGTGAGCGCCCGGGCGGTGGTGCTGGGGTGCGGGGGGTTCGAGGCCAATCCCGAGTGGCGAGCCCGCTACCTCGGCCGCCCGTGGGACCACGCCAAGGTCCGGGGCACGCGCTACAACACCGGAGACGGCCTGCGCATGGCCATCGCGCTCGGCGCCCTGCCCCACGGCCAGTGGACGGGCTGCCACTCGACGCCCATCGACGCCGGGGCGCCCGCGCACGGCGACCGCAAGCTCACCGACAAGACCAACCGCCTCTCCTACCCGTACGGCGTGCTCCTGAACGTCCGCGGGCAGCGGTTCGTCGACGAGGGCGAGGATTTCCAGTTCTACACGTACGCCAGGCTCGGCGGTACCATCCTGAACCAGCCGAGCGGGATCGGCTTTCAGATCTTCGACGCCAAGGTCGAGCACCTGCTCGAGGGCCGCTACCGCACGGGCACCCCCTACCGGGCGGGCTCGCTCAAGGAGCTGGTGGCGCAGCTTCCGCTCGACCGCGAGACCGCCCTCGCCACCCTCGAGGACTACAACGCCGCCGTCAGCGGTGGAGCCTTCGATCCGACCGTGAAGGACGGCGCCGGCACCACGGGGCTCGCCCTGTCAAAGACCAACTGGGCGCAGCGGCTCGACACCGCGCCGTTCCTGGCGTATCCGGTGACGGGGGGCATCACCTTCACCTTCGGCGGGGTGGCCATCACCGACCGCGCCCAGGTCCTGGGCACGAGCTGGGAACCCATCCCCGGCCTGTACGCCTGCGGCGAGATGGTCGGAGGGCTCTTCCACACCAACTACCCCGGGGGCACCGGGCTGATGTCGGGCGCCATCTTCGGCCGCATCGCCGGCGCGGCCGCGGCCGGAGAATGACCGGCGTGCGAGCGTCGACCCGGCTTCGCCAGGCGCTGGCCGGCCCGGACGTCCTCGTCGCCCCCGGCGTCTACGACGGCCTCTCGGCGCGGCTCGCCTGCCAGGCGGGGTTTCCGGCGCTGTACGCGACGGGCGGCGGCATCGCGCGAAGCATGGGCTACCCGGATCTCGGGCTGCTGGGTCTGGTGGAGGTCGCCGACCGGGTGGCCGGCATCGTCGAGCAGAGCACGGTCCCCGTCATCGCCGACGCCGACACCGGCTACGGCAACGCGCTCAGCGTGCGCCGGACGGTGCTCCGGTTCGAGCGGGCCGGGGTTGCGGGGTTCCATCTGGAAGACCAGCAGTTCCCGAAGCGGTGCGGGCACTACGACGACAAGTCGGTGGTGCCGGTCGCCGAGATGGTGCAGAAGATCCGCGCCGCTCGGGAGGCCGCCGGCGACTCCGATCTGGTCATCATCGCCCGCACCGACGCCATCGCCGTCGAGGGCTTCGAGGCCGCCCTCGCCCGCGCCCGGGCCTACGCGGAGGCGGGAGCGGACGTGCTCTTCGTGGAGGCGCCCCGTACCGAGGCCGAGATCGAGGCCATCCCCGCGCAGGTCGGGGGACGCCACCTCATCAACATGTTCCTCGGGGGCAAGACGCCGCTGGTGCCGCTCGAGCGCCTGCAGGCGTGGGGATACCGCATCGTCATCATCCCCTCGGACCTGCAGCGGGCGGCCATCCGCGCCATGGAGAACGTGCTGGCCGCCATCCGCCGGGACGGCAACAGCGCCGCCCTCGCCGGCGGCATGGCCTCGTTCGCCGAGCGCGAGATAGCGGTCGACACGAAAGGGTACCTGGACCTCGACCGCCGCTACCGCAGCTAGTGTGCTGAGTCAGAAATGTGCCGACAGAGCGCCGGGCGGGGTGGGGGCCCTCCCCGCGGGACACGCCTGGAACGCGGGAGCGCTGCCGGCACTCAATGGGGCCACGAGATGGGTGGTGGGTGGCTCCGGCAATCCGCAGAAGATACGGTCCCGCAGGGAGGGCCCCCACCCCACCCGGCGCCGCGAGTCAACGAACGTTCGACTCGGGACAGGAAGCGCCCCTGGAGCTGGCGAGCGGGATCGCAGGGATCAACGAGGGGCAAGAAGGGAGATCGCCGATGAGCGAGCAAGGCACAGTGCTCTACGACCCGACGGCCGAACCGAGGATCCAGGCGGCCGGCCTGGCGCCGCGCCTGGCCACCCTGGAAGGCAAGCGAGCCGGCATCCTCGACAACGGCAAGGCGAACGCGGGAACGCTGATGCTCGGTGTGGTGCAGCGTCTCAAGGAGCGCTACGGCGTCACGGACGTGGTCAAGCGCGACAAGGGCATCGCGGGAGCGCCATCCCTGGACATCCTCGCCGACCTGGCCACCTGCGACTTCGTGCTGGTCGGGAGCGCCGACTGAGGGTCGTGCACGTCGTGGAGTATCCACGGCGCCATCGTGCTGGAGCAGAAGGGGATCCCGA
>DATKEI010000183.1:0-12692 GCA_035544455.1 Binatia bacterium | reverse complement strand
TTGCCGACGAGCATCCGGATGCCACCGTGCTGCTGGTTCCGGAGCTGTATCCCGAACTGGCCGAACCGGTGGCCGCCGCCGATGTCGCCGTCTTCGTCGACGCGCGAGAGGGCGGTGTGGAGCTCGGCGTGACGAGCGAAGAGCTGATCGACGCGCGGTGTCGCGTGCCCTGGATCGGGCACATCAGCGATCCGCGCGCCATCCTGGCCCTCGCCCTGGCGGTGTACGGGCGGCGCCCCCGGGCCTTTCTGCTCACGGCGCCGATCGGAGACACCAACGTCGGGGTCGGCCTGTCCGCTGCCGGGACGAGCCACGTGCCTCGTGCGATCCGCGCCGTCAGCGCCCTGCTCGAGGGGGCCCGCGCCCGGTGACGCGCGTCGGGACGGACGGTCACGTCGTGGCGCCGGGAAGCGGATTCGCTCGTTCGCGGACCGCGCGGCCCATCAGTGTTGCCACGGGATGGGGGGCCGCGGACGCCCCGGCGTGTGTCCCGCGGGCAGGGCCCTCGCCCCACCCGGCGCGTGGCCGGCACATCGCTGCCTTGGGCGCTCGCGGGGCGTCGCGCCTTCGGTGGGCATCGCGGCGCCGACCCGGCCGGCGATCGGGGCATGGCATACTCGTGTCATGAACGCGCGCCGACCCGTGCTCCTCACCATGCTCTCGCTCGCCCTCGCCGCGATCCCGGCTCGGGCCCAGACGCCCCCGGTGGTCGAGGCCACCCTTGACAACGGCCTCCGGGTGCTCGTCCTGGAGGACCGGCGAAGCCCCGTGGTCTCGGTGCAGACGTGGTACCGGGTGGGTGCGCGCAACGAGCAGGTCGGCGCCACCGGCCTCGCCCACTTTCTCGAGCACCTCATGTTCAAGGGGACGCCCAGTGTGGCCAAGGGGGAGTTCACCCGCACCGTGACCCGCGAGGGCGGGCAGTACAACGCCTTCACGTCCCAGGACGTCACGAGCTACTACGTGAACATCGCCTCCGACCGGGTGGACCAGGTGCTCGGGCTCGAGGCGGACCGCATGCGCAACCTCCTTCTCGATGCCGGCGAGATCGATTCCGAGCGGCAGGTGGTGATGGAGGAGCGGCGCACGCGGACCGAGGACAATCCGGACGGGCTCCTCTCCGAGGAGTTCTCGGCCATCGCGTTCATGGCCCACCCTTA
Source organism: Binatia bacterium (assembly GCA_035544455.1). Classification (GTDB taxonomy): domain Bacteria; phylum Methylomirabilota; class Methylomirabilia; order Rokubacteriales; family CSP1-6; genus DATKEI01. The sequence goes on along the minus strand of DATKEI010000183.1, from coordinate 11,532 downwards.
TGGCTGGCCCATCATCGGGTGGATGGACGACATCCGGCGCATCACGCCCGCCCAGCTCCGCGCGTTCTACGACGTGTACTACGTCCCCAACAACGCGATCCTGGTCGTCGTGGGCGATGTGGACGCGGGCCGCGTCCTCGGCCGCATCCGCGAGGTCTTCGGCCAGATCCCGCGCGGGGCGGAGCCGCCGCCGGTGACGGCGGTCGAGCCCCGGCAGGTCAGCGACCGCCGGGTGACGGTGCGCAAGGAGGGGGCGCGCGCCCCCACCGTGTACGTGGGCTGGCACGTGCCCACGTACCGCTCGGCCGATGCCCCCGCCCTCGAGCTCCTGTCCACCATCGTCTCCGCCGGCCGGGCGTCGCGCCTCTATCGCAAGCTGGTGTACGAGCAGCGCCTCGCGCTGTCCGCGGGCGGCGACTACCAGTACTTCGCCTTCGACCCGAGCCTCTTCTGGTTCTGGGCCACGCCGCTCCCGGGGCAGACGCCCGAGGCGCTGGAGAAGGCGCTCATGGCCGAGGTCGAGCTGCTCAAGACGGAGATGGTTCCGGACGAGGAGCTCGCGCGGGGCAAGAACCAGATCGAGGCGTCGTTCGTCTGGCGGCAGGACTCCGTGCACTCCCGGGCGTCGAGCCTGGCGCGCTTCGAGCTGCAGGGGTCGTGGCAGCTGATCGACCGCTTCGTGCCCGCCGTCCGCGCGGTGACCGCCGCGGACATCCAGCGCGTGGCGCGGGCGTACTTCCCCGCCGAGCGGAAGAACGTCGGGATCCTGCTGCCCGCCGACCCGCCGGCGGCGGCCGGGAAGTGACGGCAGTGCCGCGGCCCCCGGCATCGCTGATCGACCGTGGGCGGAGCCCGTCCCGGCGCCTGGCGCGCGCGCTGGCGCCGTTCCTGATTCTCCTCGCGGCGGGGCCGGGGGCCCAGGCGGCGCCCCTCGCCCATCGCGAGGTGCTCCCCGGCGGCACCGTGCTGCTGGTGGCCGAGCGCCCGGCCATCCCGATCGCGGTCGTGAGCGTCTACCTGCGCGCCGGCTCCGCCTACGATCCGGCCGACGGAGACGGGCTCGCGAACCTCACCGCCTCCGTTATCACGCGCGGCACGGCCCGGCGCGGCGGGCCGGAGCTGGACCGCGCCATCGAGTTCGTGGGCGGGAGCCTCGAGGCGGGCGCGGCCCGCGACGGCGCCACCGTGTCGCTGTCGGTCCTCAGGAAGGACCTCGCCCTTGGTCTCGAGCTCCTGACCGAGGTGCTGATCGAGCCCGCGTTCCCCGACGCCGAGGTGAAGCGCCGGATCGCCGACATCCAGGGCGGCCTGCGCCGCGCCGAGCAGAGTCCGGGCACGGTGGCCAGCCGCGCGCTGACCCGTCTGCTCTATCCCGGGCATCCGTACGGCCATCCGGTCAGCGGCACCATCGAGTCCGTGGGCCAGCTCACCCGGGAGCAGGTCGTGCGCTTCCACCGGGCGCACTACCGGCCCGACACCGCCGTGGTGGTGGCGGCGGGCGCGGTGACGGTGGCCGAGATCCGCACCTGGCTGCTCGCGCGCCTCGCCGTGTGGAAGCCCCCGGCGGCGGCGCCGACCGTTATCCCCGTGGCCTCGATCAATCCTCCGGTCGAGTCGCGGACCATCGCCCGCGACCTCACACAGGCCACGATCCTGAAGGGACGGCCCGCCGTGACCCAGCACCACCCCGACTACTTCCCGCTGGTCGTGGCCAACCAGATCCTCGGCGGGGGCTCATCCTCGCGCGTCTACAAGCGGGTGCGCGACGAGCGCGGCCTCGCCTACTCCGTGGGGAGCTGGCTGTCGCCGGCTCCGTTCGGCCCGTCGATGATGGTGAGCCTGCAGACCCGGACCGACGAGGCGGCCGAGGCCGTTCGGCTGATCGGCGAGGAGATGCGCCGCATGCAGCAGGCGCCCGTGTCGGCGGCGGAGCTCGACCTGGCCCGCTCCTACCTGATCGGCAGCTTCCCGCTCCGGCTCGACACCACCGGCAAGGTGGTGCGCTTCCTCGTGGGGCTGGAGGAGTCGGGGCTGGGCCTCGACTACCCGGATCGCTACAAGGACCGCGTCGGCCGCGTCACGGCCGCCGACGTGCTGCGCGTCGCCGGGATCTACTTCGATCCGGACCGCTTCTCCACCGTCACGGTCGGCAAGGAGCCGTAGAGCGTCCCGGGTCAGCGATGGGCCGGCCCCTCGACGGGGCCACGGGATGGATGGTTCCCCGTCCGCTCACGCACACCTGGGCCGGGAGGGCCACGCGGTTGGTCCAGGCCGGGCGCCCCGATCACCACCAGTACGGCCCGAAGGGCCGGGACCATGGCGGCCCGAAGAACGCCCCGCCCCACCACGGCGGCCCGAGGTACGGGTACGGATAGTACGGGTACGGATAGTACGGGTAGGGGTAGGGGTAGGGGTATGCGTAGGCGGGCGGCTCGACGGGCCAGAGCCGGACCTGCTCGGCAGCCACCACGGGATAGCGGTACGGCTGGTCGCCGATCGGGCGTTCCGCCTCGCCGGTGTAGGTGCCGAGCACGGTGAGGCGCCGGCCCTGCGCATAGACGGCGGGGTCGAGGAACTGGTTGCTGACCACGAGGAACCGGCCGTCCGAGGCGTCGATCGGGGCCGGGCTGTCGTCGCTCCGGAGCGGTCGGCCCAGCACCTCGATCTCCGTCTCGCCTGGCCGCGGCCGCGTCTGCACGATCTCGCCGCCAAGCAGGACCTTCTGCTGCAGGAAGGCGCCGGGGGCGCGGCGGAGCTCGCCGAGGGTCAGCGTCTGGTTGACGCCCGCCAGCATCTCGTGCGGAAACCTACCGGTGGCACAGGCGCCGAGCCCCATCGCGGCGATGAGCATGGCGGCGAGCACCGCGGATCGGACCGGCCGGCCGCCGTCCGGGGGCGCCCCGTCCCGGCCGGAGCGCGTCGAGACGAGCATCTGCCCGCGCATGGTCCCACTCTACCTCACGGTGAACGGGAAGCTCGACTCGACCACGTGGCCGTCGATGGACAGCACGCGGAACCTGACGGTGTAGGTCCCGGGGGGCAGCTCGGGCAAGCCCACCGAGAGCTCGCGGGGATCGGCCGATCCCACCGCGACGTCCCGCGTGTCCACCTGGGCGCCGCCCGCGCTCCACACGGAGACGGACGAGTAGGCGGGTTCCAGGCGCTCGTTGAAGGTCAGCTCGACGCGCCGGGGCGGCTGGCCCAGCGTCGCTCGCCGGGCCGGCGACGATCGCACGAGGACGGCGTGCCCGCTCGTGCCGCGCGGAACCAGCGCGGCGGCACCCGCCAGCGCCGCAGCGCGCAGGATGACGCGGCGAAGGATCACGGAGCGCATCGTACACCAGTGTCCTGAGTCGAACGGTCGTCGACTCACGGCGCCGGGTGGGGTGGGGACCCTCGCCGCGGGACCGCGGCTTCTGCGGATTGCCGAAGCGACCCCCGTTCATCCGGGGGCCCCGCGGCGTGCCCGGCGACGCTCCCGCGACACCGCGTGTCTCGCGCGGAGGCGCCCGTCTCGCCCGGCTCTCCGACCCGGGACACTCGCCCAGACCCCTGGCGGCGCGGGGCGGTGGCGCTGCCCCGAGGGGCGTGTGCTAAGATCCGATCGCCCCGTCATGCACACAGTCCGCTGGCCCCTCCTCTTGCTCTTCCTTCTCTGGCCCGTGCCGCATGGGCCGTGGGCGGCGGCGTTCGCCCTCGGCGACCGCGAGCAGGGGGAGGCGATCGCCGAGGGCACGCGCAGCGTCTTCGCATCCGACTTCGGAGCGGAGTGGACGGTGAAGAACGCGAGCGGCGATTCGCTCACCGTCATGACCCCGTTTCATCGGCTTGCCCTGGCCGCGCGCAACGCCGCCTTCAGGAAGGAGCCCCTCGCGCCCAGGGACATCGAGACGCTCGTCCGGAACACGAGCGGCACGCTCGAGCTCTGGGCCACGCTCCACGGGACCGCTTCCGGGTTCGCCCGCTTCTACGCGCCGACCCTGGTCCCGGCCACGGGGACACCCATCAAGCCGAGCTTCGTGCAGAACGAGCGCACGGCCCTGGCCGAGGGCGGCGGACGCTACGCCGCGCGCTGCCTCTACGTCTTCCCGACCGGGGGGCTCAGCCCGACCGGCCGGGTGACGCTGGTCGTGCGTTCCCAGACCGAGGCCCAGATCGCCACCTTCACCGTGGATCTGGCGAGCATGCGCTGAGGGCCGGCGCCGACCCGTCCTTGCTCCCCGGACTGGCCCGGGGAGCCCACCCCAGCAAAGGAGAGTGCGATGGTGACTCGCGAGCGCTTCATGCAGGGAATGACGTTCCAGCAGTACCTGGATCAGATGGGGACCAACAAGGAGAAGTTCGCCGAGTTCCTGAAGGAGATCAAGATCAGCCCCGAGGACAAGGGGGCTCTCGACAAGCTCGGCAAGAAGCTCAACGTGATGGTGATCACCGAGGACTGGTGCGGCGATGCCCTCTACAACGTCCCCGTGCTCGCGAAGATGGTCGAGGGCAATCCCAACATCGAGATGCGCGTGTTTCTGCGCGACAAGAATCCGGATCTGACCGACCAGTACCTGAACCAGGGCATCTATCGGTCGATTCCCGTCTTCGCCTTCTTCGACGAGAGCATGAACGAGGTCGCCCGCCTCATCGAGCGGCCCGCGGCGCAGACCGAGGAGATCGAGAAGAAGATGCTGGAGACGCGGCGCGCCCTGCGGGCCGAGCGGTACCTCGACTGGCGCGGCGGCGTGGTCAAGGAGATCCGCTCGCTCCTGAAGGCGTAGGAGGGCAGGCCATGAAGGCGATTCGCATCCACGCTCCCGGTGGCCCCGAGGTGCTGGTCCTCGAAGATGTGCCCGAGCCGACCCCGGGCCAGGGCCAGGCCGCGGTCCGGCTGGAGGCCGCCGGCCTCAACTACATCGACGTGTACTTCCGCAGCGGTCAGTACAAGGCGCCCATGCCGTTCACGCCCGGCCTCGAGGGCGCGGGGACCGTCACCGCGATCGGCCCCGGCGTTACCGATGTCCGGGTCGGCGACCGTGTGTGCTACACGGGCGTGCCGGGTTCGTACGCCCAGAGCAACAGCGTCCCGGCCGACCGCCTCGTGAAGATCCCGGAGGGCCTCAGCGTCCGCGACGGGGCGGCGGCCATGCTCCAGGGCATGACCGCACACTACCTGGCCGTCGACACCTATCCCCTTCACAAGGGCGACAGCTGCCTGGTCCACGCCGCCGCCGGCGGCGTCGGGCTGCTCCTCTGCCAGATCGCCAAGATGCGGGGGGCGATGGTGATCGGCACGGTGTCCACCGAGGCAAAGGCGGCCCTGGCCCGGGGCGCCGGCGCCGACCACACCATCCTCTACACGCAGCAGGACTTCGTGGCCGAGGTCAAGCGCATCACGGGGGGCCGCGGCGTCGACGTCGTGTACGACAGCGTCGGCGTCACCACGTTCGACAAGGGCTTCGACTGCCTCCGTCCGCGGGGGGTGATGGCGCTGTACGGCGCCTCCAGCGGTCCGGTGGCGCCGTTCGACCTGCAAGTGCTCAACGCCAAGGGCTCGCTCTTCGTCACGCGGCCGAGCCTGAACCACCACATCATCACGCGGGCCGATCTGGTGGCCCGGGCGAGCGAGGTGCTCGGCTGGATCGCCAAGGGCAGCCTGAAGCTCCGCGTCGAGCATACGTTCCCCCTGGCCCAGGCCGCCGACGCCCACCGAGCGCTCGAGGGGCGCAAGACCACGGGCAAGGTGCTGCTGCTGACGTAGCCGCGCGATGAACACCCCTCTCGCCTCCGGCCTTTGCTCGCCCGGCCCCGGGCCGGGCGAGCGCATCGGCGATCGCGCCGGTCGGGGCGGGATCGCGTCCTCGCCGCCTCGGTGACCAGCGCGCCGGCGACGGCCCCGGGCCGGTCCTGGCGGCCCCGGCGCCGCCGCGTGCTGTCGTGGACGCTGATCGGTCTCGGCGCCGCGGCGCTGCTCGCGGCGGTGGTGCTGGCTGCCGTTGTCTACCTGATCGACCTGCCGGCGGTCCGGGCGTACGTGGCGCAGGCGGCGAGCCACGCGCTCGGCCGGCCCGTGCGCTATCGCTCTCTGTCGATCTCGCTCCTGCCCCTGCCCTCCATCCGCCTGCGTGGCCTCGAGGTTGGCGAGGCCGCGTCCTCCGGGGCCGACCCGGCGATCACCGTCGACGAGGGCTGGCTCGGGATGCGCTTCTGGCCCCTTTTCTCCGGCCGCATCGAGATCGGTGAGCTCCGCCTCCAGGGGGTTCACGCGACGGTGATCGAGGATCCGGCCGGGCGCCTGAACGTCGCCGGCGTGGGACCGTTGCCGGCCCCGGCGGAAACAACCGCGAGAGGCGGCGCCCCCCCCTCCGCGGGAGTATCTCCTCCGCGGATTCCCCTGGGCCGGGTGACGGTGAGCGAGAGCACCATCCGCTTCGAGCGGCGCGGGCCCCGACCGCTCCGGGTGACATTCGAGGGCGTCGATCTGGCCGCGGTGACGGCCGGCCGGCCGGACGAGTTCAGCCTGAAGGGGGAGGCCATCGCCGGCGGGTTGCGGCTGTCGATCTCGGCGGGGCGGCTCGGGCCAGTGGGCGGGCGGCCCTTCGGCGACCTGCCCGTGTGGGCGCGCGTCGAGATCCGCGCGCCCGACGTGGCGCCGCTCGCCGCCGATCTGTTCCGGGTGCCCTCGATGACCGGCCCTCTCGCCGGGGCGGTGACCGTCGAGGGACCCCTGTCGCGCCTCACGGCCTCCGGGGAGATCCGGCTGGAGCAGGTGTCGATGGCCGAGACTCGGCCCGAGTGCCCGGCGCCGACACGGCGCCGGCTCGATCTGCGCGACGTCCGCATTGCCCTGCGTTATTCCGCCGCCGGCCTGGAGAGCGCTCCGGCCCGGGCCACTCTCGCCGGCGGCACGGTGTCGGCAAGGCTCGAGGCGCCGGCGGACCCGGCCGCCGGCGTCGCCGTCCGCGACCTGAGCGTCAAGGACGTGCAGCTCGGACCGGTGCTGGTCGACTACCTGTGCCAGGGAGCGGCGATCACCGGGCCGGTCGACCTCACCGGCGAGCTGTTGTTTCGCGCCGCCGACCCGCTGCGGACGATGGCGGGGTCCGGCCGGCTACGGGTGGGGCCGGGCGCGGTCGTCGGCGGTCAGGCTCTCACCGCCATCGTCGAGCTGCTGCGCATGAGCGGCCTGGTGGGCGTGCCCTCCGAGCTCGCCTCCCCGGGGACGGGCCAGTCGTCGCTGAGCTTCTCGTCGATCACGGCCAGCTATCGGATCCTCGATGGGGTGGCGAGAACCGACGACCTCGTCTATACCGGCCCCGGGTTCCGGGTGACGGGCGCGGGGACCTACGGGATCGGGGACGGGCGCATGGAGATGGACGTCACGTTCCAGCAAGGCCTCAACCAGGTCCAGGCGCTCGTCACGGGCTCGGCAGGCGGGCGGCTCCGGATCGTGCCCACCGCCGTCCGCTCAGTCGATCGGGGCGATCTCCGGCGCTTCATCGACCGGCTGCTGCGCTGAACCGCCCGCCGCCGAGCTTGCCGGCCTCGACGAGCCCCACGAAGAAGGCGTAGAGCTGGTTGTACTCCTCGTATCGCCCCTCGCCGAGGCGGGCCACCGTGTCGGCGCGCAGCCTCATGTACATGCGCTGCCGCTCGCGCAGGATGCCCACCCACTCCGCGGACAGGTCCTCGGCCTCGATGCCCGCGAACCCGGCGCGGTCGAGGAGGGCGCGGTAGCCGTCCGGGGTCTGGATGGACGTCGCGGCCATCCAGGTCTGCAGGCGGCTCCGCTCTCCGTCGTCCAGGCGCGGGGTCGCCGTCCAGTCGCTGAAGGCGATGCGGCCGCCGGCGGAGAGCACGCGCGCGCTCTCGCGCAGCACGGCCCCCTTGTCCGGGACGTGCATGAGCCCTTCCTGGCTGACCACGGCCGTGAAGGCGCCGGGCCGGAAGGGGAGGACCTGGGCGTCGCCGCGCACCGATCCGACCTGATCCGCGAGGCCGACGAGGCGCGTGAGCCGCGCGCCGCCGGCGCTCCGGCCGGGGCTCAGGTCGAGGGCGGTGACGCGCGCCTGGAACCGCTGGGCGATGAAGCGCGCGGGACCCGCGAGTCCGGCACAGACGTCGAGGACGCGGCTTCCCGGACCGATGCCCGCGCGCCGGGCCAGGGCGTGTACCGCCGCGAGCCCGCCGTAGTGGTCCTGATCGTGGGGGAAGAGATCGTCCGGGGCCAGGCGATGCGGGTCCCGTCCCGCCCGCGCCACCGCCGCCAGCACCTGGCCCTCGCTGATCGGGTGGTCGTCGTAGAAGCGGAGCACGTCGTCGCGGCCCACGTCGGAGAAGGGTAGCGTTGCCGCTGCGCACGCTCGAGCCTTGAAGACCGGGGGGGCCTGTGGTACAAGAGGACGGTTTTCGAACCCGGGCTGCCATCCCGATCCTCCTACCAGGCTGGGAGAACCATGACAAACCCCGAAGCGACCCTCACCAAGGCCGGTCTGGAAGACGTCGTTGTCTCCACCTCGGAGATCTGCTTCATCGACGGCCGGGAGGGCCGCCTGCTGTATCGGGGGTACAGCGTCGACGATCTGGCGGAGCACTCCACGTTCGAGGAGGTGTGCTACCTGCTCTGGCACGGCCACCTCCCCACGCGCAAGGAGTTCGACGCGAACCTGAAGGCCCTGTCGGCGACGGCAAACCGCAGGCTGCCCCCCAGGCTGATCGCCATGCTCCGCCTGCTCCCGAGGAAGACGCCGCCCATGGAGGTGCTGCGCACGGGCGTCTCCGCGCTGTCGGCCTTCGATCCCGACGCCGCCGACAACTCGCGCGAGGCCACGCTGCGCAAGACCGTGCGCCTGACCGCGCAGATGCCGACACTGGTGGCGGCGTGGGAGCGGATCCGCCGGGGCAAGGCCCCGGTGGCGGCCAACCCTCGCTTGTCCCTCGCTGGCAACTTCCTCTACATGATGTCCGGAAAGAAGCCGACCGAGCTCGCCACCAAGACTTTCGACGTGGCCCTCATCCTGCACGCCGATCACGAGTTCAACGCCTCGACCTTCGCGGCCCGGGTCACCGCGGCCACGCTGTCGGACGTGCATGCGGCGGTGGTGTCGGGGATCGGCGCCCTCAAGGGCCCGCTCCACGGGGGCGCCAACGAGCAGGTCATGCTGATGGTGGAGAAGATCAAGGAGCCGGCGCGGGCGGAGGCCTGGATCAGAAAGGCCCTGGCCGACAAGGCCCGCATCATGGGGTTCGGTCATCGCGTGTACCGGGTTGAGGACCCGCGCGCCAAGCATCTGCGCCGCCTGGCCCTGGAACTGGGCCGGCAGGCCGGCAGCACGGCCAACCTGGAGATCCTGGAAACGGTGGCCCGGGTGGTCTCCGCCGACAAGCACATCTTCCCCAACGTGGACCTGTTCTCCGGCGCCGCCTACGCGTCGATGGGCATCGCCACCGACCAGTTCACGCCGATCTTCGCCCTGAGTCGCGTGGCCGGCTGGGCGGCCCACGTGCTCGAGCAGCACGGCAACAACCGGCTCATCCGCCCGCGGGCCGAGTACACGGGGGCGACGAGTGCGGCGTACACGCCCCTCTCCCAGCGCTAGCCCGACCTATTCATGAACGCGCCTGCCGCGTCCTGCGCGCCTTCTCACCCTGCCCTCTCCCCTCCCGGGGGCGAGGGAACCGCACCGACTCCCTCGCCCCCGGAGAGGGAAGGGGTTGGGGTGAGGGTGGGCGTCTGGTTCACGCATAATCCGGGCTAGTGTGCTGAGTCAGACAGGATGATTCCCTTTGCCAAGGGCCATGGACTGGGCAACGACTATCTGGTGATGGAGGGCAAGGATCTCACGCCGACGCCGGGGCAGGTGGCGCGGATCTGCGATCGGAACTGGGGGGTGGGGTCGGACGGCATCCTGCTGCTGGTCCCGGCCTGGGCCGGGGCCGACTTCGGTCTGCGCATCTTCAACCCCGACGGGAGCGAGGCCGAGAAGTCGGGCAACGGCCTGCGCATCTTCGCCAAGTATCTCCATGACCACGGCCGGGCTCCCGGGGCGACCTTCACCGTGGACACGAAGGGCGGTCGAGTGCAGTGCCAGTGCCACGTCCACGACGGTCGGGTGAACGAGGTCACCGTGGAGATGGGGCACTGCACGTTCTCGGCCCCCGAGATCCCGATGAACGGGCCCCCGCGGGAGGCGGTGAAGGTGCCCCTGCAGGTGGACGGTCGCACCCTCCTCGTCACCGCGGTCTCGGTGGGCAACCCGCACTGCGTGATCTTCACCGAGCGCCTGGATGAGGCGGAGACGCGGCGGCTCGGGCCCCTGATCGAGAACCACCCCGCCTTCCCCAACCGGATCAACGTGCAGTTCGCGCGCGTGGCCGGTCCGTCCCAGGTCGACATCCTGATCTGGGAGCGGGGGGCAGGGTGGACGTTCGCCTCGGGGTCGTCCTCGTGCGCGGTGGCCTGTGCCGCCGTGAAGAACGGCCTCTGCGGATACGGTCCGATCACGGTGCGCATGCCCGGCGGCACGCTCCAGGTCGACGTGCGGCCCGACTGGAGCATTCGCTTGCGGGGTGCGGTGGAGGAGGTCTGCACGGGCGCCCTCTCCCGCGACCTCGAGGACGCGCTCGCGAGCCTCTGACGCGGAGCGGGTGCGGGCGACCTCCGCGTTCCCGACAACGGCCGTGGTAACCTGGCGCGGCATGCATCGCCACGACGCGCGGCGGCCGGACGCATCGCCGGCGGGGCGCGTGGACGCCAGCGGCGTCGCGCTCGCCCTGCGCGCCACCCCGCGCCGCATCGTCTCCCTCATCCCGAGCATCACCGAGATCCTGTTTGCCCTCGGCGTGGGCGAGGCCGTGGCCGGGTGCACCGTGTACTGCACGGAGCCGGCCGACGGCGTGGCGACCAAGACGCGGGTCGGCGGCGAGAAGAACCCGCGCCTCGATGTCATCCGCGACCTCGGGGCCGATCTCGTGGTGGCGAACGTGGAGGAGAATCGCCGCGAGGACGTCGCCCAGCTCCGGGCCTGGGGCATCCCCGTCCTCGTCACGTATCCGAGGACCGTCGCCGAAGGGATCGAGCTCGTTCGCGAGCTCGGGCAGGTGACCGGGGCGGCCGCCCGGGGCGAGGCGCTCGCCGCCGACCTCGTCGCCCGCCTGCGCGCGGTCGAGCAGGGCCGGCGCGGACGGCCGCCCGTCCCGGTCTTCTATCCGATCTGGCGGAACCCGTACATGACGATCAACCGGGACACCTACGCGCACGACATGCTGGCCGCGTGCGGTGGCCACAGCCTCTTCGCCGACGAGCCGCGCCGCTATCCGGAGGTCACGCTCGAGGCCGTCGCGGCCCGCCGGCCCGAGGTGGTGCTCCTGCCCGACGAGCCCTACCGGTTCCGGCGCGCCCACCTCGCCGACTTCGCGGCGTACCCCGCCGTGCCCGCGGTGGCGGCGGGCCGGATCCACCTCGTCGACGGCAAGCTCGCCACCTGGTACGGCCCCCGCATCGCCGAGGCGCTCGCCGTGCTGCCGGGCCTTCTCTAGACCACCTTC
>DATKEI010000182.1:0-17624 GCA_035544455.1 Binatia bacterium | reverse complement strand
CACGATGAGGCCGGTCTCGCAGAAGATGATGAGGAAGAGGATGACGTACGTCCAGCCGCCGTAGTCCCGGATCAATGCGGCCAGGTACCGGTCCAGGTGAAGCAGGACGTCGACCAGGGTGCCGAGCCACTCCACGTCAGTCGGCCCCCGTGGGGAGCGAGGGCCGCCCCTCCCCCGGCGCCCCCCGGAGCGTCGGCCGACCCGGCGGCTCGTTCGCGGGCTCCGAGGCAAGCCCCGGCCTGGTGCTCGTGTCCACTCATCCTCTCCTGACGCGGCCTGAGCCGGTCCTGACGCGGCCTGAGCCGGGCCAAACACGGTCCGAGACGAGCCTGACGCGGCCCGCGCCGGGCCTGACGCGGCCCGCGCCGGCCGGAGTCTGGCCGGAGATGGGCCCGAAGCTGGTGTTCCCGAGGCCGTCGGTCGACCCTGGCGTTTCGACGCCAGCCGGTCGCGCGCGATCGGGCGGAGCCCGCAAGGCGCTCGAACGGTTATACACCAGGGTGGCCGCGGCGTCAGGACGTTGCCGCCTGCCCGCGGCGGCTCCTCCTCACCGGGGCGGTATAATGCGCGGCAGCCCGGCGTTGCGCGCGCCGCCGCGCCACGGCGAGCGCCCCGAACCCCAACTCCGGCGAGGAGGCCTATGAGACCGCTCGTGGTTCTCGGTGGACCGATCCATCCGGCAGGCATGAAGCAGCTCGAGGCCGAGGTCGACGTGGTCGTCGAGAGGGACGAGACGGAGCCCGGCATCATCCGGGCTTCCCGGGAGGCCGCCGGCATCCTCTTCCGCGCCAAGCCGAGCTGCACGCGCTCCCTCATGGCGGGCTGCCCCAAGCTCCGGGTCGTGGGCCGCCACGGGGCCGGACTCGACATCGTGGATCTCGACGCCGCGACCGACCTCGGCATCGCCGTGGTCCACGCCCCCGGTTCAAACTCCAGCTCGGTGGCCGAGCACGCGGTCATGCTCATGCTGATGTGCGCCAAGCGAGCGGTCGTGGTCGACCGGATGACCCGCATGGCCGACTGGGCCAAGAACCGCTGGGAGGGCATGGCCGAGATGCAGGGCAAGACCCTGGGCATCGTGGGGGTCGGCAACATCGGCCGGCGGGTGGCCCGGACGGCGTCGGCCCTCGGCATGCGCGTCGTCGGCTACGACAAGTACGTGGACGCCGCCGAGCTCAGGAGCCGCGGGGTCGAGCCCATGCCCGATCTCGCCAGCGTGCTGCGGCAGGCCGACGTCGTCACCTGCCACACGCCGCACACCCCGGAGACGCACCACATGATCGACGCCGCCGCCATCGCCCAGATGAAGGACGGCGCGATCTTCGTCAACACGTCGCGGGGCAAGGTGCAGGACGAGGAGGCGTTGCTCCAGGCCCTTCAGAGCGGGAAGATCGCCTCCGCCGGGCTCGACGTGTTCGAGGAGGAGCCGGTGTCGTCGGACAACCGGCTCCTGCAGCTCGACAACGTGGTCGTGAGCTCGCACGTGGCCGGCGTCACCGCCGAATCCATGCAGGCCATGGCCCTTCAGGTCACGGCTGAGATGCTCCGCGTGATCCGGGGCGAGCGTCCCCACGTCCTCGGCAATCCGGCGCTCTGGCCGAAGCTCGGCCACCTGAGGTAACCCCCCTCCCTCGCACCCGGGGGGCGAGCGCCGCACCAGCGCGGGCGCGCAGGCGCGCGCGGAGGAGGAGAGCGATGCCCATCGATCAGCGACATCCGAAGGAGATCCGCGCCGACATCCGGAGCGGCCGGTACACCGGCGTGACCGCCGGCCTGGCCCCGGGCTTCGTCCAGGCCAACCTCGCCGTGCTCCCGAGGGAGCAGGCCTATGACTTCCTGCTCTTCTGTCAGCGCAACCCACGGCCGTGCCCGCTCATCGAGGTCACGGACGCGGGCTCGCACGAGCCCGTCGGGGTCGCCCCGGGGGCGGACCTGCGGACGGACATCCCGCGGTACCGGATCTACAAGGACGGGGTGGTGGCCGACGAGGTGACGGACATCACCCCGTTCTGGCGCGACGACCTCGTCGCGTTCCTGCTCGGCTGCTCGTTCACCTTCGAGTGGGCCCTCCTCGACGCCGGGATCCCCCTGCGGCACATCGAGCAGGGCAAGAACGTCGCCATGTGGAAGACGAGCGTCGACTGTCGCCCCGCCGGGCAGTTCCATGGGCCCATGGTCGTCTCCATGCGCCCGGTGCCGCAGTCCATGGTGGCCAAGGCGGTGACCGCCTCCGCCCGCTTCCCGAACGCCCACGGCGCCCCCGTGCACATCGGCGATCCGGCCGCCATCGGCATCCGGGACGTCAACACCCCGGACTGGGGCGACTCGGTCGGCGTGCGGCCGGGCGAGGTTCCGGTGTTCTGGGCGTGCGGGGTGACCCCGCAGGCCGTGGCCCTGGCCTGTCGCCCGGCCTTCATGATCACCCACAGCCCGGGCCACATGTTCATCACCGACCTGCCGAACCACGCCCTGGCCGCCCTGTAGCGCCTGCGCCATGGCCGACGCGCTGCCGTCGCACGCGCGGGTTGTGGTGGTGGGAGGCGGGATCGTCGGGTGCAGCGTCGCCTACCACCTGACCCGGCTCGGGTGGCGCGACGTGGTCCTGCTCGAGCGGCGCGACATCTCGTGCGGGACGACATGGCACGCGGCCGGTCTGGTCGGCCAGCTCCGCGCCACCCACAACCTCACCCGGCTCGCCCGGTACGGGGCCGAGCTGTACGAGCGGCTCGAGGCGGAGACCGGTCAGGCGACGGGCTTCCGGCGCCCGGGGAGCATTGCCGTGGCCCGCACCCGCGACCGCCTGACCGAGCTCAAGCGGGGAGCGTCCATGGCGCGCTGCTTCGGCGTGGACGTCGAGATGATCACGGCCGCGGAGGCGGGCCGGCGCTGGCCGCTCATGCGCACCGACGACCTCGTGGGCGCGGCGTGGATCCCGCGCGACGGGCGGACCAATCCCATCGACACCACCCGTGCCCTCGCCCTCGGCGCCCGCCAGGCGGGGGCGAGGATCGTGGAGAACACCGCGGTCACCGGCTTCGGCCGGCGAGACGGCGCGGTGACCTCGGTGCGCACCGCCCGCGGGGACATCGCCTGCGAGGTGGTGGTCAACTGCGCCGGCATGTGGGCGCGCGAGCTCGGCCGCCATGCCGGCGTGGCCATCCCCCTGCATGCCTCCGAGCACTTCTACATCGTGACCGAGCCGATGGCGGGCGTGACCCCGGACCTCCCGATGCTGCGCGACACCGACGGCTACATCTACGCGCGGGAGGAGGTCGGCGGGCTCCTCATGGGCGGCTTCGAGCCGGTGGCCAAGCCGTGGGGGATGGCGGGGATCCCCGACGACTTCGCGTTCTCGCTCCTGCCCGAGGACTGGGACCACTTCCAGGCCCTGATGGAAGAGGCGTGTGTGCGCATCCCCGCGCTCGCCGCCGCCCCGGTGCGCCAGCACGTGAACGGGCCGGAGAGCTTCACGCCCGACGGGCGCTACATGCTGGGCGAGGCCCCGGAGTGCCGGAACTTCTACGTGGCGGCGGGATTCAACTCGGTCGGCATCGCCTCCGCCGCCGGCGCCGGCCAGGCGGTGGCCCAGTGGATCGCCGGCGGCGAGCCGCCCATGGACCTGTGGGACGTGGACATCCGCCGCTTCGGCGCCTTTCAGGCCAGCCCCCGCTACCTGCGCGCCCGGACCGTCGAGATGGTCGGGCTCCTGTATGCCATGCACTGGCCCTTCCGACAGCCCGAGACGGCGCGGGGCCTGCGCCGGAGCATCCTGCACGACCGCCTCGCCGCCCGGGGCGCCTGCTTCGGCGTGGTCATGGGCTGGGAGCGGGCCAACTGGTACGCGCCGCCCGGCGTGGAGCCGGCCTACCGGTACAGCTATGACCGCCAGAACTGGTTTCCGTGCGCGGCCGAGGAGCACCGGGCGGTGCGCGAGGCGGTGGGCCTGTTCGACCAGTCCTCGTTCGCCAAGCTCAGGCTGGAGGGGCCGGACGCCGCCCGCGCCCTCCAGCGCCTGTGCGCCAACGAGGTGGACGTGCCGCCCGGGCGCGTCGTGTACACGCAGATGCTGAACCCGCGGGGCGGCATCGAGTGCGACCTCACCGTCACCCGCCTCGCCGAGGACGCCTACCTCGTGGTCACGGCGGCGGCGGCGGCGACGCACGACGCCGACTGGATCCGCCGCCACCTGGCCGACGCCCGGGCAGTGCTGACGGACGTCACCTCGGCCAGCGCGGTGCTCGGCGTGATGGGCCCGGGCTCGCGCGCGCTCCTCGCCCGCCTGACCGACGCCGATCTGTCGACGACCGCGTTTCCCTTCGGCGCCTCTCGGGAGATCTGGCTCGCCGCCGCCCCCGTGCGCGCCACGCGCATCACCTATGTCGGCGAGCTCGGCTGGGAGCTCTACGTCCCGACGGAGTTCGCGCCCGGCGTGTACGATGCCCTGGTGGAGGCCGGGGGCGATCTCGGCCTCCGGCACGCCGGCTACCACGCCATGGACTCGCTGCGCATGGAGAAGGCCTACCGGTCGTGGGGGCACGACATTGGCAGCGAGGACACGCCCCTCGAGGCCGGGCTCGGCTTCTGCGTCCGGCTCGACGGCGGCAAGGACTTCGTCGGGCGCGACGCCCTGCTGGCCGAGCGCGACAGACCCCGGCGGCGGCGCCTTGTGGTCTTCGTCGTCGAGGACGCGGAGCCGCTGCTCCTCGGTGACGAGCCGATCTGGCGCGACGGGGCGCTGGTGGGGCGGGTGACCTCGGGGGCCTACGGCCACACGCTCGGCCGCTCTGTCGGGCTGGGGTACGTCGGGCCCGCGGACGGCATCGAGGACGGGCGCCCGGTCCCCGGGTCCTTCCAGATCGAGATCGCGGGCGAGCGCGTGCCCGCTCGCGCTGCCCTGACGCCGCCCTACGACCCTGGGTCGCGGCGGATCCGCGCGTAGGGGCGCATGTCGATCGAGCGCGCCCGCCCGAGGCTCGAGCCCGAGCCCGTCCCCGGCCCGCGCGCCGCCGGCGAGCGCGGCACCCCGGGACCGGGTCCCAGCTACGCTCGCGGCGATCTCCTCGCGGCCGTGCGCGCCCTGGCGCCCCGCCTGCGCGCCGCGTCCGACGAGATCGAGCAGGCGCGCACCATGCCCGAGCCGCTCGTCGAGGCGATGGCGGACGCCGGTTTCTACCGGATGCTGCTGCCGCGGGCGCTCTCCGGCGGCGAGATCGACGCCCTGACCTACTTTGACGTCGTCGAGGCGCTGGCCCGCGCCGACAGCGCGGCCGGCTGGAGCGTGGTGATCTCCACGAGCTCCATGGTGAGCACCGTGCGCGGGCTCCCCGACGACACCCTGGCCGCCATGTTCACCTCGCCCCGGCGGACGATCATGGCGGGGTCGGCGCCGCCGCGCGGCCGCGCACACCCGGTGGACGGCGGCTACCGCGTCACCGGGCGCTGGACCCAGGGCAGCAACATCGCGGTGGCCGGCTGGGTGCGGGTCGGCTGTCACGTCTTCGACGGGGCAGAGCGGCGGCGCGGTCCTGACGGCGGCCCCGTCTACGTCACGTGTCTCTTCCCGGCGACCCAGGCGCAGGTGATCGACACCTGGCGCACCACCGGGATGCGCGGGACGGGAAGTCACGACTTCGCCGTCGCCGATCTCTTCGTTCCCGGCGACCGCGTGCACGGGGTCCTCGCCGAGAGCCCGAGGCCGGAAACACTCTACCGGTTCGCGGGCTGGACCCACGTCGGCCACGCTGCCCTCGGGCTCGGCATCGCCCGGGTCGCCATCGAGACGTTCGTGGAGATGGCGGGGGGCAAGACCGCCACCTGGCTGCCGGGCGAGGGCCGGCTCGCCGACCGCGGCACGATCCAGGCCCGTGTGGCGCGGGCCGAGGCGCTGGTCGGTTCCGGCCGCGCCTACGTCCTCGCGGCGACGCGCGAGGCCTGGGAGACAGTGGGCCGGGGTGAAGCGCTCTCCCCCGAGCAGCGCGCAATCTACCGCCTGTCCGTCGCCCATGCCATGGCGGGGGCAGTGGAGGCGGTCGACCTGATGTACAGCGCGGGCGGCGCCAGCGCCATCTACGCCGCGAGCCGCCTCGACCGCTGTCTGCGCGACGCCCACACCGCGGCGGCCCACGTGTGGGTGGCCCCGGACACCTACGAGCTCGCCGGCCGCCTGCTCCTCGGCCTGGATCCCGGCTCCGCGACGATCTGACCTCCCGGGGCACCGGGATCCACTCCCGCCTCGATCCGCGACGTTGTCGGAACCGATCGAGACTGGCGTGGCCCTGGGCGCGCCGCAGACCCAGGGCTGGTCCAGCCCGGCGGACCGGGCCCCGCACCCCGCCGCCGGTCTCCGGCACGACGGCCTCGACGTCCCGGCCGAGGGCGTACGTGCCTCGTGGCCCTGGCCCCCCGACCTCGGCGCTCCGCGGCGGCAGCGCTCAGGCGAACGCGAAGGCGCGCGCCGGATTGTCGACGAGGAGGCGCCGCACGGACGCCTCGTCCACGCCCTTGCCCCGCAGGCGCGGCACCACGTTGACCAGCAGGTGGTGATAGCCGTAGCCGCCGTACTTGACCAGGGACGACTTGTACGCGATGTCGTGGGACATGAGGATCTGGTCGCGATGGCCGCGCTCCATCAGGGCGAGCACGTGGGCCATTCGCCCGCCGTCGTTTGGCATGTCGAAGGCGGGATTGTAGGGATAGTAGGACGTTTCGAGCCCGAAGAGGTCGTACTCCAGCCACATCCCGGTCCGGGCGAGATCGACCACCGGCCCGATGTCGGCGATCGTCCGGTCGATGTGGCACATGATCGTGCGCGTGAGGTCGCCTCCCTCGCGGCGGACGAGCTCGGCGATCTCCATGGGCGCCCGCTCGTTGCGGCCGGGGTGGATCATGAGCGGGGCGCCCGTCTCGCGCTGGGCCATGACGGCGGCCCGAACGACCTTCTTCTCGTTGTCGGTCCACGGCCAGGTGCAACCGATCTCGCCGATGAGCCCCGCGCGCACTCCGGTCTCGCCCACCCCTGTCGTGACCTCGGCGATGATCTCCCGGGCGAGGTCGTCGACGCTCCGGGCGCCCATGTCGGGTGGGTGAGAGGCCGCCACGTAGTAGCCGGCGCCCATCACCACGTTGAGACCGGTGGCGCGGGCGATCCGCGCCAGGGCCCGGGGGTCGCGGGCCAGCGTGCGGTTGGTCGGGTCCACCACGGTCTGCCCGCCCGCGTTCTTGAAGAGCCGGATCTCGTCTTCGGCCGTGCGCTCGTCGAGGAGCCGCAGGTTGTCGAGGTTGGCGTTGAAGTTCTGCCGGACCCAGCCGAGGTTGTCGAGGCCGACCGGCTCGCGTGCCCGCCCCTTGTCGCTGGCCGCGGCGGGCTCCACGAACATCACCGCGAAGTCGATGAGCAGGTGCTCGTGGGGAAGCGTGACGCCCATGGCCTCGGGGGCGATCGGGCCCAGCACGGTCTGCACCTGTCCGGCGAGCGGTCCTGGCATGGCGCTCTCTCCTCCTCGATTCGCGTGATCGTCTCCCGCTGGGCGGCCCGAGGATTATACGGCGACGACGGGGACCGACCCGGCGCGCGATCCGGGGCGGATCGAAGCTCGCGCACCGCTGCGCGCTCCCAGGCGCTCACCGCCGGCCTTTTCGCCGGACGGCGCCGCTCGCCGGCCACGGCCGCGTGCCGCCGAGCGCGGGCGGCCGAGTGCGGGCGGCCCACCCTCCCCCGCGTCGGCGGTTTCTTTGACACGCGGCAGGGCGCCGCCTAGACTCGGCGGCATGGCCGTCTATCCCGAGCCGCGCTTCTTGCCGTGCGGCGATCTCGCGGTGTCCGTCGAGTTCGCCGACGAGGTGAGCCGCGCGGTGAATGCCCGCGTCCTCGCCCTCGAGTACCTGATCCAGCAGAAGGCGCTCGCCGGTGTCACCGAGACGGTGCCGACGTACCGGGCCCTGCTCGTCTACTATGACCCCGCCGCGGTCGGGTACGGGGGGCTGGTGACCGCGTTGCGGTCGCTCCTCGCCCAGGCCCAGCCCGACGCGCTCCCGCCCGCGCGCACGGTGGAGCTTCCGTGCTGCTACCAGGGCGAGCTCGGCTTCGAGCTCACGGCGGCGGCGGACAGGCTCGGGCTCGAGCCGGCCGAGGTCGTGCGCTTGCACGCCGGCGCGGACTACTACGTGTACTTCGTCGGCTTCACGCCGGGGTTGCCGTACATGACCGGCATGCCCGACCGGCTCACGATCCCGCGGCTCACCCAGCCGCGCGCGAAGACGCCGCCGGGAAGCGTGGGGATCGGCGGCGTGCAGTGCTGCATCTACTCGGTGGAGAGCCCGGGCGGATTCTGGATCCTCGGCCGCACGCCGCTCTTGCTCTACGACCCGGCGGCGGCCGATCCCATCCTGCTCCGCGCCGGCGACCACGTGCGCTTCCGCGCGATCGACCGCGCCGAGTTCGACGCCATCGCCGCCGACGTGGCCGCGGGCACCTTCCGGCCGCGCATTGCCGAGGGCGCGCGCTGATGCGGCTGTCCGTCCAGGACGGCGGGCCGCAGACCACCGTGCAGGACCTCGGGCGGCCGGGATATCTCCGGGTCGGCATCCCCCCCTCCGGCCCCATGGACCGGGAGGCCTTTGCTCTGGCCAACCGCCTCGTGGGGAACCCGCAGGCGGCGGCCGCCCTCGAGTGCACGCTCATCGGCCCGCGCGTCGAGCTCGCGGACGAGCGTCTGGTGGCCGTGACCGGGGCCGAGATGGCGGTGACGCTGAATGGCGCCGAGGTGCCGCGCTGGAGCGGCTTCCGCGTCCGCCCCGGCGACGTCGTCAAGCTCGGTCCCGCGCGCGCCGGGGTGCGCGCCTACCTCGCCGTGGAGGGCGGCATCGCCACCCCGCCGGCGCTGGGCTCGCGCGCCACGTACCTGCGCGGACAGCTCGGCGGGCTCGAGGGCCGCGCCGTGCGCCGCGGCGACGTCCTCGCGCTTGGCGCCGCCGCCGACGGCCGGCCCGGCCGCCTCCGCCCGGAGCTCGTGCCCACCTATCCCGACCGGGTCGTGGCGCGCGTCGTCCTTGGCCCTCAGGACGACCGCTTCACCGCCGCGGGCGTCGCCGCCTTCCTCGCGGGCCCGTACGAGCTCCTGCCCCAGGCCGACCGCATGGGCGCGCGCCTGCGCGGCCCGCGCATCGAGCACAACCGCGGGCACGACGTCATCTCGGACGGGATCCCGCTCGGCGGGATCCAGGTCGTGGGCGACGGCCAGCCCATCGTGCTGCTGGTGGACCGGCAGTCGACCGGCGGCTATACGAAGATCGCCACCGTCTGCTCGTTCGACATCGCACGGATCGGCCAGCTCAGGCCCGGACAGCGCGTGCGCTTCCAGCGCGTGAGCGTGGCGGAGGCCCATGCCCTCCGCCGGCACCACCACCTGACCCTCGACGCCGCCATCGAGCCCGCGGCGTGAGGGCACGACCGGGAGGTCGGCCATGACTTCGAGCGCCCACATCACCGACTACGCCGCCAAGACGCCCCGCTCTCGTGAGATGTTCGAGGAGGCGCTCCGCGTCATGCCCGGCGGCAACAGCCGGACGACGACGTTCTTCGACCCGTACCCCTTCTACATCGTGCGGGGCGAGGGGCCCCGCCTGTGGGACGCCGACGGCAACGAGCGGCTCGACTTCAACGGGAACTACACGAGCCTGATTCTCGGCCACGCGCATCCGGCCGTCGTGCGAGCCGTGCAGGACGCGGCCACGCGCGGGATGTCCTTCCCGGGTCCCACCGAGCACGAGGTGCGCCTGGCCGAGATCCTGACCCGCCGCATCCCGAGCATGGAGGTGATCCGCTTCGCCAACTCGGGTACCGAAGCGACGATGCACGCCGTGCGCGGGGCTCGCGCCTTCACGGGCCGCGAGAAGATCGCCAAGTTCGAGGGCGCGTACCACGGGACGCACGACGGGGTCCTGGTGAGCGTGGCGGCGGGGGCGGAGGGATCGGGCAGCCGCAAGCGCCCGAGGGCGGTGGCGTGGTCGGCGGGGATACCGAAGGCGGTGCTCAAGCTCGTGGTCGTCCTGCCGTGGAACGACCTCGGCGCCTGCCTGACGATCCTCGAACAGCACGCCGGCGACCTCGCCGCCGTGATCATCGACCCGCTGGTCGCCAACGCGGGCCTGGTCGCTCCCGCCGAGGGCTTCCTCGCCGGGCTTCGCGAGGCCACGCGCCGGCTCGGCATCGTGCTGATCTTCGACGAGGTCATCTCCTTCCGCGTCGCGCCCGGCGGCGCCCAGGAGCGCTTCGGGGTCACGCCCGACCTGACCACCCTCGGCAAGATCATCGGCGGTGGCCTCGCCGTCGGCGCCTTCGGGGGCCGCGCCGACATCATGAGCTCCTACGATCCGCGCGGGGGTGGCGGCCGGATCAACCACGGCGGCACCTTCAACGCCAACCCCCTCACCATGGCCGGGGGTGTGGCCACCATGGAGGCGCTGACCCCGGAGGCCTATGCGCGGCTCGATGCCCTTGGCGACCGCCTCCGCGATGGCGTGCGGCGCCTCTTGCGGCGACGCAAGCACCCGGGCCAGGTGACGGGAGTGGGCTCGCTCTTCTGGCTGCACTGGACGAAGAAGCGCCTCACCGACTGCCGCTCCGCTCAGCCGGAGGACCGCGGCAAGGCGGGGCGCGTGTTCATGGGGCTGCTCAACGAGGGCGCGATCCTGTCCCAGCGCGGGCTCGGCGCGTGCTCCCTCGCCATGACCGACGCCGACATCGACCGCTTCGTCGAGGCCCTCGGCCACGTGCTCGACCGGGAAGGATAGGGGGAGCCGGGGCGCGGTCCGAACGCCGAGCCTGGCGACGGGCCGAGCGGGCCGGGGGAGCGTCTTGCGACGGCATGGGCATTCGACTACCATGAGGCGAGTCTCGCCGGTCCATGAGTGACATCACTCCCAGCGCTCGTCTCAAACGCACTCCGCTGTTCGACGTCCACGTCAAGGCGGGGGCGAAGATGGTCCCCTTTGGCGGCTGGGAGATGCCCGTCCAGTACGCCGGTATCGTGGAGGAGCATCGGGCGGTGCGCGGCGCGGTCGGGCTGTTCGACATCAGCCACATGGGCGAATTCGAGGTGCGCGGGCCCCGGGCGCTCTCCTCGCTCCAGGCCCTCACCACGAACGACGTGGCCGCCCTCGAGGTGGGCCAGGTGCAGTATGCCCTGCTCTGCTATCCCGACGGCGGCATCGTCGACGACCTGACCCTGTACCGCCTGGGGGACCAGCACTACATGCTCACCGTGAACGCCGCCAACATCGACAAGGACTGGCGGTGGGTCACCGAGCACGCCGGCGGCGGGGAGTGGGCGAACGTCAGCGCCGAGACCGCGCTGCTCGCGGTGCAGGGGCCGCGCGCGGAGGGGCTGGTCGCCCGCCTCGCCGATGGGGACGTGACCGCGATCGGCTACTACCGGTTCGCGCGCGGCCGCGTGGCCGGCGAGCCCGTCCTCATCTCGCGGACGGGCTACACCGGCGAGGACGGCTTCGAGCTGTACGTGCCGGCGCCGCGGGCCGAGGCACTCTGGCGCGCGCTCATGGAGGCGGGCGGCGGCGAGGGCATCCGGCCCATCGGCCTCGGCGCGCGCGATACCCTGCGCCTCGAGATGCGCTATACCCTCTACGGCAACGACATCGACGACACGACAGACCCGCTCGCCGCCGGCCTCGGGTGGGTGGTCAAGCCGGCCAAGGGAGAGTTCATTGGCCGGGCCGCCATCGAGAGCGTGCGCGGGCGCGGGGTCGCGCGGCGGCTGGTGGGCATCGAGATGGTCGACCGCGCGGTGGCGCGGCACGGGTACCCGATCCGGAACGAGGAGGCGGCGGTGGGACAGGTCACGTCGGGCTCGTACGCTCCGAGCCTGGACCGGTTCATCGCCATGGGGTACGTGCGCGCCGACCTGGCCCCGGTCGGCACCGAGCTCGCCGTCGAGGTGCGCGGCACCTCCCGGCGGGCCCGGGTGGTGAGGACCCCGTTCCATCCATCCCGGGTGAAGAAAGGATAGGAAGCGCCATGGCCACCGTCCCGGCGGATCTCCGGTACACAAAGGAGCACGAGTGGGCCCGCCGCGAGGGCGACCACGCCCGCGTCGGCATCACCGCCTATGCGCAGGAGCAGCTCGGGGATGTCGTGTTCGTCGAGCTGCCCAAGGTGGGCGCGCGGGTGTCGGCCATGAAGACCTTCGGGGTCGTCGAGTCGGTCAAGGCGGTGTCCGACCTCTATGCGCCGCTCACCGGCGAGGTCACGGCGGTCAACGAATCGCTCGCCAGGAAGCCGGAAACCGTCAACGGCGATCCCTACGGCGAGGGCTGGATGATCGTGATCGCGCTCGCGAACCCGGCCGAGTACGACGGGCTGCTCGACGCGGCGGCCTACGAGAAGCTCATCGCCGCCGGAGGCCACTAGCGCCCCCATGCGCTACATTCCGAACACGCCGGCCCAGCAGCGCGAGATGCTCGCGACCATCGGCGCCAGCTCGGTCGAGGACCTGCTGGGGCGGATTCCCCCCAAGGCTCGGCTGTCGCGGCCGCTGGCCGTCGCGCCCGCCATGGCCGAGACGGACCTCGTCCGCCAGCTGCGAGCCATGGCCGGGCGGAACGCCCACGCCGAGGCCTGCGCGTGCTTCCTCGGCGGCGGCTCGTACGACCACGCGATCCCGAGCCCCATCAACCACCTGATCTCACGCGGCGAGTTCTTCACCGCGTACACCCCGTACCAGCCCGAGGCCAGCCAGGGCACGCTGCGGACCATCTTCGAGTACCAGACGATGATGGCCGAGCTCACCGGCATGGACGTGGCCAACGCCTCGATCTACGACGGGGGCTCGGCTCTGGCCGAGGCGATGCTGATGGCGGCGGCGGTGACGGGCCGGCGCGTCGTGGCGATGTCGGGGGGCGTGAACCCGCTCTACCGGCAGGTGGCGGAGACGTATGCCGAGGGGCCCGACGTCCGGATCGCGTCGGTGCCCGTCGGCGACGGCGGAACCGATCTCGACGCCCTGCGCCGCGCCGTGACCGAGAAGACGGCGGCGGTGATCGTGCAGTACCCGAACTTCTTCGGCTGCCTGGAGGACGTGCGGACCGCCGGGGAGATCGCCCACGCCGCCGGAGCCTTGCTCGTCGTCGCCGCCGATCCGGTCAACCTCGGGCTCCTCACGCCGCCGGGCGCCATGGGCGCCGACATCGCGGTGGGCGAGGGGCAGGGGCTCGGCGTTCCCCTGGGGTTCGGAGGCCCGAACCTCGGCGTCTTCGCGTGCCGGATGGAGCTGGTGCGCCGGATGCCCGGCCGCCTGGTGGGCCAGACGGTGGACATCGAGGGCCGCCGCGGGTTCGTCCTCACGCTCCAGACGCGCGAACAGCACATCCGCCGGGAGAAGGCGACGTCGAACATCTGTACCAACGTGGCCCTGTGCGCGCTGATGGCGACCATCTACGTGGCCATCCTGGGCAAGCAGGGGCTGCGGCGGGTGGGGGAGCTCTCGGCGGCCAAGGCGCACTACGCGGCCGATGCGCTGGCAGCGGTGCCGGGGGTGCGCCTGCGCTATCACGCCCCCTTCTTCAAGGAGTTCACGCTGGAGCTGCCGGTGTCGCCGGACCGCGTCGTCAAGCGGCTCCTGAAGGACCGGATCCTGGCCGGGATTCCGCTGAAGACTTTCGATCGCGCCCACCGGAGCGCGCTGCTGGTGGCCGTCACCGAGCAGCGCACCCGGGGCGAGATCGACGCGTACGCCGCCGCTCTGGCGCGTGCGGTGGCCTGAGCGATGGCGACCGCCAGGCCTCCCTACGACAAGCTGGTCTTCGAGCTGTCCGCCCCCGGGCGCATCGCCCACTCGCTGCCGGAGTGCGACGTGCCGGTGGGCGACGCCGCCGCGCTCCTGCCCCGCGAGTTCCTGCGCGCGGCGCCGGCCGAGCTGCCCGAGGTGTCGGAGCTCGACGTCGTCCGCCACTACTCGCGGCTCAGCCAGATGAACTACGGGGTCGACACCCACTTCTACCCGCTCGGGTCCTGCACCATGAAGTACAACCCGAAGGTCAACGAGGACATGGCGCGCCTGGACGGGTTCGCGCGCCTGCACCCGCTCACCCCGGAGGCGGGGGCGCAGGGCGCGCTCCAGCTCATGTGGGAGCTGGCCCAGGACCTGGCCGAGGTCGCGGGGATGGATCACGTCTCCCTCCAGCCCGCGGCCGGAGCCCAGGGCGAGCTGGCCGGGGTGCTGATGATCCGGGCCTACCATCTGGCCCGGGGCGAGCGGCGGACCAAGGTCCTCGTGCCGGACTCCGCGCACGGCACCAATCCGGCCTCCACGGCGCTGGCCGGCTACGAGGTGGTCCAGCTCAGGTCCAACGAGGCCGGCGAGGTCGACCTGGCCGGCCTCGAGCGGCACCTTGACGCGGATGTGGCCGCGTTCATGATCACCCAACCCAACACGCTGGGCATGTTCGAGTCGCGCATCCACCAGATCACCGATCTCTGCCATGCCCGGGGCGTCCAGGTGTACATGGACGGGGCCAACTTCAACGCCATCCTTGGCATCACGCGGCCCGGGGATCTCGGCTTCGACGTCTGCCACTTCAACCTGCACAAGACGTTCACCACTCCCCACGGCGGGGGCGGCCCGGGCGCGGGCCCGGTCGGCGTCAAGGCGCACCTCGCCCCGTTCCTGCCCGTCCCGGTGGTGGTCCGCGACGAGACGTCCGGGGTGTTCCGGCTCGACTGGAAGCGGCCGCAGTCCATCGGCAAGCTGCAGGCGTTCTGGGGCAACTTCGGCATGCTCGTGCGCGCCTACACCTACATTCGCACCATGGGGCCGGACGGTCTCCGCGCCGTGGCCGACAATGCCATCCTCAACGCGAACTACGTCCTGGCCCGCCTCCAGTCGCACTACGACCGCTCGGCCACGGGCTACTGCATGCACGAGTGCGTGGTGTCGGCGCGGCGGCAGAAGCGGCACGGCGTGACCGCCATGGACATCGCCAAGCGCCTCCTCGACCTCGGCTTCTACGCGCCCTCGACGTACTTCCCGCTGATCGTCGAGGAGGCGCTCATGATCGAGCCGACCGAGACGGAGTCCCGGGAGACGCTCGACGACTTCTGCGACGCGATGCTGCAGATCGCCCGCGAGGCCGAGGAGGACCCCAAGCTGATCCACGACGCCCCGGTCACCACCCCGGTGCGGCGCCTGGACCAGACGCTGGCAGCCCGGCAGCCGCGGCTCAGGTGGACGCCGCCGCGCTGACGGGCGGCGTCGCCGCGGGGCCCTCCCGCGTCCCCCGCTGGCGCGCGCGGGCAGGCCGAGGGGCCGAGTGCGCGGCGGGGTCTCGCGCGGGATGACGGCGTTCCGGCTCCTCGTCACCCCCCCCGCTCCGGGGGCCTTTAACATGGCGGTGGACGAGGTCCTGTTCCTGGGCCGGCTCCGGGGGCAGAGCCCACCGACGCTCCGCTTCTTCGCCTGGGATCCACCGGCTGTCTCGCTGGGCTACGGGCAGCGCCTGGACGGGCGGATCGACCTGGCCGCCGCCCGCGCCCTCGGTGTGGACGTGGTCCGGCGGCTCACCGGAGGCAGTGCCATCCTGCACGAGGACGCCTCCCTCGAGCTGACGTACAGCGTCGTGGCCGCGGCCGGAGACTTCGCGGGCGCCGACGTGCTGCTCGACACCTACCGCTGGATCGGGGCGGCGCTGGCCTCCGGCCTGCGGGGCCTGGGGGCGCCAGTCGACATGGTCGCTGTCCAGCCGTCCGATCCAGCCACCATGCCGGCCTTCTGCTTCGCGCGGACGGGCTCGTTCGAGCTCGAGGCCCGGGGTCGCAAGATCGTCGGCAGCGCGCAGCGGCGGCGGGGCACGGCGTTCCTCCAGCACGGGTCGGTCATGCTCGCGGCGGATCCGGCGCGGCTGTCGGCGGTGTTCCCGGGAGGGCCGGATCCACTCGCCGGGATGACGACGCTCGAGGCCGCGCTCGGCCGCCGCCCGTCCTTTGGCGAGACGGCGGACGCGCTGGCCCGCGGGTTCCGCCAGGCGCACGGCGTCGCGCTGGAGCGGGGCGACCTCTCCTCCGCGGAGCGCGAGCACGCGGACGCGCTGGCCCGGGACAAGTACGGGACCGAGCCGTGGACCCGGCGGGGCCGCGGGACCCCGCCGGTCGTGGCGGCTGGCGCCGGGTGAGCGGGGCACCGGGCTCGTGCGTCGCGTGAGGTGTGCTCGTGCCTGCGTTCACCGCGCGGCGATCGATCCCGGGAGCGCACGCCGCCGGGTGCGCCGTCCCGGGGCGGAGCGCGTTCCTCATCCGGCATGCGGCGGCCGCGGGGCGCCGGCGGACCCGTGGCGCCGCGGCCGCCCGGAGGAGAGATGATAGCGCAGCGCGAGTTTCCCGACTCGCCGCGGGCGGGCGTCGGGGCCGTTGTCTTCGACGGCGATCGCGTCCTCCTCGTCCGGCGCGGGCGGCCCCCGGCCGCGGGGAAGTGGAGCCTCCCCGGCGGTCTCATCGAGCTGGGCGAGCGGATCCAGGAGGCCGCGGCCCGCGAGGTCGCGGAGGAGTGCGGGCTGAGGGTGCGCGTCGGCGAGGTCTGCGGCGTCATCGACCGGGTCATTGCCGAGCCGGACCCAGCCGGGGGCGAGGCTCGGATCCGCTATCACTGGGTGATCATCGACTTCGTGGCGGAGGTGGTGGACGGCCATCTCCAGGCCGGCAGCGACGCCGCCGAGGCGCGGTGGGTGCCGCTGGGCGAGCTCGGCGACTACGACACCACCGATGGCCTGGCCGACATGATCCGCCGGGCCATGCGCGTACGACAGGAGGGAGGAGCGGTCCGATGAGAGTCTCGCTCGAGACGCGGAGCCCGATCGAGGCTCGCGGAGAGGTGCTGCTCGTGGGCAAGCACGCCGAGGAGTCCCGCCTGTCGCCCGGGCTGCAGGCCCTGGACGCGGCCCTCGGGGGCCAGCTCGCCCGGGTGCTCGCCGCCGAGAAGTTCGAGGGCAAGCCTGGTCAGCTGTCCTACTTCTTCCGCGGCTCCGGGATCCGCGCGGAGCGGGTCATGGTCGTGGGCCTCGGCACCAGGAAGACCTATGGCGCCGATGCGGTGCGCCGGGCGGCCGCCGCCGGAGTGCGCCGCGCCCGCGATCTCGGGGCCCGGAGCGTCGCGGTCATGATGCCGCCCGACGGCGTCCCGGCGCGGCTCCGGTCCCACGTCGTCGTCGAGGGCGCCGCCCTGGGCACCTACCGCTTCGATCGGTATCTCAAGGACAAGAGCGACAAGGCCATCGAGACCCTCACCGTCCTCGAGAGCGAGCGGCGGAGCCATGCCGCGGCCCGGGACGGGCTGGGCCTGGGGGAGCTCACCGCGGCCGGTGTCTGCCTCGCCCGCGATCTCGTCAACGAGCCCGCCAACGTGGTGACCCCCACCTACCTGGCCGAGCGGGCCGCCGAGATCGCCCAGGCGGGCAAGCTCGATCTCAAGGTGCTGGAGCGAGAGGACTGCGAGAAGCTCGGGATGGGCGCCTACCTCGGAGTGGCCCAGGGCAGCCTGCAGTCGCCCAAGTTCATCCACCTCACGTACGCGCCGGGCCGGCGGGCCCGGAAGCGCGTGGTCGTCATCGGCAAGGGCGTCACG